>NZ_JBVHZH010000049.1:0-60176 GCF_055574515.1 Streptomyces sp. NPDC029466
GCCGGACGAACTCCCACTCGGCATCCGACAGTTCATGGCGACGTATCACCCGACCATGATCCACCACCCGAGATCATTTGAAGACACTGCCTAGGCAGAAGTGGATGCCGTGGCCGAAGGCGGTGTGTCCGCGTGCGTCGCGGGTGATGTCGAAGTCGTCGGCGACGGCGAAGAGTTCCGGGTCCCGGGAGGCGGAAGCCAGGGCGATCACTACGGTCTCGCCCGCGGGGATCAGGGTGCCGCCGATCTCGACCGGCTCGCCGGTGAAGCGCCAGGTGGTCGTCTCCACCGGGCCGTCGTAGCGCAGCATCTCCTCCACGGCGTTGTCGAGGAGGGAGAAGTCGGCTCGCAGGGCGGCCAGTTGGTCCGGGTGCTGGAGCAGGGCGCGTACACCATTGGCCAGGAGGCTGACGGTGGTCTCATGGCCTGCGACCAGCAGCAGGAAGGCGGTGCCGACCAGCTCGTCACGGGAGAGCTGGTCGCCGTCCTCGTCGTTGGTGCGGATCAGGGCGCTGAGCAGGCCGTCGCCGGGGGCGCCGCGCTTGGTTTCGATCAGGTCGACGAGGTAGCCGGACATCGCCGCAACCGCGTCTTGTGCCGCCTCGTCACTGGTCGGCGCGACGATCTCGTTCGACCAGGCACGGAAGGCCTCGCGGTCCATGGCGGGGACGCCGAGCAGTTCGCAGATGACGGTCATGGGCAGCGGGAAGGCGAGGGCCTCCACCAGGTCGGCACGGCCCTCGGGGGCGGCGAGCATCGTATCCAGCAGCTCGTCGGTGATCTGCTGCACCCGTGGCCGTAGTGCCTCGACGCGGCGGGAGGTGAATTCCTTGGCCACGAGCTTCCGCAGCCGGGTGTGCTGAGGCGGGTCCGCGTCCAGCATGTTCGTGAAGAGGGCCGAGACCTCGCCCTCGTCGTTCTGCGGCATGGCGACGCGCCAGTCCTTGTTGAGGCGGGAGTCGCTGAGCGCGGCCCTGACCGCTTGGTGCCCGACGACCAGCCATGCGTCGTTGCCGTAGGGGAGGCGCACCCGGTGTACGGGCCCCTGGGCACGCAGCTTGGCGTAGTACGGGTAAGGGTCCTTGGTGAAGTCCTCGCCGTACGCCCCCAGATCGACAATCTCCGCCATGCGTGGTCCGCCCCTCTCGATGATCCCCGATGGTGCACGAGTTCCGGCACCGGTCAGACCGTACGTACGCGAACCCGGAGTCAACATCGGTCCCACGGAGGAATCGCAGCGGTCCATGTCCTCCCGTTGCAGTGCTCCGGCTGTAGTTCTGTCGTCCGACGTCGGCTCCGTGGGAGAGCCCCCGGCCCGGCCCGCAGTGGGTGCGTGGCTGGGGCCGATCCGTCCGGCTTCCCGCCGGTCGGTGCGTGGGGGGGGGAGGGCCGCGCCGGCCGTCAGCAGCGGGCATGTGCGGTGATGTCCGCACTGAATTCGTCGACCATGGCGGGGGTGACGGTCGGCCGGCACCGGTCGATGGCGGCGAGATAGTCGTCGGTGCTCGCCCCGAGCCGCCCGTGCGCGGCCGCGCCGCCACCGAGCGCCTCCAGGTCCCGCTCGAAGGACGTCTGGGCGGCCATCCGGGCGGCGTGCTCGATATCGGCCGGGGTGAACAGCTCGCTGGCCGCCACCAGTGCCGCCACATCCACCTCGGGACGGCCGTCCGTGTACCGGGACCAGATCGCCGACCGGGCCGCCGCGTCCGGCGTACCGATCGGGATCAGGTAGTCGAACCGACCCGGCCGCAGGAACGCCGGATCGAGCGAGCGGATGGAGTTGGTCGCACAGACCAGCAGCCGCTCGTCCCGCTCCCGGAACCCCGGTATGAGCTTGAGCAGCTCATTCGTCACCCCGTGTAGCCCGCCCGGCTGGGCGGGCTCATGGCGGACCGGAGCGATCTCCTCGACCTCGTCGATGAAGACGAGGACCCGCTCCAGTTCCGCGATCCGGGCGAACGCGCTGCGCAGTGCCGCCGCCAGATTGCCCTCGTCGGCCAGCCGGGACGGCAGCAGCTCGACGAACGGCCAGCCGAGCCTGGCAGCGATACCCCTGGCGAAAGTGGTCTTCCCGGTCCCCGGCGGCCCGAACAGGGCGATGGCACGAGGCGGCCGTACCCCGTGCCGGGCGGCTCGCTCCGGCTCCGCCAGCGGCAGCACGACCCGCCGCTCGATGAGGTCCTTCTCCGCCTCCATGCCGGCGACCTTGGCCCACAGATCAGCGGGCAGGAAGCGCCCGCCGAGGTCCTCCAGGAGGCTGGCCGCGGGGCCGTGGTGCGGTTCGACCTTCTCGAAGTAGGCCACCGCGGGCTGCCGCGTATAGCCCGCGTTGAGCAGGCCCTCGCCGAGCAGATCCTCTTCCGGAAGCACATAGGCGATCCGGCTCACCCGGGCCGCCACCAGGCGCCGCTCCAGTTCCACCAGCAGCGCACTCGCCAGCCCCCGGCCACGCCAGGCCGAGGAGATCGCGATCCGCATCACCCAGCCCCGCTCACCCGCCACACAAGCGAGCGCCGCCCCGATGGGAGCGCCCTGGTGGACGGCCACCACGGCAGGCTGCCGAGAAGTCAGCGCACTGATGCACTCCGCGAGCGAGAAGACGGACTCCTGCCCCAGCTCGGCCGTGGAGTCGATCAGGTGGACCACTTCGGCGAGATCGTTCTCGCGGTAGTCGTGGATGTGCCAGTTCACCGGTGCCGCCCCTCATTGGTGATGGTGGTGGTGTGGTGGCAGTGAGGCTAGGGGCGGCGGGGGAGCGGGGCCTGCTCCACCGTGCACAATCCGGGGCGTCGACCGCTACGGTCCGTATGTAGCCAGACGCGCCACCGCCGCGGTGGAGCCACGGCACAGCCACCTGCCGGGCGGCGCACCCCGTGCCTCTGACCGGCAGGAATCCGCTCGCTGGCATGGCTCGCCCGATGGCATGCTGTCCGGCGTGAACGGACCCGAGATCCACTTCAGCTTCGACCCCGCACTGCACCTTTTCGTCGCTTCAGCGCACGGCACCGCCGGTACGCCCGTGGCAACCGATGGCTCATCGACGCTCGGTCATGTCGTCGAGTCGCTCGGCGTCCCGCTCACCGAGGTCGGCCGGCTTGTCGTGGACGGTGCCGAGGTTCCCGTCTCCCATGTCCCGCAGGAGGGCGAGCGCATCGAGGTGTACGCCATCGAGCGTCCACAGCGGCTCCCCGGCGCGCCGCTGAGGTTCCTGCTCGACGTACACCTCGGCACCCTGGCACGCAGGTTGCGGCTGCTCGGCGTTGATGCGGCTTACACGAACGAGGACCCCGGAGACGCGGCGCTGGCCGCGCTCTCGGCGAAGGAACAACGGGTACTCCTCTCCCGGGACCGCGGGCTGCTGCGACGGCGGGAGATCTGGGCGGGCGCGTTCATCTACAGCGACCGGCCCGATGAGCAACTCCGGGACGTGCTGGGGCGCTTCGCCCCCACCCTCGCGCCGTGGACACGCTGCACCGCGTGCAACGGCCGGCTCATGGACGCCGACAAGGACTCCGTCCGTGAGCACCTTGAGCACGGCACGCAGCGTACGTATGACGTCTTCGCGCAGTGCACGGCATGCGGCCGCGTCTACTGGCGAGGGGCGCACCATGCCCGGCTGGAGGCGATCGTCGAACAGGCGCTCCGGGAAAGCGCCACCTGAAGGGCGGGGCAGGTCGCTTTGCGATGTTTCACATGAAACATCGGACGGCCTCTCGGCTGATCCTGTTGGGCGTACGAATTCCGCAATCCGGGTGAGGGCTCTCGTTCAGGGGTGTCGGCAGGGCTGGTCATTGCCTATTGCCGGGAGGTGGTCGAGTGGGCTGCGAGGGCCGTTGATCATTAGCGGGATCGCGGACAGGGCGACGCCGTCCACGAGGCCGGGTAGGCCGACGACCAGGTCTCGCAGAGCTGCTTCCCAACTCGCCCTGAAAGCAAGGCGATGCGCCATCGGGGTAGTTGGGCCCGAGCTGATTCCGTGGCGGCGCTTCACCACCAGAGCCCTTCGCGGCCGCCTGCGATGAGACCTGCTTGTCGTTTTCTCGAAGGGGCGGCCATAAAAAGGGAGTTGGCGAATGGGCGGCCGCCCCGCCGCGCCCCGTATGCCGCCAACAGGTACCCCGTGCCCACTCCGCCGATATCGACCGGCACTGCCGTGCGGAACGAGAGGAGATGGCCGGCGAAGGCGAGTCGCCCTCGTCGGCAGGCGCAGCCGGAGCCGTTCCCGATGCCCGCCGGAGCCTTGTGCGCCCAGGGCGGTATGCCCGTCGCGCCGGCTGTGGCCGGCCACCCGCCCGCCCCTCCAGGGGGCGTGGACTCCCTGCTGCGTCGCCCGGCACGGCGAAGCTGTTCAGACCGTCAGGAACCGTCGGCGTGTCGCGGAAGGGCCCGGTTCGCGATGCTCGTTGCGCGAGGAATGGCGCGGCTCGGAGGGCCCCTCGGAGCCCTCTAGCCCACTCGTTACGCGACACGCCGACGACGCGCGCCGTCCAATGGGTGAATCCGCTGCCTTCCGCCACCCGAAGAGCCCACGGCGTACCTCGAATGCGACGTTCTCCGGTGGTGCGCGACCGCGATCCGGCTGACGGTGATCACGTCGCCACTGCGATCCGATGAGCCGACAAAGAGTCAGCCTTCGCAGTCGCGCCGAAAGGAACATGTCCCCATGCGCACTGCTCGCACCCTGTTCGCTTCAGCCGCCATCACGGCGGTGCTTGCAATCTCTGCTCCGGCTGCGAACGCCATGATCACGGAGGACATTGCGTCGGACAGCGCTTCCTCCAGCAACCACAACCAGGCCACGAACGGCGACCGCGACCGTGACCGTGACAACGGTCGGGACCGTGACCGTGACCGTGACCGCCGGCGTGACCACTGCCGTGATGGCCGCGACGGCCGCGATGGCCGCGATGGCCGGGGCAACGGCCGTGACGGCCGCGACGGCCGCGATGGCCGGGGCAACGGTCGTGATGGCCGCGACGGCCGTGACGGTCGCGATGGCCGCGATGGCCGCGATGGCCGCGGCGGACGTGACTTCGGTCGCGACGGCCGTGACGGCCGGGGCAACGGCCGTGACCACTGCCGTGACAACCGCAGGCCGAGCGGTGGCATGCACACCGGTGGCGGTGCCATGGCCAAGACCGTGCTCGGTGACTGGGACCAGGGCAGCGGCTACGGCGACGACCACGACAGGCGTGGCGGCCACGGCGACCGCGACCACGGCCGCGGCGGTGACCGTGACCACGGCCGCGGCGGCGACCGCGACCACGGCCGTGACCACGGTGGCTACGGCGACCGTGACCACGGCGGCTACGGCGGTGACCACCGCAGGCCGCACGGCGGCATCCACACCGGTGGTGGCGGCCTGGCGACCGGCGGCGGGATGGCCGCGGGTTCCGTGCTGATGCTCGGCGGTCTCGGCGCCGGTGCGTACATGCTGCGTCGTCGCAATGCCTCGGGTACCGCGGCTGCCTGATCAGGCACCGCACGGAGACCGATGCGCTGTCGCGGCCACCGTTCCACGTGGACGGTGGCCGCGGCGATTGCGCACCGATGCCCCCCTCACGCCCCACCGCCTCGTTCACGAAAGGCACCCTGACATGACCGCCCCGCAGTCGCCTCAGCCGAATTCGAATCCCTCCCGGACCGCCTCCGCGTCGCGCCCCATCGGCCGCGGTCTGCTGTGGTCTGCGGGAGCGTTTCTGCTGGGCTCACTTCTCGTCTACAACTCGGTGGACACCTCGGCGGACCCCAAGCCGCAGTCCCACTCCGCCGTGGCCGAGTCCGCCAACCCGCACAGCTCCGCCTCTCCGGCGGTCCCCGACCTGGCCCTGCCCCGTTCCGCACCGAAGCGGGTGTCGATTCCGCAGATCGCCGTCGACGCGCCCTTCACCCAGCTGACCATCGGCCCGACCGGGCAGCTCAACGCGCCGCCCGCGGGCGACAAGAATCTCGTCGGCTGGTACAAGGACGGTGCCGCGCCGGGCGAGCGCGGATCGGCGATCATCGCTGGTCACGTGGACACCAAGACCGGACCGGCGGTGTTCTTGCAACTCGAATCGCTCAAGCCCGGCGCCTCGATCAACATCACCCGTGAAGACGGCATCATCGCCACCTTCAAGGTCGACTCCGTCGAGACCTTCAACAAGGCGCGATTCCCGAACGAGCGGGTCTACGCCGACGCTCCCACCGCGCAGCTTCGCGTGATCACCTGCGGCGGCGCGTACGACCGGAAGGTCAAGGACTACGTCGACAACGTGGTGGTGTTCGCCCACCTCGCGTCGTTCAGAAACGCCTGAGTGGGCTCGCTGCGCATCGCAGAGGCCCGCACTGGCATCCCAGACAAGCCCAGGCCGCCGCTCCACCGACCGGCCTGGGCTTTGTCGTGGGCGGGAGCCAGGCCGGGAGCCGCGGGCCGTCTCAGGAGCTGGTGGCCAAGAGCCGTACCGAAGCGGGGCGCCGGGCCAGGGACCTCTGGATCCGGCTGCGGCACCCCTGGGCGCGGCACTGAGGGCGGCTGAAGGGCCCGCTCTCCACGGGATGCCGACGCGCCCCGCGTCTGCTGCAATTCGTCCCGGGCCGGGCCGGGGTGTCCGCGTCCGCCCCGGCACACCCGGCCGGCGCAATCGCGCGGACCTGTCCCTACACCCTCGCGTCCCAGCGCCACGTGGTGCGCCGAGGCAGACCTCAGCAGCTCAGCACGCCCGGTGGCCCACAGCGGCCACGGCCGACGGCGGCAGCGCGGCTTCGGCCGCGGGAAGTTGACCGGGACATGTGGGACCGTACCGCTACGAGTGGAGCCGGGCGGGACCCGGGGCAGCGCGTGGTCGGTAACGGGATCTGACGGTCTATCGTGGGCCCATGTCCGCCCCAGAACTGATCCGTATCGTCTCCCGCGACTCGCCCATGGCGCTGGCCCAGGTGGAGCGCGTCCGCGCCGAACTCGGCGCGCTGCATCCCGGCATCGCCACGGAGGTCATCCCGGTCAAGACCACCGGCGACCGCTGGATGGGCGCCCTCTCCCAGGTCGAGGGGAAGGGGGCGTTCACCAAGGAGGTCGACGCCGCCCTCCTGGCGGGCGAGGCGGACCTCGCGGTGCACTGCGTCAAGGACATCCCCGGTGACCGTCCGCTGCCGGCCGGCACGACCTTCGCCGCCTTCCTGGAGCGCGATGACGTCCGTGACGCGCTGATCCACCCCGGCGGGCTCACCCTCGACGAACTCCCCGCAGGCACCCGGATCGGCACCTCGTCGGTCCGCCGGATCGCCCAGCTCGCCGGATCCCATCCGCAGCTCCAGTGTGTGCCGATGCGCGGCAACGCCAACCGCCGGATGGAGAAGCTGGCGGCCGGTGAGGCGGACGCACTGCTGCTGGCCGTCTCCGGCCTCGAGCGCATCGGGCGCCCGGACGTGATCACCCAGATCCTGTCCGTGGACGAGATGTGCCCGCCCGTAGGTGCGGGCGTTCTCGCCCTCCAGTGCCGCGAGGACGACACCCGGACCATCGACGCCGTCAGCGGCCTCGGGCACCCCCAGACGTTCCAGGAGACGACCGCCGAACGCATGCTGCTGCACGTCCTACAGGGCCACTGCAACAGCCCGATCGCCGGCTACGCCAAGACGGACCGTCGCGGCGAACTGTCCCTGCGGGCCTGCGTCTTCACCCCCGACGGCAAGACGGTCCTCAACGCACACGAATGGGCCGGCCCGCTCACCCCGGAGACCCTCGGCACGTCCGTGGCCGTCGCCCTGCTGCGCCAGGGGGCCCGCGAACTGATCGACAGCATCGCGCACTGAGAGCCGCGTCCCCGGAGGGCAGGCCACTACGGCCTGCGCGGTCACCCTGCTCTCCGGCAGAGCCGTGCCCGGCGACCGGCTCGGTCAGTCGTTGAGATCGACCCGGAACGTCAGCAAATTGGTCCCCACCGCCCGGACCGCCGTGCTGTTCAGCCGGGGCAAGGTCTTGAGCCGCGCGCGGGCGTCGTCCTCCGGGACCGGATGGGCGATTCCGGTATGCCATCGCCCCTTGATCCGGACCCGGACCTGCGGCTGCGCCTGAATGTTCCGTACGTACTGTGACTTCTCGCCGTACTCGGAAACGAACCAGAAGGCCCGCCCGATACGGCGTCCACCGATGGGTGTCCGCCGGGGCAATCCGGACTTCCGCCCGGTCGTCTCCAGAAGAGTCTGCTGCGGAAGCCGGGAGAGAATCGGATTGCCGATTCTTCTCTGGAACGACGTCACAGCCCGGAACTTGATCTCGCGATAGCGCGACATCCACGGCCTTCCCGTTGGTGAGAGCTTCGTTGCTATTGGTACTCGCCTTGCCCGCCGACTACACGACAGGTGGCCGGCCGGCGCGCGTCAGACGGAGAACGGTGCGCCACCGCAAGGGAGTTCTGGACCCCCAGCCGCCTGTCAGTCCCTCCCGGAGGCCGCTGAACCACGTGCGGAGGGCCTTGGGGGAGTGGATGCGGACGAGGCTCAGCAGGATCCAGGTGGCGAGATAGACGGGGATGAGCGGCAGCGGCAGGAGCCTTATGGCGAGCCATACCCGATTGCGGGCGACCAGCCGGTAGTAGACGTCGCGGCGGATCACGACAACGCCTTCGGTCATGACCGTCACCGTTCCCGCACGATTTCCAGCTCGACGCCCTGCTGGGCCAGCAGTGAGTCCAGGGCGCGGGGGAAGTCCTCCGGCCGGTCATTCATGGTGAGCAGAATCGCGCCGAAGCGAGGCAGCGGGAGGGGCAGGGGCATCAGGAGTACCTCGTCGATGTGCGTCGGTCGGGCTTGGCTCCCGGGGGTCAGAGCGGCCCGCAGTAGGTGTCGGCCGGGGTGCCCGTGGCCGGGCGTAGGACGTCACTCATGCCGTAGACCCTTGGCCGTCGCTCAGAGTTCACTCACTGGTCGGCTCACCCTAGCGGTCGGCCGGACGGTCGTCGGGGGACACGGCCACGGCGTCGGGGTCGAACACGCGCGCCCGAAACGCAGCGCGCCTCTGGGGCCTCAGGCCGTGGTCTCAGGCTCTGGGATGATCTTTTGCGTGCTCGCCGCGCACATGACACGATGTCCAGCGCCGCACGGGGGAGCGGCACACGTGTGGGGACAACCTCCCTTTGCGCACCGCGATTTCCACCGTGGTGCTCCCTTCTTTCCAGGGCGGCGAGAACCTACCAAGCCGCAGCACAAGGAATCACTAGGGAACGGGACGAGACATGACGACCTCCACGCACACCTCCAGCCCCACGCCGATCTACGAAGAGCTCGTCGAGGAGCACGGAGATATTCTCGCCGAGGCCCGTGAGGCCGCCGAGCGTTCCCAGCTGACCGCGTCCCAGGCGCTGGACTGGAGCGATCTGCGCCGTCGCTGACCGCGGTCTGCTCGGTGAGCAATGGCAGCAGACGGCAGCAGGCGGTAGTAAATGGCAGCGATCGGCGGGTCAGCGCCGGCCGGATCAGTCGTTCCCGGGGAAAGCGTCCACCAGCCGTTGCGGTGCCGCTTGTTTCCAGGAATCCACGAGGATGTCCCGTAGTTCGGTCAGGTCATCGAGCGCGGCCAGGCGCACTCGCACCCAATGGGAGCTCGCCTCGTGCGGCGGCACCCAGAACTTTTCCGGTTCTGCGGCGATCAGCTCCTTGCGCTCGTGAATGGGGCATCGCACGGCGAATGACGTCTCATCGTCGGGGATCGTGATGAACATCTTCCCGGCGACCCGGAAGGTGGGCATCTCCCAGGCCTCCTTCTCCACTGTCTCGGGCAGGGAGAGGGCGATACGGCGGACGTCAGCGGAATCGATCACGGTAAGTACTTTAGACGTGCGGCGAAGTGCACGAACAGGGATGTGCCGGGCTCCCCGCATACGCGAAGCTGCCCCCGAGGGCTGCGCCGCCCTTGCTCAGGAGGCGGAGTGCGTCCCCCTGTCCCGGATCAGACTCTCGACGTGATCGAAGCGCTCGTGCAGCGTGTGCAGCTCCGAACGCAGCGCCTCCGCGTCCTCGCGCGCATGGTTTCCCACCGCCTTGCCCAGGCGGACCATGTCCTGCTCAGCGTGGCCGACGAACCAGGTGGCCAGGGCCGCCGTGATGACCCCGAATGCCGTAATGGCGCTCAGCATCAGCAGGGAAGCGATGACGCGGCCCCACAGTGTGACGGGATAGAAATCCCCGTAACCCACGGTCGTCGCCGTCTCGATCGACCACCACAACGCCTTCGGATACGACGTGATATTGGCGTGTGGCGCACCGGATTCGGCGACCACGACCAGCGCGGCGCCCGCAAGGAGTACCGCGGTCATGACCACGGTGACCCAGATCGCCGCTTGTGCGTGCAGCCGGCGCCAGGCCTCATTACGGAAGAGGCGATTCAGTACGGACATGAGAAACGACGGCACCAAGGGGCGTCACCTTCCACTGCGGCCTGGTGGGCAACCGGCCTTTCGCCATCGCTGACATTAACAGGAGCGAACGCCATGCCCCGGATATGCCGGTGGCCGTGATCAGTGCGCTGCGACGTTCTGGCGTGGTGTGGCCGGGGGATCGCCATGGACGGCGTGCAGATAGAGCGCCAGGATGTCGAGCGTGAAATACGAGCTGTAGGAGACGTCCGGGAAGTCGCCGCCCGTGTGGTAGCCGCCGATGACGCCGATCAGGGCGTAACCGGTGACATTCCGCACCAGGAAGGGACCGCCGGAGGTGCCGCCGATATAGCCCGCACAGGCAATTTCCAGGAAATGGCCGGGGGCTGCTGGATCGGTGCTGGTGTAGCGGTGTGTGGAGGAGGTGCAGTCGAGCGGCTTGGGGTGGGTGGTGTCCTTGTTGCCGGGGTAGCCGATGAGCCGTACGGTCCGGTGGGCATAGCCCGGGTACGGCAGCAGGTCGAAGCCGCCGGTCACCTCCTCCACCTCGGCGCCGTCCTCCCGCGCGCCGAGCCGCACGACGGCATAGTCCCAGCGTGCGCCCGCGTCCGTGCCCAGGTCGTAATACCGCTGGTCGAGGTAGATGCGCTCGATGGGGTAGATCCCATGCGGCTTCAGCCCGTCGTGGTACTGCGGGACGAACGACAGATGCCGCTTCGGGTCGGGGGAGCGCAGACAGTGGGCGGCACTGACCACCAGGTCGCGATGCGGACTGCGGACGACCGTACCGCCGCAGAACCGGCCGGTGTTGCTGCCGTCCGTCCAGAAGAACGTCCCCACCTGGGGGAGGCCGTCGAAGGGGTGGCTCGGCGGGGTGTCGGCCGCCGTCGGGCGCGGCGCCCCCGCACCCTTTCTCGCGGCGGCCGGCCGCGCTGCCCGCATCCGCTGCGGGGTCCAGTACCTGTCGGCCGACTCGGCCGATTCGGCGGTGAGGTGTGACCCGTGGCCGTGGCCGTGGCCGTCCGCGATGTGCGCGGCGTGCGCCGGGGCCGCGGGCGCCGCCGGGGCGAGGGTGAATGACAGCCCGAGCAGCAGCGGGGTGAGCAGCAGGGCGAGACGGCCGCGTACAGCAATCGGTCTGCTCATGATCCGGGTCCTCCCGAGGGCCGGCTACGGAACGAGAGACGTGCGCGAGGCGAGCGTGCCATGGTCCTACGGCCGGGGAGCGTATGGCGAGAGGCCGGGTCGGAATGTCTGGCATTCGGAACGCCTGGCATACCGTCAAGAGCACATGAGGTGACGGCTGGGCGGCTGGGCGCGGAACTCATGGCTCCGCGTAGCCGAACCGGGGCCGGAGCCGGGGTCGGGGTCGGAGCCCGGGCCTGGCCGACGGGCTCGGCGGTCTGACGAGCCCCCGAGATCCCGAGCCCCGAGCACGCGGGCCACCCGGCCAGGCCCCGCCCCTCAGCATGTCGGCAGATGCCGGGCGAAGAACGAGACCACGTGGTGGCGGACCAGGGGGACCGAAACGGCCGGATCGATCGCGCCGACCAGCTTGATCCGGTGGGCGGCGGACATCAGCCCGGCAGCCTGCAACTGCGGCGCGATGGCGGCGTAGTCGGTGAACACCGCGTGCGCGGCGTGGTCGAGCTGCCGACGGATGGTGCAGCCGTGCCGGTGAGCGAGCATCGCCGACCAGGAACCCTCCAACTCCATCTTGTAGGGGAAGCCATCGGTGCCCAGGAGGAGCAGCGGCCGGTCCGTGCCGTGTTGGGCGATCGGAAAGAGCTTTCCTTCCTGGCCGGGGGACGCCGGGGGGTGATCCAGAAAGCCTTCCAGGTTGATCGCGGCCCGGAGGCGCCGGTCCTCGTACATCGCCTCGGCCGCGGTGGTGCCACCGGCCGAGTGGCCGTAGATGCCCATCCGCCGCAGGTCGAGCGCACGACCGAGGTGCTCCGGCAACGGACGGCCCGCCGCGTCCGGATTCCGTCCGGCGGCCAGCGCCTCCAGTTGGTTCAGCACGAACCGGGTGTCGGCAATACGGGTGTCGATCGTGGTACGGAACATCTTCGGGTCCGTCCGCGGGTTCCCCCGGAAAACCGTTTCCCGGACCTTCTTTCTCCCCGCCCGCGCGTGCGGAAACTCGACCTCACTGCCGTCGCCGGGGTGGTCGATGGTCACCACCACGTAGCCGCGCCCGGCCAGTTCTTCGACGATACCCGTGCCGAGGGTGCGCGGGTCGCCGCCTCCCGGGCTGTACAGCAGCACCGGCCGTCGCACATCCTGCGCGGGCGCGCCCGTATGCGCATGGGTCCTGGTGGCCGCCCAGTTCACGCCGTTCGCCGGCAGCCCCTCATGGAAGAGCGGGTCGATGAAGGGCACCCGCCCCGCGGCGCCCCTGGACATCTGCGGTGCGACCGGGTAGCCGCGCACGGTGCGGGCCGGATAGAACACCGTCGCCATCACTTCCCGGACGGGGAGCGGCTCCCATGGGTCGCGCCTGGCGCGATCGACCAGATACAGCGTGGTGACCCCGATCCGGTGCGGTCCGGTCGGCGCCGGCAAGCGGAGAGTGAGGTCCTTCGCGCCGCGGGCCTTCCCGGGCTCCGCCTTCGCGGGCTCCCCCTTCCTGGGCTCCGCCCGCGCGAGCCCGCCGCTGGTGAGCAGCATCGTGGTGGCCAGCGCGGCTGATGCGGTGAGGGTCCGACGGTTGATTCCTGCCTTCTTCTCGCCGCCGGGCACGGCACCCTCATGGCCGCGCTCCAGTGCAGACCTGCCGTCCGCGTCCGCTCGCTCCCCATCGTTGCCGCTTTTGTGGAACATACCTCTCCCCCTGTGCCTCTGTGATCTCGGTCCTTGTGCCTTCCGGCAGCCCCTGAGTCAATGGCGGGGCGTGGCCTGGATGTTGGCAGCGAGGGGGCAGGGCAGACCATCCTTCAGGCCCTGCCCTAAACGATGGCGGTCCGCCGCCGGGGAGAGTAGTGATCCGGATCCATTTCACGGCGGCCGACTTCGCCCAGGTCCGGTTCGCACCCCGGCCGGCCCCGCTGCAAGAGCTGAACGTGGCGCTCATGAAGATGTGCACGCCGGGCGACGAGTTGCTGTTCGGTCGCTGGCGACGGCGGTTGCTCCGGTCCCTGCCGCCCGCCGCCCAGCCGTTCGGTGACCTGGTCCCCGCCGCGGTGGCCCCCGCCTTCCTCGACGTTTTCAGCGACACCCTGAAGGACGGACTGGACACCGTCCGAGCTTCGCCCCCGGAGCTGGTCCGCGCCGAAATCGAGCGGGTCCACGCCCGGCAGCCGTCCCCGGCTCCGCTGTGGCTCCGCGATCTGCACCGGGGGGACGGCGCCGCCTGGCACCTCCTCCGCCGCGCGCAGCATGCGGCGTTCGATACGGCCCTGCGCCCGGTGTGGCCCGTGGTGCAGGACCTCCACCAGGCGGAGTTCACCCGCCATGCGCTGGCGGTCGCCGAGCACGGCATCGGCGCGGCACTCACCGAACTCGTCCCGGGCGCCCGGCTGCACGAGAACGTCTGGCACTGCCCGGCGCCCTACGAGCACGACATCAAGCCGCGCGGTCGCGGCGTACTCCTGCTGCCCACCTTCCACTGGACCGGCCACCCGCTCATCTCCGACCTGCCCGACCGCCCCGTGGCCGTGACCTATCCGGCCGGCCCGGGGCTGCCGCTCTCGCCGGCCGGGGCGGTCGGCACGGACGAGGCGCTGGCCGGCGTGCTGGGACGCACCCGCTTCGACATCCTGCTGCTCCTCGCGGACGAGCACACCACCAGCGAACTCGCCCGGCGGCTGAACGTCAGCAACGCCACCGCTTCCGTCCACACCGCCGCACTGCGCGGCGCGGGCCTGATCACCACGACCCGCTCGGGCCGGGCGGTCCTGCACCGGCGCACCGCGCTGGGGAGCCTGCTGGTGCGGCGCCGCGGCCGAACGGGGAGCGCGTGCGGCTGAGGCGGTGGGCATAGGGGGAGACAGCCCCTAGGAACTGTCTCCTTGATGAGTCGATCCACTGATCGGCGCCCCCTGAATGCTTGCGGCATCGTGCATGGAAGCCTCTCCACATGGACACATTCGCGGACCGACTCGACGGTGGGTGGAAGTGGTGGGAGGCCGCCATCGAAGAAGCGCAGGAGGGGCGCTGGGTCCGTGACGCCGTGGAGCGGCAAGTGATCGCGGACATCGGCGCCGCCACGAACCCTCTTCATGGTGGGCGGATGGCCCCGTTCACCGAGGACTCGTGGCACGTACGCATCGGGAGGATCGCGAACTGGGCCGGGGTGCTGCGGCTCGCGGCCCGGTCGGGCGGCTGGGTGCTCCAACCGCTCGCCGGGCGCAACCCGCCGCACCCTGCCGGCATGACCGAGTTGCTGTCTGGCATCTACGCGATCGGCGAGCAAGGAGAAATCTGGATGCAGCAGCTCATGAAGGGCGAACTGCCAACAGAAGACGAGGTCGCGAAGGCTGAGGGCTTCCTCACCGGGCCGGGGTCCATCGAGGACCTTGAGCTCTTCTTCTACGACTGAAAGGCCGTCTCTTCATCGTCACCGCCGTGCCCACATGCGAATGGCGGTGAGGTGCAGTGCGGCCTGGTAGGCGATGGCGAGCTTGTCCGTACGCATAGCCAGGCCGCGCCACTGCTTCAGCCGGTTGATGCATCTCTCGACAGCATTGCGCTGCTTGTATGCCTTGGCGTCGTAGCCGGGCGGGCGGCCTCCTGCGGGGCCTCGCCGTAGACGGTGTCAGATCTGATCGGCGGGCTGCGGATGACGGCACGGATTCCGCGCCGCCTGAGATGCCCATGGATCGCACGTGATGAGTAGGCGCGATCCGCGAGGGCGAGAACCATGCTCCGGCGCTTCGGCGACGAAGCCGGCCAGACGCCACTCACCTACCTTCAGACGGCCCGGGTGCGGCGGGCCAGACACCTGCTGGAGACGACCGACAAAACCGTCGCGAGCATCGCCGCCGACGTCGGGTACCGCGACCCGGGAGCGTTCAGCGCCCTCTTTGCCCAGCACACGGGTCGGCGGCCGCGGGAGTACCGCGCGCTCTTCCGCCGTCGCTGCGAGCGGAGCGGGGCAGAGGATCTCCGGAGGGAGACGTGAGCAAGGCCCGGGCGCAGTGCGATCCGCCGTGCGTTTGATCAGCGTTTCGGGGTGCGTCTCAGATAGGGTGGGGGCGGAGGTGTTCGCTGTGCCCAACGATCAGGATGAGCTGTTCGCATCGGTCGATGCGCTGCTTGAGCAGGCTGCCGCGCAGGACGCATTGCCCGAGCCGGCCGAGCGCAAGCGGCTGCGGGAGGCCGGTGGCCTGAGCCAGGATCAGGTGGCCAAGGCCCTTTCGGTGCGGCGCGAGACCATCACCAGCTGGGAGTTGGGCCGGACCGAACCGCGGCCACCCAAGCGCGCCGCCTACATCCGGCTCCTGGAGGGCCTGGCCGAACGCTTCCCCACCCAGGGGAGCCAGGGCAATACGTCGCCCGCTGCCGCGCCGGATGCATGCCATGGCCCTGCCGCCACATCACCGTCGCCACCGGCCCCGGCCCCGGCCTCGGCCCCGGTCGTGGCCCCGGCGCCTGCCCCTGCCCCGGCCGTGTCCCCGCCCTCGGCGCCCGGCGCTGCCCCCGTTCCCGCCCCCGTCCCTGCCCCCACCCAGGGGGCGCGCACCGGACCCACCTCCTCATCCCGGTCCGCGTCCCGTCGTCCGCCCGCGAAGAAGGCCGCGACGAACAAGCGGGCCACCGCTCCGGCCCCGCCCCCGCCCGCTGCCGATCCCCGGTTCGTCCACGGGCCGCTCGCCGTACTGGACGGCGACGGCTCGGCGTACTGCGTCGACGGTCTGGTCCTCGACTGCCCTGCCGCGACCTTCCCGGCCCTGGTCGAATGGACGCTGAACGAGGCGAAGCTGGGCGCGACGCGCCTCCACCGCCACGGCAAGGACGCCGATCCGCTCCTCGTCATCACCGCCGAAGCTGCCGAACGCCTGGGCTTGCCCCGCGAGTTGGAGGACCGGCGCGGTCTGCGACTGGCCGAGGACCACCCGGTCGTCAGGCAGCTCGTGCGAGCGAAGTGGCGGCTCACGCGCCGTGGTTTCGGACCCTGGCCGCGTATCTACCGCCCGGCGCAGGGCGGGGAGCGGCAGTGTGTGCAGTTCGCGATCCTTCCCTGGGGCGCGCTGGATGCGCGCTCCTGGGGGAATTCGGATCAGCTGCCGCCGGCGGAACTCGCGCGCGTACTTGGCTCCTACGCGACCCGGGTCATCACCCCGCGCGGCTCGACCGCGGTCTGCGGCCTGGAGCTGATGACGGCTCTGCGCCCACCGACCCGTGCCGTCAGGGAAGAGGCCACCGGCTCATGGGTGTCCGGCCCGAACCCCGGCGCCCTGACCGAGCCGGTCGACCCCGCGCCCCCCGAGGCGCCCGGCGAGCATCCGGTCGTCGCCTCCCGTTACCCGCGCCACCACGAACGCACCCCGGACCAGGCCCTGGACGAGGAGGCGTACGACTGGTTCCGGCCGCTCACCGACGAGGAGTGTGCCCGGGGCTACTCCCACGGGGTCGGCATCGACGTCAATATGGCCTTCGCCGCCGCGGCGAACCGCCTCAATGTCGGGACCGGCCCGGCCACCCACGTCAGCTCCCCGGCGTTCGACGCCAAGCTGCCCGGCTCCTGGCTGGTGGACCTCTCCCACCTCGACCTGGATCCCCGGCTCCCGTCGCCCTTCACCCCTAAGGGCACCCGTCCTACGGGACCGGCCTGGTACGCGACCTCGACCGTCGCCTACGCGGTGGAACTCGGTGCGCCGGTGCAGCCGATTGAGGCATACGTCCGGTACGAGCACGGCGCCTACCTGGACGCCTGGTACACCCGGCTGCGCGATGCCTACATGGCCACCATGGCGGATCTCGGCGTCACCGCCGGTATGCCGGATGACGAATTCCTCGCCGCCATGGCCCGCCACAAGGATCTCGACCCGGGACAGGCCGCCGTGCTGTCTGCCATCAAGTCGTCCGTCAAGGGCGGCATCGGCAAGCTCCGTGAGCGGCCGCAGGGCATCGGCTACACATACGGTGAGCGGTGGCCTGCTCTGGAGCGGCCGACCTGGAGCCCGCACATCCGGGCGGAGCTCATCGGCAAGGCCCGTACCAACATGCACCGCAAAATGCGGAAGCTCGCGTCGGCCGGCGTCTTCCCGGTCGCCGTACTGTCGGACTGCGCCGTCTATCTCTCGCACGGCGCCGGTCCGCTCGACTTCCTCCCCCGTACGGAAGAGGGCAAGCCGCTGCCGGGTGGGTTCCGGCTCGGCGTCTCCCCGGGCATGGTCAAGCACGAAGGCACCCAGGACTTCCTGTGGGTGGCGTCGATGATCGAGGACGAGCGGATCAACCCGGCTCGGCACATCAAAGGCAGCGACGCCGCAGCAGGCGGAGAGTAGGCAGACGCGATGGGCATCCTCGGCGACAGCCTGGACAAGGCCGCGGCGAATACCGCCACCCGCCCGATTCCGAAATCCGCCGGTGCGCAGATGCGGTTCCTGGTGAAGCGCGAGAAGGGCTCCACCAAAGCGGTGGCGCAACGACTCGGCATCTCCCAGCGCACGGTGGAGCGTTACCTGAAGGACCAGATCAAGCGGCCCCGCAAGGAGCTGGCCGCGCGACTCGTCGCCGAGGTCACCAAGGACTGGCAGCCCAGGATCCGCGACCGGGCCAAGAAGCAGGCGGCCAGCACAGGCGGCATCGTCATCGAGACCCGCGCCCGCTTCGGTTTCACCGCCGCACCGGGCACCACCGACGACGGCCGTATCCGTCTCATCACCCAGCATCTGCCACCGGCGTACGCAGCCCGCCTCTTCGACGCCCAAGCCGCCGGAGCATCGGAACAACAGCTCCAGAACATCGCCGCGGAAGGTCTTCAGGAGATCTATTTCAAGGACCGCGGCCGACGGGCGGACGGGCTCCAGGTGGAGTTCACCGATATCGATTATGTCGAGATGGAGTTCTAGGACGCTTGCCGCGGTCGTGGGGCGCGGTCGTATGACTGAGCGTTTCAGTTGGCCAGTGAGCGTTGCGCTTGGCCAGTTGAGCGTGTCGGCTTGTGTGCCAGGGTGGCGGTAGAGAACTCGCGGGTGCGTACACGCATCCGGACCTGAGAACGCTGGGGAGTCGTGACGGTGGCGATGCGGGCATTTCCGCTGGTGGGCGGGCCGGTGGAGTTACGGGGTGCGCTGGACTTGGAGAGGACGCAGGCGGGGGTGATGCCTCGCCGGTTGCCCGCGTGGACCAAGGAGCAGTACCAGGACCCGTCGGTCTACGGGGTGACGGTGATGCCTTCGGGGGTACGGCTGGTGTTCCGTACCGATGCGCGTGAGCTTGAGTTCGAGGTACTCACCTCTACAGGACAGCTCGACACCGACCCCCGACCTCGCCCGACCGGGATGCTGGAACTGCTGGTGGACGGTGCCCCCGCCGGGCGCCGGCAAGCACCGATGGGCAATGTGGTGCGGATGGCGGGCCCCGGGACCGCGCAGCGACTGGTACCCGGGGAGCCCGGGACCGTACGGTTCGCCGGGCTGCCGACCGGCATGAAGAACGTCGAGCTGTGGCTGCCTCAGCAGACCCCCACGGAACTGGTGGCACTGCGTGCTGACGGCGAGGTGCTGGCACCGTTGCCGGACGGTCGGCACCGCTGGGTGCACCACGGCAGTTCCATCAGCCACTGCCTCGAAGCCGACGGCCCGACCGGCACCTGGCCGGTGGTGGCGGCTTCTCTCGGGGGAGTGGAGGTGATCAACCTCAGCCAGGCGGGCAACGACATGCTGGACCCCTATGTCGCCCGGACGATCCGCGACATGCCCGCCGACCTGATCAGCCTCAAGGTGGGCGTCAACATCGTGGGCCTGGCCACCTTCCGGCTGCGGACGTTCGGCCCGGCGGTGCACGGATTCCTGGACACGATCCGGGACGGCCACCCGGACACTCCGCTGCTGCTGATGTCCCCGGTGAGCTGTCCGGCACTTGAAGAGACTCCCGGCCCGACCGCGATGGGCCCTGACGGGAAGATCACAGCCCTGGGCGACCCGGCCGATGTGGCCCGTGGGGCGTTGTCGCTGAAGGTGGTCCGCGACGAACTGGCCCGAATCGTGGCGGCCCGGCGAGCACGCGATGCCCACCTGCACTATCTCGACGGACGCGAACTGCTCGGCCCGCACGAGGTGGATGACCTCGCCGACGGCCTGCACCCCACCGCCGCCGCTTACCGCCGGATGGGCAAACGCTTCGCCGCGCACGCCTTCGCCGACGACGGCCCGTTCCGCTGAGTGATCGGGGCTCCGTACCTGCATCAGGTGCCGAGCCCGAGCGTACGGGCAGCCACCCTGTTCGCCCGCACGCTCAACTGGCCAACTGGAGTGCTCAGTCACATCGGCGGGTTGAGCCGAAGCGCGACAGCTGTCCGCAAGGCAGCCTGCGGAACTCCGGGCCGCCCGCGGCTCGGCCTCACCCGTTCGTGCGGTTTGTTTGCGGGACGTGAGTGAAGCGTTTCCAGAACGTCAGTGGCTCCGGCAAAAGTGGTGTCCACACCGCGGGAACGACCAAAGACTCCCGCACGAAACGCAGGGGGAACCTGATCATGCGTACTTCCCGGATTCGCACCGCCACACTGGCCGCCGTCACCGCCGCGCTGGCGCTGGGCCTGACCGCCTGCGGCGGCGCCGACGGCGGCTCGAAGGCGGCGGGCGGCGACAACGCCGCCGGTAGCGCGCAGAGCCGGTCCGCGTCCAACGGGGACGGCAAGGACGGCGCGGAGCAGGCCAACGGCGGCGCTGACACCAAGGACGGCGCGCGTGCGAAGACCGCCCCGGGCGGGACGAGCGAGGCCGCGAACAAGGGCGCCACGGCCGGCGCCCAGCAGTGCCGCGGTGACGAGATGCTGCTCACCGCGGTGCACCGGTTCGCCGGGCAGCAGGGCGACCACCTGCTGGTCACCGCCTCGAACAAGGGCTCCAAGCCCTGCTGGGTCACCTCGTACCCGACCGTGAAGCTCGGCGACGCCGGCGCCGCACTGCCGCACTCGAAGAAGGACAAGGCCGGTGGCGGCAAGCACATCACGCTCCAGCCCGGCGGCACGGCATACAGCGCGGTGAACCTCTTCGACTACGGCTCGAAGAACCACACGGCGCAGTCGCTCGCCCTCGCGCTGCGTGGCGCGGACGGTCAGAACGGCCCCTCTTACTCCGTCGCCATCAAGGGCGAGAAGCCGCAGTTCAGCTGGAACGAGGCCGACGTGCTGAACTGGAGCACCAAGAAGCCGTACGACTTCTGACGGCCCGTTGGCCAGTGACGTGTCATTCGGGACGCGCCGCACCGCGCGTCCCGAACTCCGCCGGCCCGGCGCCGGTGGGCCGGCGATCGTGTCCGGCTGGTCGTGGGCGGGGACGCTGGACCTCCCGATGAAACTCGTCAGATCTCGCTTTCGCAACCCACTTCGATGCCCCGGCGTCCAACTCCATGACGGACGGCTGCTGATCACCCGGGAGAGCACGTGGCGAAGAAGGACCAGACGACGGACGCGGCGCGGGAGAAGGACCGCGAAAAGTGGATGGCGCGTTTCCAGGTACGGCTGGCGATGCAGCCGGGCGTGGACCGGGCGGTCGTGCTCCAGGCGGTCAAGGATGTCACGGCGCACTGCGCGGATACGGGGGAGCACCCGCGGACTGCCTTCGGCGACCCGGACGCCTGCGCCGTGCAGGCCGCCGCGCGGCTGGTGCCGGCGGACCGGGCGGCGCGCGCGAAGCGGCACAACGCCGTGGTGGACGCGCTCGACTCCGTGCTGAAGGGTGCCCGGGACGTTGCCGGTCTGTGACCGGTTGAAGCGACATCCGTCATGCCCGGTGCACGGGTTCCGGCCCCGTGTCTGTGTCTGTCCGCCGGGGCTGCTGGGCTGGGCAGCGCAGGCGAGGGCGGAGGGCCGGAGCCGGTGCCACGAGCGGGGCAGGGCCCGGCACCCCGATCGTCGGGGTGGCCGGGCCGATTGCGGTCACGGTGAGTGACTGATTCGCACCGTGTGGAGCTGGGGGCGGTGGTGGTCGTGCCCCGTCCGCCACGACGGGGACATAAGGGCCCCGGGAGGTAATCTGAAGGCACTGCACCTGCTCCCCAATGCCGGGGAGGGCATATGACAGCCGGTGTGAGTCTTCGTCCCGGCAAGGCGGATGAACTCCGTTATACGCCCATCGCCGAGCACGGCATGATCGGCGATATGCGGACCGCTGCGCTCGTCGGTACCAATGGAACAATCGACTGGTATTGCTGTGCGCGATTCGACGCACCCAGCGTCTTCGGGGCGCTTCTGGATGCCGATCGCGGTGGCGCCTTTCAGCTGGCCGCGGATGTTCCCGCGCGGACGAAGCAATTCTATTTTCCTGACACCAACATCCTGATCACCCGGTTCTTCGCGGACAACGGGGTCGGTGAGGTCCAGGACTTCATGCCGATCGTCGGTGACTCCCGGGAGGCGGACCGGCACCGGCTGATCCGGCGGGTGCTCTGTGTGCGCGGGTCGCTGCCGTTCATCGTCCGGGTCGCTCCGCGCTTCGATTACGGGCGGAGTGTGCACACCGTGAGCTCCCAGCAGGGGCAGATCGTGTTTGATTCGCCGGGGCTTTCGCTGGCGCTGTCGTCCAGTGTTCCGGTCGAGATCGATGGCCCGGACGCCCGCTGCGCTTTCACGCTGGACGAGGGGAGTGCCGCGGTGTTCGCCCTGGACCGGATCGGTGACGGGGTGGAGCCACGGGCCTGTCCGCTGACGGAGGCGGAGGATCTGTTCGGCGCCACGGTGCGGTACTGGCGCGGCTGGCTGTCGCACTCCCGCTATCGAGGGCGCTGGCGGGAAATGGTGCACCGCTCCGCGCTCACCCTCAAGCTCCTCACCTACGCGCCGACCGGCGCCATCGTGGCCGCACCCACGACCAGCCTGCCCGAACAGATCGGTGGCGAGCGGAATTGGGACTATCGCTATGCGTGGGTGAGAGACGCCGCGTTCTGCATCTATGCGCTGCTCAGACTGGGCTTCACCGACGAGGCCAAAGCCTTTGTGCACTTCCTGTCCCAGAACGTCTGCCTCACGGAATGCGCCAAGGGCCCATTGCAGATCATGTACGGCATCGACGGTCGCAGCGAGCTGCCCGAGGAAGAACTCCTTCACCTGGAGGGCCACTTGGGATCGAGCCCCGTCCGGGTCGGCAACGACGCCGTCAATCAGCTCCAACTGGACATCTATGGGGCACTTATCGACTCCCTCTACCTCTATGACAAATGGGGGGAGCCGCTGTCCAGCGAGCACTGGGACACCATCGGCAAGCTGGTGGACTGGGTCTGTGACAACTGGGACCAGCCGGACGAAGGCATTTGGGAAACCCGCGGCAAGACCCAGAACTTTCTGTACTCGCAGTTGATGTGCTGGGTCGCGGTGGAACGGGCGATGCGGATCGCCGCTCACCGGGGGCTGCCGGCGGACATGGTCCGCTGGGGAAAGGCCAGGGACACCATCTACCGGCGGATCATGGACCGCGGCTGGTCCGGCAAGCGGCAGGCGTTCGTTCAGCATGAGGGCGATGACGTTCTCGACGCCTCCGTTCTGATGATGCCGCTGGCCAAGTTCATCTCCCCCACGGACCCGAAATGGCTTTCCACTCTGGACGCATTGGGCGAGGAGCTGGTGTCCGACTCCCTGCTCTACCGCTATGACCCCCGCAGCAGCCCGGACGGGCTGCGCGGTGAGGAAGGCACCTTCTCGATCTGCTCGTTCTGGTATGTCGAGGCGCTGTCCCGCGCCGGCCGGGTGGATGAAGCCCGGCTCGCCTTCGAGAAGATGCTCACCTACGGAAATCACCTCGGCCTGTACGCGGAAGAAATCGGCCGCACCGGCGAACAGACCGGCAACTTCCCCCAGGCATTCACCCACCTGGCCCTCATCAGCGCCGCATTCAACCTCGACCGGGCGTTGGGCTGAGGCCGGCGGTCGAGACCACTCCGGAGCGGGCTGACTCTGTTTTTCTCCGCGAGGACTTCCCCCGCGCGCCCCGTTCGGCGTCCCCGCAATGGCGCGGTGCTGCGAGCCGCTCTACCGTCGGCGGAGAACCCGTCCCGATGGCGGGGAAAGGCTGCGGCGCACTGCCCTTCGCACGTCGGTGCGCCCCAGCCGCCTTCCTTGTCCGGGTGCGGGTACGGGTGCGGGTGCGGGTGCGAGCGGAGTGCGGGACTCCGTCACCTTTGCCGGCCGGGCGCCCGTCTTCAGTGCCTGAGGTGGCGGGCTCAACAGGTGAACCTTCGGGCCGGGGGAGTCTTGTGGCCCGGTTCGGCTTCAACTGCTCCGTCTCGTCGAGAAGTTGACGATCGATCAGTTCCCGCCGCTGGATTTCGCCAGAACCCTTGACGCGCCCTCCACACATGGTGAACATGCATCGGGCAAGAGAGCGCTCCCATGAACTTCAATCGTTCACTTCCTGAATCAGGAGAGCCGCTATGCCCATACCCCCCACCGGCGACCCGGCGCCCCGTACACCGAGGCCCGCACGCCGCAGCATCCTGGCCGCGATGGCGGCTGCCGTGCCCGCCGCGAGTCTGCCGGCCCTTCCCACTCGGGCGCCCGCAGCGCCCGCGGCCGCGCTGCCGGGCGGCGGCGACCTGGGTCCGAATGTGCTGGTGTTCGACCCCGCCACGCCCAACATCCAGCGCACCCTCGACGAGATCTTCCAGCGGCAGGAGTCGGCGCAGTTCGGTGAGGGGCGCTTCGCGCTCCTGTTCAAACCGGGTACATACCGCGGGCTGAACGCCCAGATCGGCTTCTACACCTCGATCGCGGGGCTCGGACTGTCGCCCGCTGACACGACGTTCCACGGCGATGTCACCGTCGACGCCGGCTGGTTCAACGGCAACGCGACGCAGAACTTCTGGCGCTCGGCGGAGAACCTCACGCTCCATCCGGTCAGCGGCACCAACCGCTGGGCCGTGGCACAGGCGGCTCCGTTCCGGCGGATGCATGTCAAGGGCGGACTGAATCTGGCGCCGGACGGCTACGGCTGGGCCAGCGGCGGCTATATCGCCGACAGCCGCATCGACGGCACCGTGAGCCCCTACTCGCAGCAGCAGTGGTACACCCGTGACAGCGTGGTGGGCGGCTGGAACAACGCCGTGTGGAACATGGTGTTCTCCGGCGTCGAGGGAGCCCCGGCACAGAGCTTCCCCGATCCGCCGTACACCACCCTCGACACCACCCCGGTCTCCCGTGAGAAACCCTTCCTCTATCTCGACGGCGCCGACTACAAGGTGTTTCTCCCGGAGAAGCGCGTCAACGCCCGCGGCACCACCTGGGGGAGTGGCACACCAAGGGGCGAGTCCCTTCCGCTCGACCGGTTCTATGTGGCCAAGCCCGGTGCCGACGCGGCAACTCTCAACGCGGCGCTGGCCCAGGGCCTCAACCTGCTGCTCACGCCCGGGATTTACCACCTCGACCGGCCGGTCGAGGTACGGCGTGCGAACACCGTGGTTCTGGGGCTGGGGTATCCGACCCTCGTTCCCGACAACGGTGCGACGGCCATGAAGGTCGCCGATGTCGACGGTGTGCGGCTCGCCGGGTTCCTGATCGACGCCGGTCCGGCCAACTCCGTCACGCTGCTGGAGGTCGGCCCCGAGGGCGCGTCCGCCGACCACGCCGCCAATCCGACCACGGTGCAGGACGTGTTCATACGGATCGGCGGGGCGGGCCCCGGCAAGGCGACCACCAGCATGGTGATCAACAGCAATCACACCGTTATCGACCACACCTGGGTCTGGCGGGCCGACCACGGGGACGGGGTGGGCTGGGAGACGAACCGGGCCGACTACGGGGTCCGTGTCAATGGGGACGACGTCCTGGTAACGGGGCTCTTCGTCGAGCACTTCAACAAGTACGACGTGGAGTGGCACGGCGAACGGGGACGGACGGTCTTCTTCCAGAACGAGAAGGCCTACGACGCGCCCAACCAGGCCGCGATTCAGAACGGCGACATCAAGGGGTACGCCGCGTACAAGATCGCTGATGGTGTGACCACCCACGAAGGGTGGGGCCTGGGCAGCTACTGCTACTACAACGTGGACCCCACCATCCGGCAGGACCACGGCTTCCAGGCCCCCGGAAAACCGGGTGTGCAGCTCCGCCATCTGCTGGTGGTCTCGCTGGGCGGCAAGGGCCAGTACGAGCACGTGATCAACAGCCTCGGCGCTCCCACCTCGGGCACGTCGACGGTGCCGTCCACGGTGGTCTCCTATCCGTGACCCGCCTGCGCGGCCCCCCTGCGACCTGGGCATGGCCGCCGTGTGGCCCCCGTACGGCAACGGCAACGGTGGCGGTACCGTGCCAGGGGGCCCTGACGGGCGGGCCGGTGCTCGGGCCTGCGGTGGGGCGTGTCTGAACCTGTTCGTCGGCCCGGTCGCGGCCGCACCACATGGTGCGGATTTCGCGTACTACGTCCCGTTCCTGGCCTCTGTGGTGGTCTATGCGTCTTTGCGGCTTTTGGTGCGCACGGATAAGGCCGGGACGGCGGAGTCGGTCGCGGCTGTGCCGGGAACGCGTGGATGAGCCGCGCTCGCGCCAGGGCAGGCGCCCGGGGCTGTGCTCCTCGCGCGGGGAGGCGGGTCCGGGGTCGTCGGCCGTCAGGGGATCTGCCGCGCGGCGGGTCGTGCAGCGGAAGGAGCGCAGTCGCTTTTACCCACCGGATCGTGCGGCAAACCGGGGACGATTTCCGATTGGCGGCAGCGGATACGGGCACGCGAATGTCTTGAGGTTGACAACTGTGGTTCCCCTTCTTCTGATGCTGCCGCACTGATCATTTCCGGTGCCGGAATCGTAGGGAAGACCTGATGGCCGTGGCGGTCACCGAGCTCACCGCGCGACTTCCGGTCCGGTGAGGTGTTCCGCGGCGCTCCGCTTGCCCCGTGTCGGTTCGGGCGGGCCGGGGTTCGATCATTCCGAGGTTGCGAAGAGTAAACATTTTCGTCCGAACTCGGAAATGTGTGGTTGACACTTCGGGAAGGGGGCACGCTTTCCGGCCTGAAGGCAAGTCGATGCGATACGAGGTGAGCTTTATCATGAGCACCGCCGAGGCTCCGCGCACGGTCACGGCGTCGCCGGTGCTGGAGCTTGAACTGGACTGCTATTCCGAAGTTGTCGGTCCCGCCCGGCACATTGCGGCCACGTTCCTGGAGCGCCTGGAACCCTCCCTGGAAAGGGATGCCAGGGACGCGGTGATCCTGGTCGTCTCCGAACTGGTCACCAACGCGGTACGTCATGCGGGCGGCAAGCTCTGCACCTTGCGACTGACGGCCGACCCGGAGTCGGTCGTGATCGCCGTGGGCGACTCCAGCCCCGTTCTTCCGCGCCCCCGTACGCCGGACGTCACCGGAGAGGGCGGCGGCTTCGGATGGTCGATGGTGTGTCGCCTCGCGACATCCGTAGAGGTCCACAGCAAGCCGGCCGGTAAAACCGTGACGGCGGTCATCTCCCGCCAGAGCGCCCCGGACGGTGGCCGCTCAGGCCGTGACTCACGTGCCACGGCCTGAAAGCGAACCGTCTGCCAAGCAATTCTCCGTGCGCCCGGTCGGTGCGGGTGTCATGTTCGGCGCAGTCGGAATGTGATGGGGCGGCGCTCAGTCATCGTTCACATTCCTTGACGTGTAATCGGCATCTAAATGCGCTGTGTCGCGGTCGGCCGAATCCATCACACCGTCAACAGCCCGGCCGAATCGCAGAGTTGCGTGACTAACCGGCGGAGAGGAATCGTCCGAGCGCGCCCGGTGACGTCCCCTCACTGCCCTTGCTTTTCACCACTCTCGGGCGTTCGGTCGGGATGGGGATTCCTTCCGGGGTTCCGGGGTCAGGAGACCGCGTCCGGCCAGGGGACCTGGGGGTTGGTCGGGACCGAGTAGTCGATTCCCGGTACCGCGAAGCCGTAGAGCCGCTGGACCTCGGCGTGGAACCAGTCGAGGTCGGCGAGGCGGGTGATGCTCTCGGTGGTGGCCGTGTCCCACCGTTCGGTGACGGCGGCCTGGACCGCGCTGTTGAGCTCCCAGGAGTCGAGACGGACCCGGCCGTCGTCGTCGACATCGAGCGGCCGGGCATCGGTGAGCTGGTCCCACAGACTGGTCAGCTGGGCGATCGGCGGCACCATCGCATCGCCGAGTACACCGCGCAGCAGGCCCACGTAGAGCGCGATCCCGGGGATGGCGGTGGAGGACTGGGTGACCGCGGCCCCGTTCACGGAGGTCACCGCGCGGCCGCCGACCAGCTTCTCCAGGCGCTCGTTGAGCGTACGGGCGGTCGCTTCGAGGTGGCACTTCGCGGCGCCGATGGTGCCCTGCCGGTAGATCCCGTCCGTCAGCGGCGAGCCGATGTAGGACAGGGCGGCGGTGCTGAATCCGTCGGCGAGCAGCTCACGCTCGGCGAGGTGGTCGATCCACCGCTCCCAGTCCGCGCCGCCCATCACGGCGACGGTCTGCTCGATGTCGTCCTCCGTGGCCGGCGCCGTCTCCACCTCCTTGACCTCCGGCGTCCCGTCGCTGTCGAAGGCGAGGGTCTTGGTGCGGTACGCCTCGCCGATGGGCTTGAGGGCGGAGGCGTAGGTGGCACCGGTGTCCGGGTCGGTGCGGCGCGGTGCGGCGACCGAGTAGATCAGATGGTCCAGGCGGCCGAAACGCTCCCGGAGCAGCTCCGCGACCTGGTCCTTCATGGCGTCGGAGAAGGCGTCGCCGTTGAGGAAGACCATCTCGTGGCCGTGTTGGCGGGCGAGTTCGGCGGTGGCGGCGGTGCGGTACCAGCCGGCCGTGGCGGTACGCCGTTCGGTGGGGCCCTTCTCGAAACAGACGCTGATGCCGCGGATGCCCACCCGGGCGAGGCCGGCGATCGTCGCGGCCAGCCCGTAGCCCGCCGAGGAGCCGACGATGAGCGCCACCGGTGCGTTGTCCGGAACCTCGCTGGGCGCGGGGACGGCCTGCCACATCTCCTGCACCAGGCGTGCGCAGCCGGCCGGATGGGAGTCGAGGAAGAGGAAACCGCGGCTGCGCGGGGTGATGACTCGTTCGCTCATGAGGCACGTCCTTCGGGTCGTCGCGGAGGCGGCGGCCCGCACCGGAGCACGCACCGCACCCTGCAAGTCTGCGACCACGCACCATTTCATGATCAGTTGGACGGTCACAGTAATGAGGGGGCCGTTTTGGAGGATTTCCCTCAGTTCGGGCAGTGGGCGGGGCCGGCCGACGTGCCTGCGGGAGGTCCGGTGTCTCCGACCCGACAAGCCGCCTCTCAGCCCGTCGCCCGACCCTTCGTCGTCGGAAGCCGGCGCAGCCAGTGCTCTCCGGTGCTCCAGCCGAGGAAACGGCGGGCCCGGCCGCCGAGCGCCGTCCCGTCCGCGGTGAAGCTTCCGCCGTCCGCCACCAGGCGCAGCCCTGCCAGGGCGGGGGCGAGCCGGGCGGCGACATGTGCCGGGTGACGGGCCGTCTCCTCGTCCAGCCAGGCGAGCAGCCGGGTCTGCTCAGCGGGCGTGCACAGGGCAAGAAAGAAGATCAGCTGGCGCCAGGCGTACGCCGCGTCCTTGATCGTCGCCAAGGGCCGCGGGTGGTGGTGCACCCGGGCCGTCAGCCGGCAGACCGTACGGAAGCAGCGCTGGGCCAGATCCGCCCAGCCGGGCTCCGGGGCGATGCCCACCTGGCGCACCAGGGTCGCCAGATTGTGCGTGGTGAGGATCTGCGCCTGCTCGATCACCTTGCCGTTCGCCGCCACCGAGCCCCGCCCGGACGACCCGGCCCGCGCGGCGCACAGCCGCGCGAACTGCGGGGAGGTACGCGGCCGGTAGGTGCGGGTCAGTGCCTCAGCCGTCTCGGCGATCGCCAGGTTGCGCAGCGCCGCGTAGTCGATCCCGTAATAGCGCTCGTACAGTGTGCCGCGCAGCAGGTCGCCCGCGATCCGCGCGGCCGTGAGGAACTTCGGGGCGAAGGTGCCCATGAAGATGTCCGCCGCCAGCTCCTCGACGATCGGAGCACCGAGGTCGGCCTGACGGGCCAGCACGCCGAGTTCGCGGACCAGGGGGTTGGGGAGAAGCGTGCCGGGGAACCCCTGCACGGCCAGCTCGCCCAGCTTTCGCAGCGCGGTATGCGCACCCTCCTGCGCCGCCTCGTCGCCCCGCTGCCCGGAGACCGCCCGTACCCAGGGCAGCTCCTCGATCCGCACCTGCCGCTCCAGATGGAGCAGCAGCAGCGAACGGCGGTTACGGAACGCCCGGTAGTTCGCGGCCATCAGGGTGCGCAGCGCCTCATCGGGATATGCCTGCGCAGTAGTGGCGGCGACCAGCTGCGGCACCAGCTCGGCCAGGACCTCGGCCGAGGGCACCACGCCCCGCGCCACGAGCGTGCCGAGCGGAGCGCTCAGCGTCGCCTCGACGACCCCGCGGAGCGTCGCCGGAACCGGGGCTCCGGCCGGCAGCCCGGTCTCCCGGTGCTCCGGCTCGGTCACCGGGGCGACCAGCGCCTCGACATCGGCCGCGCCCACGTCCTGGGGGAGATCGCCGAGCCGGCGCAGCACCAGCTGCGCCAGGGCGTGGTGCGAGGGGAGCGCCCCCTGCGCCGCCTGCCGGGCGCGCAGGGTCAGATGCCGGTCGGAGCCGGGCAGCCCGCGACGCCGCACCATGGACGCGACGGCGTGCCGCAGCAGACCGAGCCGGCGGGCATCGAGCGGACGCCCGGCGACGGTCTTCTCCAGTGCGCCGCGCAGGATGCCCAGGTTCTCCTTGGGGTCGCGATGCTTCGCGCAGCGTGTGTGGGCCCTTGCCAACTGTCGGTATCGGCGCAGGAGGGCGGCCCCGCGCTCGTACCAGCCCTCATCCGGCGTGCGCGCGAGGACCCGCTCGCCCTCGGCCGTCTCCAGCCAGTGGACCAGCAGGTCATCGGCGAACGGCTGCCAGACCGTGAGCGCTTCCCGCTGGGTCTCGACCGCCGCGTGGGGCCGCCGCCGCGCCAGGGTGCGGGCGGCATCGGCGACCGTGCGGCGGTGCACCGCGGAGGCGTCCGGCGCGGACGCGACCGACGGCCGGGGGGTGAACCGCAGCCGGTGGGCGAACGGCCCCAGCGCCTCGACGAGCTCCACCGCCTCGGCCAGTTGCCCGGAGCGCACCAGCCAGGCGACGGTGAGCAGCGCGGCCTCCTCGGGCACCGACACCTCATAGCGCCCGGTGTCCAGCAGCGCGCACAGGTCGGCCAGCCCGGCCTCGGTCAGCGCGTGCGCGAAGAGCGCCCGGCGGTCGGCCTTGACGCCGGCCCGGCGCGCCGCCTCCTTCTCGTACGGCTGGAGCGGCCCGCCGGCGCTCGCCTCACCGGTCGCGAAGCCACCCCGGACGACCTCGGGGGTCACCCAGGCCGGAAGGCCGGCTACCGGGGTGCGCGAACCCACCGTCAACGAGCCATCGGCCACGCCGTCCAAGACTGCGCGCCAGCGGCGGGCGCGCTCCTCCGCACGATGGCGGGTCTCGGTGTCCTCGTGGGTCAGCGCCGTGACGAAGGCCTTCGCCAACTGGTCCCGTGCATAGGACGGGACGCGGGTGAGGGGCTGCTGCTCAGCGTCGTCGTTCATAGCCGACGTGGCGGGTTCCGCCCCCGCGCCCTCCGGGTCTCAAGCCCGGTGCTCTACTGCTGAGCTACACGTCGATGAGCCGTGAGACTAGACGGCTCGTCGGCGGCCGTACAAACGAGTTTTCGACGGCGGTCGCGGCCCCGGACTCCCGGCCCGGTCAGGGCACTCGGGGCCGCTGTCCCGTGGGGCACCGACGCTTCGTAAGCTGCCTGCATGCTCTCCGGACGTACCCCAGCCCCTGACGCCATCATGTTCCGCTTCGGCAGGCAGCGGATGCGCCGGACCATGCCCGGTGCGGTCGCCGCTCTCGCCCTCGGACTGTCACTGCCGGTCTCCTGCGTGGTCTACGGATACGGCGTCGGCACCTGGGTGTTCGCGGTGATCTGGTTCCTGGTCTTCGGCACGGCCGCGGTGTTCATGGCGTGGGCCGTGTGGGGCGACCGTGATGCCTGCCTGGCGTTCGACACGACCGGTGTGTGGTGGTGGCGCAACAAGAAGGCGTATGTGGTCATTCCGTGGGACTCCCTGGATGCCGTGGGCCTGTTCTGGTGCCCTCAGGGACCGGACGGCTCGGGGCACCGGCTGGTGAGCCTTGAGCTGTGCCCCGCCGGGGGTGTGCGGAAACCGCAGGATCCGGCGCTGGCTCCGCTGTTCATCGAGGAGCAGTCCGGCGTGGCGGGCGTATCCGACCGGCGCTACCGCATCGGCCTGCCGGTCTTCGTCATCCGTCACTACGGTGGCGCGCTGATCGAAGCGGCCCGCTCCCGCGCCGCACACCGCTGGTTCGGCGAACACGAGCGGCCCGCCGGTTATCTGCGCACGCAGGACCTCATCAGCTAGGACGCGCACCGGCCCGCGCGGTGCGCGGTCCGGTGGGCGGGACGCAGCCCGACGCCGACTGGTCCGTTCGTCCCGGCCCGGAGTGCGGCGGGCGGCTCGCCGGGCGGGAATTCGGCGTTGCGGAACGGGCCGCAGCCTTGATGTGACCGTTGCGCAAGGGGTCCTTCCTGCGGGGAAGGCGATTTACCTCGCCAGAAGCGGAGCGTGATGAAACCGATAGCAAGCAATTCGTGAAGGGGATGTGAGAGTTGGTGTGAGGCGTGGCACACTCCCCTCACCGGTCGCGAACGACGAGGGGGGCGAGCGGGGTGCAGCGGATTCCTGTGCGGTTCGGGGCGGAGTTACGCCGGCGAAGGATTGAAGCGGGGCTGTCGCTGGGAGGACTGGCGAGCCTGATCTGTTTTTCCAAAGGCCACTTGAGCAAGATCGAGCGCGGTGTGAAGGCGCCCAGTCACGATCTTGCGCAGTTATGTGACAGCGCTCTCCACGCCGGCGGACAACTCAGCAGCCTGATTTCCGCACCCGAGCGCAGTACCCCCGCGACGCCGATGACCGAGGCGGAGATCGGTACGCCCTGGACATTACGTATGCGGGCCGGCGGTGAGAGCGACTTCGTGGCATTTGATCCCGCGTCGTCCGGCGGCGGGTCCATGCCCGCCACCCTTGTGAGTTGGTCTCTCGCACCGCCTCTCCTCGAAAGCGGGGAGACGAATTCGGCATTGCCGTACTTCCGCAATGTCTTCGACGAGTTCCGCCGGCTGGGACAGCTCTTCGGGCCGTCGGTGGTCGCCCAGCTCTGTATCGCGGCCACCAGCGCGCTGCGGGGCATGGCGCACCAGGCGCAGCCCGCGCACCGCGATGTGGTGCTCCGGCTCGCCTCCCGGTTCGCCGAGTACACCGGCTGGATGGCGCAGGAGGCAGGCAGCGACGCGGCCTCGCTGTGGTGGACCGAACAGGCGGTCCAGCTGGCCGCGGACGGCGGTGACGACGAACTGGCCGCCTACGCCCTGATCCGGCGCGCGGAACTGGCCCTGTACTCCGGCGATTCGGTGGCCACCGTCCAGCTGGCGCGACGGGCGGCGCAGCAGGCCCGCAGCGTACGCATCCGCGGACTCGCGGCGCAGCGCGAGGCGCAGGGGCATGCGCTGGTGGGGGACCGTGACGCCTGCCGACGGGCGCTCGACCGCGGCGCGGAGCTGACGGCCGGTGCGGTGCCGCCGGACGGCACGGACCCGGTCCTCGGCAGCATCCATCTGCCGGATCTGACGGCCTTCGTCGCCGGCTGGTGCATGCACGACCTCGGTTCCCCGGCGGAGGCCGTTACTTTGCTCGGCGACGGTCTGGAGGCCATTCCGCCGGAATCCCGCCGTGCCAGAGCCCGATATGGCGCCCGGCTGGCGCTTGCACTGGCGAACGTCGGGGAAATCGAGCAGGCCTGTGCGATCGCGGAATTGGTCGCCTCTCATGTCGCCCTGATCGACTCGGCCACCATCCGCGCCGACCTTCTGCGGCTGAGCCGCGCACTGAATCGTTGGCCAAAGAATCCCACCGTCCGTCGGACCCTTCCGCACCTCGCGATCGGACTGCACACCCACCGGACCGGTCCGGGAACTCCGGCCTGACTTCTCACCCATCGGCCCGCACCACGCAGAAGGCCGCCCGAAGAACCGCACTCCCGCCGCATCCGCGGTGTTCCGTTGCCCGGCCAAAAGGCCGGGGGCAACGCGTTGACCACGCCTGAAACCCCTGTGAATCTCGGCTTCATCCCCCTGTGCCCGCGACAGCCCGAGTAACCAACACAGCACCCGGCTGCCGCAATCCACCGCTGTCCGCATAAGGAAAGGCAGAACAATCATGGCCGGAGTATTCATCAACTACCGGACCAACGACGGCGGCCAAGCGGCTGTCCTGCTCGATGAGCAATTGAAAAAGGTATTCGGGCCGGAGAACGTCTTCCGGGACCGCCGCACCGCGCAGCCTGGCGTGCACTTTCCGCCCGTTCTGTGGCACCACCTCGAAAGCTGTGGGGTTCTCCTCGTGCTGATCGGCCCGAACTGGCTCTCGCTGTGCGACACCGACGGCCGGCGCCGGATCGACGTACCGGGCGACTACGTCCACGACGAGATCCAGCGCGCCCTCACCTGGCGCAAGACTGTCATCCCCGTGCTGATCGACTCGGCCCAGCTCCCGACGAAGGAGCAACTGCCCGCCGATATCGCCGAGCTGACGGAACGTCAGTTCATGCAGCTGCGGGTGCCGTACGCGCATCTTGATCTCCCCGTCATCACGGAGGTGCTGCGCAGCCACGTACCGGTGCGCAGGCCCGAGCCGCAGCCGGACCCGCAGCCGGTACCTCCCGCGAGCGGCGCCGCGCAGGCCGGCTCGCACTCCACCTACACCGGCTGCGCCGTGGTCAACAACGGGAACGGCAACGCCATCGTGAACGAGGACCGCAACGCACAGAGCGGAGGCCGACAGTGAGCGAGACCGAACCGGCCGGGCCGGAGAGCGCGGCGGCGGACGCGCCCGTCGAGGAGCCCGCTGCCGCCGCGGAGGAACCGGCGCCGCCCGAAGGCGTGGAGCCGAGCCCGGGCGGACCGTCGGACGGCGCCGAGTCCACCGGTGCGAGCGCCCCGGACGACCTCGCCGCACCCCGGAACAGCGACGGCCGGCCATCGGCCCAGGACACCGCCCGGTCCGCTGCCCGCCGGGAAGCCGGCGACGGCGGCGACTTCACCCGCTACCAGCAGGCCCGCCAGCAGAACGCCCTGAACAAGCTCAAGCGCAGCGCGGTCGCCAACGGCAGCGGCTCCGCCTTCTACGCCGAGCAGCTGACCATCGGCGGCGACAACGGCATCGAGATCCAGGTACTGAGCGTCACCTCGCTGACGGTCGCCCAGCACCTGGACTCCCACCAGGACGTCGAGCAGCAGCCCCAGATGGCCGCCCGGCTCGCCGCACAGCACGTCCTGGTGCTCGCCGGGCAGCCGGGCAGCGGCCGGCAGTCCACGGCACTGACCCTGCTCGCCGGCTGCTGCCCCGACGACCGCATCAAGATCCTGCACAGTGAGGCCCCGGGCATCCTCCAGGCGCTGTGCCAACGCGCCGACGACCTGCTCACCCCCGGCGGCTTCGTGGTGGACCTGGACGACCAGCCGCTGAAGCTGTCGACACTGGAGACCCTCGGCCATCTCGCCCGCAAACACCGCGCCTTCCTCGTCATCCTCGGTGAGCTGGGCCGGGTGGACCCCGACCGGCTGCGGCCGCACGCCTTCGAGCACCGGCGCCCGGCCCCCGGCCAGGTCCTCGCCGTACATCTGCGCCGCCTGCTCGCCGGGCACCCCGGTGTGTGCCCCGAGCCGGACTGCACCGCCGAACACACCACGGCGTTCACCGCCCGGATGCTGGAGTCCCAGCAGGTGCAGCGCACCCTCGACGGGGCTCCGTCCGTACGCAGCGTGGTGGAGTTCGCCGAGGTCCTGGCACAGAGCATCCACTCCGAGGACACCAGCCTCAGCGATGTCATCGGCCAGTGGCGCGACCGGCTGCGCCGACTCGCGAAACAGCTGCTCCAGGTCCCCGCCGAGACCTCGCACGGGCCGGTGCTGGACCCGCACCGCCAGGCGTTCCGGATCGCCTACGCGTTCTTCCACGGCCTCCCGCTCTCCGATGTCTTCGAGGCCGGCGAGGTCCTGAGCGCGACCGTGCTGCCGCGCTACGAGACCCGTGAACCGGCCCCCACCAACCATGTCTTCGAGCGGGAACTGGACCAGCTGATACCGCAGGAGATGCGCGCCTCCGGGGACGCGATGTCCGGCGGGCGCACCGACGACAACCCCCGGTGCGCCCGGCTGGTGGACGAAGAGCTGATGCACGCCGTCATCGAGGTCGTCTGGCACGACTACGACAGTCTGCGCGACCCCATGCGCGAATGGCTGACCGCGCTGGTCGCCGGGCCGCTGGAGCGGATACGGGTACGGGCGGCGCACATCGCCGGGATTCTGCTCAGCCATGACTTCGACAGCGTCTACCGGGACTTGATACGGCACTGGGCCCGGAAGTCCACGGCCTACCGGCAGTCCGCCGCGCTCGCCCTGGAGATGGCCGCCCACGACCCCCGGATGGTGGGCCGGGTGCGGGCCCAGATCCGCAGCTGGCTGAGCAGCCCCCGGTGGGAGTACCAGGACAGCGCGGCACGGGCCTACGGAACCCTGGTCGGCGCCCAGGACGTCCCGGACACCCTCTGGGCGCTGCGCGAACTGGGCACCCGGCCGGAGCTGGCGTTCAGCAGCTCGGTGGCCTTCTCGATGTCCTGGCTCTACCTCGCCGGCGCACCGGGCCAGACCGCCGACGCCCTGGACCGCTGGCTCGCCTCGGACAACGACCATCTGGCCAAGCACGCGATCCGCACCCTGCTGATCCTCAGCCGCTACGGCGCGGGACCGGACCGGCGCGACCGCCCCGTCCTGGCCGATGCCGCGATGACCGACCCGGACCGGGCCGATGCCCTGGTCCGTCTGTGGCGGCACGCCCTGATGGGACAGGACAGCTCGACGCGCGCCTGGGACCTGCTGCGGCGCTGGCTGCTGGCAGGGGACGCGGACAAAGAGCTGGCCGCGTTCCTGGAGGTCCTCGTCCCGCGCATCTGGGCCCGGCCGCTCTCCCTCCGTGCCGCGTTCTACCTCGGCATGTGGGCCGGCCGGCACCCGGACTCGCGCACCATCCGCCAGCTCCGAGACCAGCCCCCGGAGGCCGGGACCGCTTCCCGCTCCGCGTCCTGACGACACCCCCGTACGCAGCGACGACACCCCGTACGAAGAGGAGACAGACCATGACAGAGCGCAAAGGACTCCGCACCAGGCTGCGCAACTGGTGGCGCCGGGTGACGCGCAAGGACGAGACCGGGCCCGTCGGCGCCCCGGAGTCCGCCGACGACCCGGAGAGCCCGGACACCCCGGCGCTCGGGCAGGCGGCCCGGGGCGAGGTGGCCGTGGAGCTGCCGCCGGTCGAGGAGACGCTGTCGGTGGCGGCCGACGGCGACGTGTTCGCCTTTGAACTCGTCCCGCACTTCCGCTGGAGCAGCCAGGAGATGACGCTCGACGTCCTGCGGGAGCGCGCGGCGCTCCACGAGGAGGCGGCCCGCGGCAAGCTGCTGCGACGCGCCTGGTCCGTCGCCCGCGTCTGCGACCCCGGCGATCCGGTGGCCGCGGAGAAGGCCGTCAACAAGGAACTGCGCGGCGGCTGGTGCTACCACGACGAGAAGGGCCTCATCCGCTGCCGCCCCTCGGTGCGGATGCGGATGGACCCGGCGCTGCGCGAACATGTGCTGCCCTTCCACCTCGCCGAAGTACGGATGGCGAAGGAGCACCGCCTCGGCAAGCTCAAGGCGGACCAGGTGCAGGTGCTGACCGAGCGCTGGCTCCAGGTGATGAGCGAACTGGAGCTCCTCGGCACCCTCGGCGCGGCCGAGCGGCGGCTCCTGGTGCCCTTCGCCGCGGCCCTCGCCGACGAGGACTTCTTCAAGGTCATGCAGGCGCTCAAGAACACCCGCCGCAACGGCGCCGAGGCGCTCGCCGACGTCCTCACGGCGGCGACCAAGCACCACGAGCAGGTGGGCCTGTTCGAGTACGCCAACGCCTACGACAAGGCCCTGAGCGAATTCTGCCGACAGATGGGGCTCAACCCCTTCTCCTGGGTGGACACCGTGGGCGAGGTCGGGGAGCTGGCGCCGTGAACACCACAGTCAGCGGCGCGGTCCGGGCACCCGGACGCCGTCGGGGCACGGCCACGATCGCCGGCGCCCTGGGAGCGGCGCTGATGGCCGGCCTCCTCGGCGCCTGCGGCGAGGAGCCCCGCCTGGACCCCTGCGCCTGGATGAAGCAGCCCGCCGACTCCGCCGGCCGTACGGTCGTCCTCGTCGACGCCTCCTCCTCCGTACGCGGTCCGGGCGCCGGGCGCGACTACGCGCACAGCATCGGCGCCCTGCTCACCTCGGTGGTCGAGCGCAAGGACACCGTCTCGGTCGGCAGCTTCAGCGGCGACTCGGCACAGATCAGCTGGATCGCCAAGGACCGCTCGGCCGACTGGGTCAAGGACAACCACAACGAGATCAACCAGAAGACGCGGAAACAACAAGCGGTCAGCTGCCTGACCGGGCTGGTCGGCAAGGCCGAGCGCGCCGAGCCCCGCAGCGGTGGCAGCAACGTCCTCGCGGCCCTCACGGCCGGAGCGTCCTCGCTGGACGGCGCGTCCGGCAGCCGCGGCCTGCTCGTCCTGACCGACGGGCTGTCCACCACGGGCTGCGCCGATCTGCGCGCGGCGGCGTTCCGGGACAGCAGCGAGATCAAGGCCATCACCCGGGTCTGCGCCGCCCGGGACGAGACACCCGCCCTGACCGGAGTGCATCTCACCCTCGCCGGGCTGGGCCAGCCGGCCACCGGCCAACCCGCGCCCACCGCGGCCCAGCGGACCTGGCTGAGCAACCTGTGGCGCGCACTGTGCGGCGCCGGCCGCAAGGCCGCGCACGGCACCTCCTGCACCCTCGCCCCGACCGCCATCGGCACGGCCGAGGGGCGCCGGCCGGGGAAGAAGTCACCCCAGGACCCGGCCGTCCACTACGCGCAGGACCGCCCGCAGACCTACGCACTCCCGGGCGCGGCGCTCTTCGACACCAACTCGTCCACCGTCCGCCCGCAGGCCCTGCCGCTGCTCAACGATGTCGCGGTCAGCGCCCGTACCACCCCCGGCAGCAGGGTCGTCGTCTCCGGCTATGTCGACCCGCGCGGCCGGCCGGACAACAACCACCGGCTGTCGCAGGCACGCGCGGACGCGGTGAAGGACGTGCTGACCGGACTCGGGGTGAAGCGGGTGACCGCACACGGACGCGGCCTGCCCACGGGCTGCGCCAAACCGGACCACACCGCGGGCGGCCGGATGACCGCCGAGGACAAGCTTCAGTGCGACCGGCGCGTCGACATCGAAATCACCAGGAAGTGAGGGCGGCGGGCAGCGATGAACACCACCAACGGAAAGAACCGGGCGGGGCCTGCCGCCCGCTATCAGTCGGCGGTCGACTGCCCCGGAAGCGACCCCGCCTTCCTCGGACCGGACCTCAGGAAGCGGCCGTCCGCCCGGCCCGTGGACCAGACCGACAGCCGGGAACAGGCCGCCCTCATGCGGGCCTTCACCGACGCCAACACCGCGCTGACCGCGGCGCAGCCGGGACTCGGCACCGCGGCCACCGCGGTCGCCGACACCTTCCAGCAAGCCAGGACGACCCTCGAAGCGGCCGAGCGGTTCGTCGTCGCCCGGTCGTCCCAGCAGGCCCAGGAGCGCGTCGGCGAACTGCGCGCCCGCCATGCCGAGGACGGACCGGAGAGCCTGCGCCGCCGGCCGGTGCTCTGGCGGCGGCTGCTGTGGCCCACCCTGGTCGCCTGCGTGGCCTTCGACACGATGTTCATCGGCACCCTGATGCAGCGGTTCTTCGGACTGGGCGAGACCGAAGTCGGCTACTACCTCGCCTACTTGCCCGGCTTCGGCGTCGCCGTCTGTCTGCTCGCCGCGGGCAGTCTCCTGGCCGAGTCCGTCTTCCGGCGGCGTACCCGTACCGCCCGCACGCTGGAGCGGACGCGCCGCGGTCCGGTCGCGGCGCTGCGCGAAGCACTCTGGCCCAGGAGCCCGCGTACGGAACGGCGCAAGGCCGGCGAACTGCCCTGGCCCAACGCGGCCGGACCGGTGCTCTTCACCCTGGCCATCCTCACCATGGTCGGTATATGGGCGCGGATGCGCGCGGCCGGTGCGGTGCGTGAGCATGTGGATCTGGCACCGGACCAGAGCGCCGTCGTCATCCTCACCCTGGTGCTCAGCACCGCCGCGATCGTGGTCAAGGTGCTCGCCCACAACCCCTGCGCCGACAGTGACCGGGAGGCCCGGCGGGACGTCACCGACGCGGAGCAGCAGGGCAGAAGGCTGCTGGGCGCGGCGCGGCGGAGTCTGGTGGCGCACACCGAGACCTGGTGGCGGCTGCGGTCCACGGTCGAGGCGGCGGCGAGCGAGGCGCACCGTACGCTCGACGAGGCCTGCATCCGCATCGTCGAGGAGCGCGCCCGCACCGGCGTGGCCGGCAGCTACGACCTGCCGCTGACCGCACCCGCCTGGCCCTACCCCGCCGCCGCACGCAACGGCGCCCGCCTGCCCACCGGAGACCGGGCACCCGCCCACCCCACACCGCCCCGGGCCCGCCTCGAACTCCTCGATCACGTCTACACGGTCCTCGTACGCTACGGCCCCGATCAGCTCGAAGACCGCCTCAACGGCATCGCCGGTGATCTGAACGCACAGTTCCGTGCCTCGCCGCAGCAGCCGGGGGAGCACGCAGGGTCGACGCGCTCCGACGAGGACGAAGAGGATCAGGCACCCGAGGGGGCCCCGGCGGCAGCGGAGGACGTCCGGGCATCCGAGGAGGACCGGCCCGAGGAGGACCGGGCGCCGGAGGGCCGGGCGCCGGAGGAGGGGGTTCGGGCACCTGAGGAGCCCGCCGCCCCCGGCCAGGCACCCGATCGCGATCAGCCGCCGGGGGAAGAGCAGGCTGCCGGTGATCCCATGGCCGAGCCCCGCGACGCCGGCCCGGACAACCGGCAGTCCGGGGACGAAGGCTCGGCATCATGACCGCCCAGCCGGCCCTCGGCCCGGAGGAGGTGAAGCATCTGGAGTTCCTCCAGGCGGTGATCGCCCGGCACGCCAACACCTCGTTCCTCGTCAAGAGTTGGGCCATGACCGTCAGCGGCGCCTTCATCGCGGTCGCCACCCGCGGGCCGAGCTGGAAAACGGCCGCGGTCGCCGTGGGACTGGCGACGGGATTCTGGCTGCTCGACAGCTACTACCTCCGCCAGGAACGGAGGTTCCGCAGCCTCTACGAGAACGTCGCCGGGCGGGTGAGCCCGTCGGTGCCGCCGTTCAGCATGGACGCCGAGCAGCACGGCGGCCCGGTGCCCTGGCGGGCGGTGGCGCTGTCCCGGACGATGCTGCTCTCCTACGGCGTGCTGGTCGCCATCGACACGATGACGGTCCTCTTCCTCGCCTGACCGCCGCGGGCGGTCCGCCCAGGGCGGTGCGGTTCACCTCTCCGCGGACCGGGCGGCGGTCCACGGCAGCAGCAGACCGTCGCCCTCGGCACGCGGGACGAGGTGGAGATGGAGATGGCGGACGGTCTGGGTGGCCGCGGGGCCGCGTGAGGTGATCACATTGCAGTCCCCGGCCTCCGCCGCGAGTTCGGCGGCCCGCAGCATGGTGGCCGCGGACACCACCGGGTCCTCGGCGACATCGGCGACATGCACCCGGGGGATGACCAGCACATGCCCGGCGGTGACACCGCCATGGCGGGGCCGGATGGCGAGGGCGTCCGGCCAAGCGCGCAGTACCGTGGCCGGCGCCCGGCCGCACACGATGAGGCAGAAGGGGCAGCCGGGCCGCGGGGTAGTACGGGGAGGCCGCGGGCGGGCGTCCGCAGCTCCATCGGTCACCTCGCGGGACTCCCCGTAACTGATCATCGATCCTCCGCAGGGGCCGGCCGGACGGTCGGATCGTCACCGGGCCGGGCCGACGCGCACATCCGCTGCCCCCATCATCGCCCCTTCGCTCCGCTGATGCGGCACTTGGCCTTGTTCCAGCCGTTTTGCACGCCATCGGCCGCCCCGGGGCAGCCGTCGTCACCAGAGCCTGTCGATCTCGCCCGGGTACAACTCGATCCGGGAGTGCGGGAACGAGGAACGGTGGTCCCGGCCCAGCGGCGAGAAGAAGTCGGCCATGGTGACCTTGTCGAAGCCGGGCCGGTCGCTGGGGAACGGGGCCTGGGGCGTACCGCCGATGAGCACCGCGCCGGGCAGCCACTGCCAGCCCGCGCTCTCGTAGAACGGCTGCAGCGGCCGGTCACAGGTGAACAGGCCGATATCCAGGTCCATGGCGGCCATCGCGTCATGAGCGGCTACCACCAGACGGCGGCCGTGGCCCTTTCCGCGGGCGGTGCCACGGGTCACGACCGTGCTCAGCCCGGCGGCCCGGTACCGCTGTCCGGCGTGGACGATCTCTTTGGAGAGGATGTCCAGCGCGGCGAGCACCGTGGCACCGTCGACGAGCAGCATCGACACCGGCCGCAGGGCCGGGTCATGGGCGAACGTGCCGGGCGCCGACGCGGAGTCGGGCGGCCACGCCTCGTCCCGGAGCTCCGACACCTGTGTCTGAAGCGCGGTCGGGGTCTCGGTCTCCCGGAAGGTCATGATCGGCACGCGCTCATTGTGACGGTCCCGTACGGCGGAGGCCAGGGGTTTTGGGTCGGCCGGACCCGTACGGTGCCGCGGCCGCGGTGCTCGCGAACCCGCATCGTGCCTGCATGTGGCGCCGGGCTCCGGGGCAGGTGAATCGCATGGGAATATTGAGGCGTTGGGAGCGCGTGGTGGAGGACTGCGAGAGCGCACTGGTGGCCAAGATCTTCCGCACCGACCCGGTCCAGTTGCTCGATGCCCTCCGGCAGGAATGCGACGACCACGCGATCGTGTGCAGCCAGAGCCGAGTCCTGGTACCCAATGATTACACCGTCGAACTCGCGCAGCACGTACACGACGAACTGGCCGCCCGCGGTGGAGAGGTGGGCCGGCAACTGACCGATGTCCTCGCCGGGCACGCCGTCGACCGCGGCTACGAATGGGCGGGCCCGCTCACCGTCCATGTCACCACGGCCGAGGTGCCGAACGGCCGGTACCGCATTTCGAGCGCGGCGCTCGCCCACGTTCCCGCCGTTGCCGCCGGTCCCCGGGGAGCCTGATCAGGGAGCCCGCCGAGACAGCGGGGCGGCGCCGGATGCGGACGCCGCCGCCGTCCTGCTCTTCATGACCGAGGGGGCGGCCGTCCCCGCGTGACCGCGGATGTGCGCGGGGACGGGCCGCCTACTCGGGGTTGCCGCGAGCGACTACCGGTGAACTGCCGGAAGCCGTACGGGGTTTACAGCGGCCGGGCCCACAGGTCGTACTGGAGGCCCGTGCCGTCGCAGAAGGGGTCGGCCCACTTGCCGCTGCTGACCAGGTCGGTGCCGGCCGCCTGGCAGCCGCTGAGGGTCCAGAACTTCTTGCCGGTCCACACGGTTCCGGGCGGGCCGTCCATCGGCTTGAGCTGGTGCTGTGCGGAGGAGGCGGCCGGTGCTACGGCCTTGGCCCCGGTGGCGGCGTGAGCCTGGGCGGCCCCGCCCAGTCCGACGACCGTGAGGGCAGCAGCGGCGACCGCGGTGCTGAGAATTCGCCTGTTACGCATGGGTTGTCCTTCCCCGTAGTTCAGAGCCCCTTGCGGGCCCGTCACCCTGCACACGGATGGCACCCCCTCGACGTATGACACCCCCTCATGTGACGTGCGTCACGGCGTCGTCGGGGTCTGACGAAGGGTGCCCTCTTCGCCTCGTCCTCTCGTGAAGTTCCCTGGCTGAAAACAGATTTGACGGCGAGTCAGCGCTCTGGGATCGGCCCTGTGCGTCTGATAGGCAAGTGTGCCGTGGCGCCCGATTTCGCCCGTCGCCTCGCGGTCGGTGTCGGGAGGTGCGCCGATGGGTTGCTGATGGGGTGTCCGGCGTGGTGCGCAGGTTTCGGGAGGTACGGATGTGATTGGGCGAGCTGTCCCTACCTGCGGGTTTACCTGTTCTTTTCAGGGTGTTGGCCGGAGGCGCTTGCCTTGGAAGTGCGGGCATGGATAGCGTAACCAGCACCTAAAGCTTTCTGGACAGCTTTAGTGAAAGCTAAAACATCGTTCCGTTCCCGGGTGGGGGAGAAGTATGCAGATCAAGGTTGCGGTGGCGTATCACAGTGGATACGGCCACACCGCAAAGCAGGCGGCGGCCGTCGCGGCCGGCGCGGAGAAGGTCCCCGACACCCAGGTACGCCTGGTCTCCCTGGCCGAGCTCAACGACGAGCTGTGGGAGGTGCTCCAGGAGTCCGACGCCCTGATCTTCGGCACGCCGACCTACATGGGCGGCAGCAGCGCCGTCTTCCGCGCGTTCGTCGAGGCCACCAGCCAGGTCTGGGGCGACAACATGCGCTGGAAGAACAAGATCGCCGGCGGCTTCACCAACAGCGGCAACATGGCGGGCGACAAGCTCAACGCGCTGATCGACATCGCGTTGTTCGCCGCCCAGCACGGCATGGTCTGGGTCGGTCTCGCCGAGTACGGCGGCTGGAACACCTCCTCCGGCAGCCCCGAGGACCTCAACCGGCTCGGCAGCTGGCTGGGCGCCATGTCCCAGTCGAACAACGACGAGGGTGCGGACGTCACCCCTTGCGCCAGCGACCTGCGCACCGCCGAGGCACTCGGCCGCCGGATCGCCGAGACCGCCCACATCCACAAGGCGGGACGCGCGGCCGTCGGGTTCGACGAGGTGTCCGCCTGACATCCGGTGAGCCGCACTGAGGCAGCTGCGACCGGGGGGGGACCCGATGAACAGCCGTCAGGAGTCTGCGGTCTCTCCTGCGGACACACAGTCCGGGGTGGTGCACCGCGGCATGACCAGCCGTCACGAACTCATCGGGACGACGGTGGCCGGGGCCGAGGCGGCCCGCGTCGTGGGGGCGCGGGCACCATGGCCGGGCTCACTCCCGGCGCCCCTTGGGGCGACCCGGCCCGCCCCTTCCGTATCGCAGCCCTCCACCGCGGGGTCTTCGGGCGCCGGCCCGCCCGGGGCAGTTCGCCGTCCGGCGGCCCCGGAGCCCCGCAGCCCGGCCCGGGGAGCGAACAGGTCATCAGCAGCGTGCCGCTGGGGAGAGCGGCGGTCCCCGCTGCCCTCCCCGGGCCGGCCCCAAGAGGTTTCCGCCCGGCGCCACCCGCGTCCGGCACGTCCCGGGCCCCCGCCGCACGGGCTCCGTGAGACCCTTCCCGTCCGGCCCCCCGACCACCCGGTTCCCGCTCCGCCGCACACCGGCCGGGGCCCGATGAAGCCCTACGGTGCCGTGCGGTCCGGGTGGCCGGTGCCGAAGGGGCGCCGCGCGACGCCGACGGGCCTCGCCCGCGGCCCGAAGCAACACCACTCCGGGGACCCGGCACCCGGAGCGAGATACCACGGCCGCCATGGCGTGGCACACCTCCCGCTCGCCCTCGCGGCGCAGCCGGCGCCGGCCCGCCCCCGGGCGTACCGGCTCCCACCGGTCCCGGCCGGCTGACGTTCGTCCCCGTTCGGCAGTCCCACACATCACCGTGCCCGCGGCCGTCGCGCGCACGGCACATCCCGGCCGCGCAGGCTGTGCGGCCGTTCCCTGCCATCCCGAGGAGATCAGCCATGTTCAAGACCACCACCGACGCCGAGCTGGCGGGCAACCCGATCGATGAGGTGATCGGCTCCACCATCCGCTACGCCGCGCTCACCTCCGCCGCCAAGCTCGGCATCTTCCGGACCCTGGAGGAGGACGGCCCCAAGACCCTCGACGAGCTGGCCGCCGCGATCGGCGCGAGCACGGACGGCACCCGCGCGGTCGCCGACGTCGCCGCCGTCCTCGGCTGGCTGACCCTGGAGGACGGGCGCTACCGCAACGGCCCGCTCGCCGAACGCTGGCTGGGCAAGAACGCCGAGTACGACTTCACCCCGGCGCTGCTGTGGGCGTACGAACTCACCAACGTGATGTGGGAACTGCCGCAGGCCGTCCGGGACGGCAAGCCCGCCCAGTCCCTCTGGGACCGCTGGGCCGACAACCCCGAGGCCGGGCGGGACTTCTCCGCGTACATGCGGGTCAAGTCGCGGCTGACCGTGCAGCCCATCGTCGAGGCCGTCCCGCTGCCCGAAGGGGCGCGGCGCCTCCTCGACCTGGGCGGCTCGCACGGCCTGCACTCCATGGCCATGTGCGAGCGGCACCCCGAGCTCTCCGCCACCATCCTCGACCTGCCCGAGGCGCTCGCCGACACCGGCGCGGCGATCGAGAAGGCCGGGCTGTCCGACCGGATCACCCTCCAGCGCGGCAGCTTCCTCAGCGGCGACCTCGGCACCGGCTACGACGTGGTCTTCCTCTTCGAGATCGTGCACAACCACACCGACGAGGAGAACCGGGACCTGATCGCGCGGGCCGCCAAGGCGCTGCGCCCCGGCGGCCGGATCGTGGTGCTCGAAGACGTGCGCGGCGAGCAGCTCGAGGAGCACAACGCGGCGTTCTCGCTGGCCATGTACGCCTGCTCCGGCGACCGCACCTACAGCGAGCCGGAGATCTCCGGCTGGCTCACCGACGCGGGTCTGAAGTCCGTCGAGCGCATCGCGCTGCCTTCATCCGTGTCTCTGGTCGTCGGCACCAAGTAAAGCCGGCAGCCGGGGAAGGGGGGAGCACCGTGCAGATCGATCTGGCACACCGGTCGACCAGCTCATGGCTGGACGCCGCGGACCTCGCTCGCGAGGTGTACGCCCAGGCATACGGCGCCGATGTGGCGCCCCGGCCCGACTCGTTCATCGTCGCCCGGCCGGCCTGCGGCGCGGCGGAGGAGCCCTGCGCGCCACTGGCCTGCGCGGGGCTCACCTTCGGCAGCGACCAGGAGCTGTTCTCCGAGCGGTACCTCGACACCGGCGTCGAGGACGCCGCACTGGCCCGTCTCGGAGCCTCGGTGGACCGCAGGCGGGTGGTGGAAGTGGGGGCGCTGGCCACCCGCCGCGCCGCGGTCGGCCGCGAACTGATCAGAGCCACCCCGATCATCGCCTGGTGCCTGGGCATGGAGTACATCCTGTGCACGGTCACCCGGAGCCTCATCACCACGCTGGACCGTACCGGCATCTCCTTCGTGCCGTTCGGCCCCGCCGACCCGAGCCGGCTGTCTCCCGACGAGGCGGCGCGCTGGGGCACGTACTACGACCAGGAGCCACAGGTCGGCGTCATCCCGCTGAACGCCCTGGACCGGCTGTTCTCCGACGCCACCGGGCGCTACTCCGTCACCGATCTCCAACTGAGCATCAGCGCCATGGAGGTGGCCGGCCATGCTGGGCATTGAGCAGAGTCTGGTCCGCTTCGGTGAATCGGCGCGGCCGCTGGTCGAGGTCCTGGGGGAGGACGGCACGCCGGCCCGGACCCTCAGCTACCAGGAGGTGACGCGCCGGGCCGCGGAGCTCGCCGAGCGGATCGGCCCGCGCGGCGACCGCCCGCTGCGCATCGGCGTGGTCTGCGGCAACACCCCGGAGTACGTGGTCGCCGACCTCGCACTGATCGCCGCGCGCGCCACCGAGGTGCCGGTCCCGCTGGCCTTCTCCGCCGAGCAGGCCGCCGGTCTGCTGGAGGGGACCGATCTGTGCGTGGTGGACGCCGCTGGGCAGGAGCGGCTGACCCAGTGGGGCAGGGACCGGGTCCTGCGCCCGGACTGCACGGTGCTGCCGCTCTCCACGGACGGGCCCGTGCCGTCCACGCCCCTGGTGCTGCCGCCGGCCGCCGCCGGGGGAGCGGACTGGGAGTGCAAGATCATCCATACCTCCGGGACCACCTCGCGTCCCAAGGGGGTACGCATCCGGGCGGCGGCCCTGAACGAACTGCTGGGCTCACTGCGGTCGGTGATGCCCGACGGGGCCTTCTCCCGCTATCTCTCCGTCGTCCCGTTCAGCCTGCTCATCGAGCAGGTCACCGGCCTCTACATGGTCCTGCTCGACGGCGGGACGGTGGTCCTGATGCCGCCCGGCAAGGCCCTGGTCGGCACCGCGGCGGCGGCGCCGGCCGATGTCCTGCCCTATGTGACGGCCGCCCGCCCGACCGCGATGGTCGCCACGCCCGCGCTCGTCGACGCCTTCGCCGCCGCCGCGGACGAGGCCCTGGCGAGCGGACAGGCGGTCGCACCGGCCCTGTTCGGCACCCCCGGCGCGCCGCTCATCTGCTGTGGCGGGGCACCCGTGCACCCGGAGCTGCTGCGGCGGCTGGAAGACCACGGGCTCCCCGTGCACGAGGGGTACGGCCTGTCCGAGAACAGCTCCGTGGTCAGCTGGAACACCCCGGACGCACGCCGGCCGGGCACCGTCGGCCGGCCGCTGCCGCATGTCCGCGTCCGGACCGCGGACGACGGCGAACTCCTGGTCAGCAGCACCTCGTTGTTCGCCGGCTACACCCGCGACGACCCCTCCAGCCTGGTCCTCGACGCCGACGGCTGGCTGCGTACCGGCGATCTGGCCGAGATCGACGAGGACGGCTTCATCCGCATCACCGGACGCAAGAAGAACGTCATCATCACCGCGGCCGGCCGCAATGTGGCCCCCGAGTGGGTCGAGGCGCAGTATGCCCAACTCCCGTTCGTCCGCGCCGTCGCCGTGATCGGTGACGGGCTCGCCGCCCTCCACGGACTCTTCCTCGTCAAGGAGTCCACCGATCTCGCGGCGGCCGAAACGGCAGTCCGGGAGTTCGGCGAAGCGCACCTCTCCGAGGTGGAGCGGATCGCCGTGCCACACCTCACCGTCGCCGACGAGCGCCTCTACCGGCGGTTCTTCACCGTCACCGGACGGCCCATGCGGGCAGCCATCCGCACCGCCCTGTCCAACGGAACGCTGTACGACCACCAAGGAGCAGACGCATGACCACCATCGCTGACGTCGAGCCCTACGGGGCCGCCACCGGCCGGCTCGTCCTGCCCACCGGGGACCGGTCGCTCGGAGCACTGGACCCCGCATGGGTCACCGGGCTGCTCGCCGACGCCGGCTTTCTGCTGTTCCGGGGCTTCCGCACCGACCTGGAGGAGTTCACCTCCTTCGTGAAGGCGCACTCCAGCCGGATCACCCTCGACCCGGCGCGCTCCTTCCACGGTGGTGAGGTCGCCCAGAAGGTGGACGCGGGCACCGTCGCCGTCGGCCTCCATCTGGAGAACGGCAACAGCCCCTTCGGCCCCGACCTGACGTGGTTCCTGTGCGAGAAGGCCGCCGCCAGCGGCTCCCAGACCACTGTCTGTGACGGCTACCGGGTCTGGGACGCGGCGAGTGACACCGCCCGCGAGGTCTTCGGCGTCAGGGACATCATGTACAGCCGCCGGGTGGAGGAGCAGAAGTGGAAGGCCTTCGTCTGCCACCAGACGGAAGGCCGTAAAGCGCTCGACGACGTCACCTTCGCCGATATGAAGGAACTGGTGGGCGGCAGTGTGTCCACCACCCTCCAGCTCAACGACGACGGCTCCATCCACTACGCCTACCGCGTCGGTGCCGTCCACCCCACGCTCTTCGGCAGCCGGCTCTCCTGGGCCAACAGCGTCTTCGGGCCCTCGTACAACTACGAGGCTCCGCGCATCACCTTCGCCGACGGCACGGAGATCCCCGAGGAACTGCTCGCCGAATTCCGCCGCCTGACCGAGGAACTGACCGAGGAGCTGGACTGGCGGGACGGCGACGTGGCGCTGATCGACAATACCCGGGTGATGCACGGCCGGCGCGAGATACTCGACACCGACCGGACCATCTACAACGCGCAGAGCTACCTCGACCCCGCGCTGCTGACCGCCGTGCGGGACGGGAGGGCCCAGGCATGACCACCGCCACCACCGGACTCGCCGACCCGCGCGTGGGCGCCGTCCTGGACGAGATCGCCCGGAGCGCCGAGCGCAACGACCCGGACGTCATGAAGCGGGCCTACGCCACCGCGGCCGACTGGCCGCAGCCGCCCACCGCGCAGGAGGCGGCCGAGCTGTGCGCCCAGGCCGCGCTGCCCGTACACCCGCAGGTCGGCACCTTCCTCTACCAGCTCGTACGGAGCCTGCGCCCCGCCCTCGTCGTGGAGTTCGGCACCTCCTTCGGCGCCTCGACGATCTATGCGGCGGCCGCCCTGCGCGACAACGGCGCCGGCCGCATCATCGGCTCGGAGCTGCACCCGGGCAAGGCCGACCGGGCCCGCAGCCACCTGGAGCGCGCCGGGCTCGCCGACTACGCCGAGATCAGGACCGGCGACGCCCGGGAGCAGCTCGGCACGCTCCCCGGGCCGGTCGATCTGCTGCTGCTGGACGGCTGGAAGGAGCTCTACCTTCCCGTCCTCAAGCTGCTCGAACCGCAACTGCGCGGCGGTGGCCTGGTCGTCTCCGACAACCTGCCGATGCTGCCGCCGGAGTTCACCGACCATGTCCGCACGGCCGGCAACGGCTATCTCTCCCAGCAGCTGCCGCTGGGTGACGGCATCGAATTCTCCGTCCGCCTCCAGGAAGCCGAAGCCGGATGACACCGGCTCCGCCCGGCCGCGCGAAGCCGTCGCCGGCCGCGTCACCCCGTCCGCACGGAAAGGGCACCTCACACCAGTGAACCCCCGTACCCACCGCCGCACCCTGCTCCGCGCCGGCGCCGCCGCGCTGCCCCTGGCGGCCCTGGCGCCGGCCGCCCAGGCCGATGAACGATCCGACCGGCTCACCGCCGCCCAGGTGTCGAGCTGGACCGACGCCTATCTGGAGAGCTGGCGGACCAAGAACGACAAGGCCGCGGTCCGGCTGTTCACCCCGGACGCCGTGTACGAGGCGGTGCCCGGCGTGGAAGCGCAGACCTTCCGCGGACGCGACGCCATCGGCCGCTACTGGCGCGACATCACCGCCGGCCAGAGCGACATGACCGGCCGTCACGGCACCCCGGTCGTCACCGGAAACCGGGCGGCCGTCGAACTCTGGGTCACCCTGCGGGCCCCCGCCCTCAACCCCGACGGCGAGCACTGGGTCACCTTCCTGGAGACCAACTTCCTCACCTTCGCCCCCGACGGCCGCTGCCGGCGCAACACCGAGTACTGGAACCTCCAGATGGGCCGCCTGGCACCGCCCCAGGGGTGGGGCACTGCATGACCCCCGCACGCCTGCTCGTCACCGGTGGCCGGGTCCTCACCATGGACCCGGCCACCGGTGAACTGCCGTCCGCCGACATCCTGGTGGCGGACGGCCGGATCATCGAGGTACGCCCGGGCATCGACCCCGCCGCGGCGGACGAGCGGATCGACGCCCGGGGGTGCCTGGTGCTCCCCGGCTTCGTCGACACCCACCGGCACATGTGGCAGGCGGCGCTCCGCGGCAGCGGCGCCGACCAGACCCTCGACCAGTACTTCGCGACGGTGCTGCACACCCTGGCGCCCCGGCTCAGCGCCGACGACCTCCACCTGGGCAATCTGCTGAGTGCGCTGGGTGCCCTGGACGCGGGGGTGACCACCGTCCAGGACATCTCCAATGTCGACAAGCCGACCGAGGAGCACACCGACGCCCTGCTCGACGCGCTCACCGAATCCGGGCTGCGCAGCGTCTTCGCCTACGGGCAGGGCACCGCGCAGGACGCCCGCCGTATTCGCGGCGGTCGGCTGCACGGCGGGGACGGCCTGGTGACCATGGCGCTGAACGCCGAGTTCGGCGGCGAGGAGAGCACCCGGAACAGCTGGGCCCTGGCCCGTGAACTGGAGGTGCCGACCGCGCTGCACGTCCGGGGCGGCAGACCCGTCTCCCGGCTGCGCCGCCTCGGCGTCCTGCGCCCCGGAACGGTGTTCATCCACGGCACCGGGTTGGACGCCGGCGAGCTGGAGCTGATCCGCGACAGCGGTGGGGCCTTGTCGGTCGCGCCCGCCATCGAGATGACCATGGGGCACGGTCTGCCGCCGTTCGCCGCGGCGGCGGCCGCGGGTCTGCGTCCGAGCCTCAGCGTCGATGTCGAAGTCGCCGCACCGAGCGATATGTTCACGCAGATGCGGACCGCCTTCCAGGTCGGCCGCTTCGCCGCGCTCCAGGGCCACGCGGGCCCCGACGCGCCCTTGCTCACCACCCGGGAGGTGCTGGAGTTCGCGACGCTGGGCGGAGCCGAGGCGCTCGGGATGGCGGACCGGATCGGCTCCCTCACGCCGGGCAAGCAGGCGGATCTGCTGGTGCTGCGGACCGACCGCCCCGGAGTGGCGCCGGTGCACGACGCCACCGCGGCCGTCGTCTCGTCGATGGACCGCGCCGATGTCGACACCGTGGTGGTCGCCGGGCGGATCGTCAAGCGCGACGGGCGGCTGGAATACGCGGGGCTGCCGCGGCTGCTGGACCGGGCGGAGGAGGTGCGTGACCGGCTGACCGGCCGCTGACCTCGCGTCAGCGCCGGATCAGTACGCCCTCCTCGATGGCGGCCAGCGCGATGCGCAGCTGCTCGCTGAGGGCCTTCGCCGTACGCTCCGGAATCCGGTCGACGAGCCGGGCGTGCACGGCGGTGGTGGCGCGCACCGCCGCCTCGGCGGTCTCCACCCCGCTCGGGGTGAGCTGCACCCAGCTGCTGCGCGCATCGTCCTCGGCCGCCGCGCGGGTGACATGGCCGGCGGCCACCAGACGCTTGATGACATTGCTGGTCCCACCGGAGGACAGCAGGAGTGCGTGCGTGAGGTCGGTCGGCTTGAGGCGGTAGGGGGCGCCGATTCGGCGGAGGGTGGCGAGGACCCCGTACTCGGCCTGGGTGAGCCCGAGTTTCTCCAGCTCGGCGGCCGCGGCGATATCAAAGGCCGAAACCAACAGGGCGGTCCTTTTGGCCAGTTCCAGGGGAAGGCCGGCGATTTCGGGCAGTTCGTGTCCCCATGCCGAGATGATCTCGTCTACGTGGTCAGGCTCCACTGTGAACCGCCTTCCCTCTTCCCGATGCTCAGTACAAAGATATCCCACCCTCCGTACAGGCATGTTCTGACCTGGGGAGACTGTGTGGTTGCCAGATGTGGACGCTGTGAAAAGCTTTCCATCTACCTTTCAATATAGCTTTTCCCAATGCTTTCTCTCTATGCTTCTCTCATGTTTGCATGTGCGCCGAGACGTGCCCTGGCCATGACAGCGGTCCTGTTTCTGGCCTTGACCAGTGCCACCGCGTGCGCCGGCGGTGACGCGGAAAAGGCCCCACAAGGGAGCGCAATGGCGGAAAACCGTCGCTCCGCCGAGGGAGGAACCACCGAGAAAGGAACCATCGCCGTGCGAGAGTTCAGCGCCACACCGGACCGGCTGCCGTCGTGCTTCCACGACGTGGCAGGCGCCACCGCGTACCGTCTGCCCGGTTCCTCGGGGAAGGGCCGCCTGGTCACCCTGGGCAGCGGTCCCCGTGGGGTGGTCTTCGCCCCCATCTCCTGGGGCGACGCCTGCGAATGGGCGGCCGAGGCCAAGCGGCTCGCCGCCGGCGGCTATCACGTGGTCACCCTCGACTGGGGTACGGACCGCCGCCGGACCATCTCCGACGCGACCCGCTTGCTGCGCTCGCGCGGTGCCAAGGACGTGGCGTGGGTGGGCGGTTGTATGGGCGGCAACGTGATGCTCGGCATGCTGACGGACCGCACCGACCGCCCGGCCGGGGTCGCCGGTATCAGCCCCCTCGCCTCGTTGGGCGGCTACTCCGCCGGGAGCGGCACCTCGTACGACGGGGAACTGCTGCTCCTGGGCACCGCCGACGACCCGCTCGCCGACGAGAAGCGGCTGCGCGAGGTCGCGCACAGCTTCCCCGAGGCCGAGGTCACGGTCCTGCCCGGCACCCGCCACGCCGCCGAGATCTTCGCCGGCCCGCACGGTACGGCGGCCCGCCGCAGTCTCGACGGCTTCCTCGACCGGACCTTCGCCCCGGCCGACAGCTGACCTGCGCTCCCGCAGGGAACCGGCGGTGCGAGCCGGCTCCGGCCCGCACCGCCGGGAAGCCCCGGCGTATCAGCGGTGGGTGGCGAAGTCCTGCGTCCACCAGGGGCCGTTGCCGCTGAGATTGACGCCCACACCGGTGGTCTTGTAGGAGCAGTTGAGGATGTTGTCCCGGTGGCCCGGGCTCTTCATCCAGCCCTCCATCGCCGTGGCCGGGTCCTTCGGGCTCTTGAAGATGTTCTCCGCCCAACTTCCCCACGGGTACCCGGCCTTGGTCATCCGGGTACCGGGGTCGACGCCTTCCGGGGTGTTGTGGTCGTAGAAGTTGCGGGCGGCCATGTCGTCCGAGTGGGCCTGCGCCGCGCGCTGTATTCGGGCATCGACCGTGAGCGGGCCACAACCGTGCTGCGCCCGCTGCGCGTTGACCAGCTCGACGATCTTCTGCGCGAACCGCGCGGCGGTGCCCGACGCGGTCTGCGCTCCGTTCGGCGTGGTGGCACCCGCACCGGAATCGACGTGCGGCGTACGGGGCGTCGTCTGCCGGTCGTTCCCGGAGCCGCTCCCGGAACCGCTGCCGGGACGGCTGGCCTTCGGCCGGGGCGAAGTGTGCTTCTTGGCCTGCTTCTTGGCCTTGGACGGAGAGGCCGAGGGCTTGTGGGGCTTGGCCGAGGGCGAGGTGTCCGGTGTCGCGGAAGCGGAGACCTTCGCCGTGGGCGCCGACGGCTCGGACGCGTCCGCCGCGAGTGCCCGGTCGGCTCCGGAATCGGGGCGCAGCAGCACCGCGGACGCGCCGCCCACGGTGACCACGGCTGCCACCGCCAGCAGGGTGGCCTTGCGCCGGGGAGTGCTGCCGGCGCGGTGCGAACCGCCGGTCCGCCCGTGCCGGCCGCCCGTCCCGGCCCCGCCGGAACGCCGGTGCGTACCGGCCTCGCCCGTCCCGCGGCCGCTCCCGGCCGGAGTCTCGTCGTGGCGCTCCGTCTGAAGGTGGTCGTAGTTCATGGTTCCGTTTCCTGTGGGGGACAGCGATCCGTCGGCCCGCGGAGCCCGGGGACCCGTTGGTTTCGCGGCCGACACAGGGGAGACCACGGGGCCGGCACCCGATAACGAAAAGCGCGAAAACTTTTTTCGCGGGCCGTCGGCAGGCCGGATCGCACCCGGCGTGAGGGGCCGGGACACCGGGAGCGCGCCACCGGCGCGGGCCGGGGAACGGGGCTCTTCGGGACCACGTAGGTTTTCGTTATCGCGGCCGGCGCGCGGGGTCTCCGGTGTGCGGGGGCCACGGGTACGCACGAAGGAACAGGAACGAGTGGGCGTGAAGCAGGAAAACGGGACGGCGGCCGTCGAGGCGGCCAAGGCCGGGGACGAAGAGGCCCGGGAGCAGTTGGTCGCCGCCTACCTGCCGCTGATCTACAACGTCGTGGGACGGGCGCTGGACGGTCATGCGGACGTCGACGACGTGGTGCAGGAGACCATGCTGCGGGTCCTGGAGTCGCTGGCCGACCTGCGGGAGCCGGCGTCCTTCCGCTCCTGGCTGGTGGCGATCGCCATGAACCAGGTACGCCGCCGGTGGTCCGCCGCCCGGAAGACCCCCGTGGTCGGCCTGGACCAGGCGCCGGAACGGGCCGACCGCTCGGCCGATTTCGTGGACCTGACCATTCTGAAGCTGGGGCTGTCCGGCCAGCGCCGTGAGGTGGCCGCGGCCACCCGCTGGTTGGACGAGCGGGACCGGTCGCTGCTGTCCCTGTGGTGGCTGGAGGCTGCCGGCGAGATCACCAGGCCGGAGCTGGTCGCCGCCGTCGGCATCGACTCCCGCCATGCGGCGGTGCGGGTGCAGCGCATGAAGGAGCAGCTGGAGGCCGGTCGCGTCGTGGTCCGCGCGCTCTCGGCGACGCCGCGCTGCCCCGAACTCTCCCAGCTCACGGCGGCCTGGGACCAGGAGCCCTGCGCCCTGTGGCGCAAGCGAATAGCCCGCCATGCGCGGCAGTGCACGGACTGCTCCGGACACTGGGACGGCCTGCTGCCCGCCGAGGGCCTGCTGGCCGGTCTCGCCCTGCTGCCGCTGCCCTCGCATCTCACTCCGCCGCACGTCCTGCCGGCCCCGGCCGCCGCGACCGTGCAGGCGACCTCGACACCCCCGCCGCACCACCCCTCCGGTACATCCGGCGCACACCCCGTGTCGCCGCGCCCGCCCCGGGGGAAGACGGGCCCGGTCGTCGCGGGCACCGCCACCCTCGTGGTGGCCGTCGGCGCCGCCGTGTGGTGGTCTCCCAGCACGTCCCCGGAGAAACAGCCGGCCGAGCCGAAGGCGACCCGCACCGTGGCCTCGCGCACCCCGTCGCCCACCCCTACCCCCACGCCCACCCCGTCCCCGTCGCGCTCCAAGACCGCACCCCCCACCCGCTCCGCCACCCCGACTCCCACCCCCTCGGCCACCCCGCCCGACCTCGAAGAGCAGGCCACCGCACTCATCAACCAGCGGCGGGCGCGGGCCGGCTGCGGGCCGCTGCGTATCGACCGGCGACTGCACACCGCGGCACAGCGTCACTCCGCCGATATGGCGGCCCGCCAGTACTACGAGCACCAGGCCCCGGACGGCACCGGCCCCGACGACCGGATCACCGCCACCGGCTACCGGTGGAGCAGCTGGGGCGAGAACCTCGACCGCGGCCCGCGGACCGCCGCCGGGGCGGTGAACGACTGGATGGGCGACCGGATGCACCGCGACAACCTGCTCAACTGCGCCTACACGGACGTCGGCATCGGCGTCGTCCAGGGGGCGGGCGGTCCCTGGTGGACCCAGGATCTCGCGGCACCGCGCTGACCTTCGCGGCCGGAGAGACCAACGGCCGTCCAGAGCCCGTCAGTTGGGTGGGCCACCGGCGCCGGGACGCCCTGTGTCCGGCAGCGCTGCACCTTTACGGAATGCCGTGCGAGTCGGCAGTGCTGCACCTTTACGCAAAGCGTTCCGTCGCACACAAGGAGAGCAGCGTATGACCGACACCGTGCAGGAGTGGCAGCTGGCCGCACGTCCCGTGGGGCGCCCGGTGCCGGGGGACTTCCGACTCGTGGAGCGGGAGTTGCCGGCACCGGCCGAGGGGGAGGTGTGGGTCCGCAACACCTTTCTGTCGGTGGATCCGTATATGCGGGCCCTGATGAGCGCCGAGGAGACGGGGAGCCTGGCCTACGAATTAGACCAACCGATGACGGGCGGCGCTGTCGGCGAAGTGGTCGTCTCGCGGGCGGCCGGTCTGTCGCCGGGGGACCTGGTCCTCAGCGACCTCGGATGGCGCACCGCCGCGGTCGCGCCGGCCGGCCGGTTCACCAGGCTGCGGCGCGTCGCTGGGGTACCGGACTCCGCGTTCCTCGGCGTACTGGGGATGCCCGGACTGAGCGCCTACGTCGGGCTGACCGAGATCGCGGGAATGCGCCCGGGGGACACGGTGTTCGTTTCCGGCGCGGCCGGGGCGGTGGGCAGCCTGGCCGGGCAGATCGCGCGGCTGCGCGGAGCGAAGGCGGTGATCGGCAGCGCCGGGTCGGCGGCGAAGGTGGAGTACCTGACCGGCGAACTCGGCTTCACCGCCGCCTTCAACTACAAGACCGGCCCGGTGCGCGAACTGCTCGCCGAGGCCGCCCCGGACGGTATCGATGTGTACTTCGACAACGTCGGAGGCGACCACTTGGAGGCCGCCATCGACGCACTGAGGCCGAACGGCCGGGCCGCGCTGTGCGGAGCGATTTCCGGGTACCACGACACCGAACCCGCGCCGGGGCCGCGCAACATGGTCGAGCTGGTGAAGAAGCGGATCACGCTGCGCGGCTTCGAGGTCGGGGACCATGCGGCTCTCCAGCCGCGCTTCGCCGAGGAGATGGGCGGCTGGCTGGCCGGAGGGAAGATCACCTTCCGTGAAACGGTCGAGGACGGCATCGCCCACGCGGTCGACACCTTCCTCGGGCTGATGAACGGCCGCAACACCGGAAAGATGGTGGTGCGCATCTGACGGCGCCGGACCGCGCCTAACCGTGCCTGACCGCGTCGGCCGCCCGTAGGAGGAGCCGTTGACGGCGATGACTGCCCACGGCCTCACCCACTGGCAGACACGGCCTCGTCGGGTGCGCTGACCACGCCGCCGCACGACGAGCCTGCCCCGGCCCCCGGGCGGGCGCGTTGAGCGGCCCACCCGGCGACCGGGGCGGTGTGCGAGGAGCTGAGGGGCGTACTACTGGGGCGCGACGTGCCAGGTCAGCGAGCGGGAGAGCAGCTTGCGCAGCGCCGGGTCACGGACCGCCTTCGTACGGTCGATGGCCCGTGCCGTGACCGTGTGGGCGCGACCGTCGGCCGGCACGCCCAGGGTGCGCGGGATGACCGAGGTCTTGCCGCGCGCGGCCTTGCGTTCGCGGCCGTCGACGGACCACGTCAGCTGCGCGGAGGCGGGTGCGGTAACCCGGATACGGGTCCCGCGGGACACCGCGTGGTGGGTCGAGAGCGGGCTGCTCAGCACGCTCGCATAGCGGTAGAAGCCCGCGATCATCGCTTCGCGGCCGGGGAGGTTGAACTCCCGGCCCAGGGTCCGCATGATCGAGTTCTCGGTGGGGCGGTTGAGCCCGTACTGGTAGTAGCCGCCGCCCTCGAACGCGCCCACCGCGCCGCCGTCCGGCGACTGCTGGCCGATCCAGCGGTACCACTTCTGCTGCTGAGCGGTCATCTGGTCGGCGGAGAGCTTGCTGAGGTTCGCCTGGGCGGGCTCGGGCCCGGAGTAGGTGCCGGACTGGCCGTAGTCGTACTCGTCGGCGAGCTTGCCCAGCGAGTGACCGGTTTCGTGCACCGCGACCTGGTCCGACTGGTCGTTGTCGGAGGAGGCGGTGGCGATCCCGTCGTAACCGACCTGCGAGGAGATGTCGTTGTAGCCCGCACCGCCGTACTTGGTGGAGTTGGAGAGGACCACGACGAGGTCGGCGGCCGGGGCCTTGGAGGCGTACGACTCGACCTTGCCGGTGTCGACGCACAGCAGCCGTTCGGTGCCCTCGCAGAAGAAAGCGGAGTCCAGGGCGGTGTCGCGGACCACGTCCTTGGTCGGGTCCCCGGAGACGCCGGACTCGTTGGAGACGGCGTCGACGGCCCAGACGTTGAACAGGCCGCGGTATGCCGCGTACGGCTCCACGGCGGAGATCTTGGCCCACTTGGTGCGGACGTCGGCGTGGAAGTCCTCCTGCTGGGCGGCGGTGTAGCCGTCACCGATGAAGACGACATCGAGCTTGGAGCCGACCGGGCCGCTCTGCACGATCGAGGTGACATCGCCGTCGCCGGCGGCGATCGCGGCCTTCTCGGACGGCGCGAGCGGTTTCGAGACCGGGACGGTGGTCTGCCGTGGGTGGCCGCCCGCGCCGCTGAAGTACTCGACGTGCTGGGTGCGTGCGGCATGCGGCGGCGGGATGGCGGTCTCCGCGGTGGCCGCGGCGGCCGTCGCAGCCACCGCCACCGCGGCGACGCCGACGGACACCGCGGTGCGTATGCGTGGCGATATGCGTCTGCGGTGATGTCCGGAAGTGTTTCTGCGCATGGGGGGTTCCTCCCGAAGCCCGCCGCAACGCGGCGGGTTGAGCCGAAATCAGGCGCGCTCAACGTAGAGGCTCCGGGGGCTCCAGGCAACGGATGGTGCGTAAGTGGCACACCGGACAGCGGAGTTCCGGTATGGGAGGGGGCGTGCGGAGGCGCTCCGGCAGGGCAACCTCTGTGCCCGGCGGGCGACTTGTGTGCCCGGCGCCGACACCCCGCCCGGCCCCCGTCCTGGCATCCGTCCGCCGTCCCCGTCCGCCCCGATGGCCCGTGCCCCGTAAGGGAAGTGCGGCGATACGTGTAGGGGGTGTCGCCAGTGGCGGGGTGGGCGCGGGGGCGTGCGCGCCTGGCGTGGTGCGGTTGTGTATATGTCCGTGTTTTGTAACACCAACTTGGATTTCTTCCGCCAAGGCGTGACGGGCCGTCACTCTGTGGGAGCCCGGTCAAACCGGCCGGGAGTCCGGTTTTTGGGCGTCCTGAATGTGGCGCCTTTCACAGGAGGTTCGATGTTCCGTAACGCTTCGCGTGTCGCCATGGTGGTACTGGGCTCCGCCGCCCTGGCAGCCACCGCCGCCCTCCCGGCCAGCGCGGATGGCCACTACCGCCACACTCCGCAGCACTGGCGGTCCGCCGTGGTCCTGGGACCGATCCAGTACGACAGCCCGGGACGCGACGACCGCTCGAACCGCAGCCTCAACGCGGAGTGGGTGACGGTGCGGAACACCGGCCGCACACCCGTCAACCTCAAGGGCTGGAGCCTGTCCGACAAGAGCGGACACGCCTACCGCTTCGGCAACCTGCGACTGGCCGGCCACAGCCAGGTCCGTGTCCACACCGGCTACGGCCACGACAACCGCTGGGAGGTCTACCAGGACCGGCGCAACTACGTCTGGGACAACGACCATGACCACGCGACCCTGCGCAACGACCACCGTCGGGTCGTCGACCAGGTGCGCTGGGGGCACGGGCACGGGCACGGGCACGGTCACGGACACGGTCACGGACACGGATACGGGCACGGACACGGTCACTGACCCCGTGCGGCGCTGACCGGTGAGGGAGGGGGCGCCCGTCTCTCCCTCGCCGGCCGCCGCTCCGGTACCGGGGGGGGGGGGGGGGGGGGAGGGGGGGGGGCAGCGCGCGGGGGGGGGGGGGGGGGGGAGGGGTATGACCAACTGGTAACCTACAGCCACACCTGGCAGAGAAGCGGATCGTCCCC
>NZ_JBVHZH010000049.1:60186-65123 GCF_055574515.1 Streptomyces sp. NPDC029466
CGGGCCTATGGGTCTCGGGAGGGCGGACCGCCCCCCCCCCCCCCCCCCCCCCCCCCCCCCCCCCCCCCCCCCCCCCCCCCCCCCCCCCCCCCCCCCCCCCCCCCCACCGCTCTTTGTGCGGGGGGGCGTCAGCCGATCCGCACACCGGCCGCCGCGGACTCAGACCGTGATGACGAGCTTGCCGCGCACATGCCCCGCCTCGCTCAACTCCTGCGCCTTGGCCGCGTCGGCGAGCGGGAAGGTCTCGACGACCGGTACCGCGAGCCTGCCCTCCACGGCGAGGCGGGCGTGCGCAGCCAGGCAGGCGCGGACCTGCTCCGACGGGGTGCCGCCCGCGGAGAAGGGCACACCGTGCTCGGCGGCGTTCATATCGGCGATGGTGACGATCCGGTCCGTCGTGCCGCCGCGCAGTGCGATCGAGACCGGCAGCGTGTCCTGGCCGGCCGCGTCGAAGACCGCGTCGATGCCCTGGGGTGCGGCCGCCCGGACCCGGTCGGCGAGCCCCGCGCCGTACGCCACCGGAACCGCACCCAGTGTGCGCAGGAAGTCGTGATTGGCCGGGGACGCCGTACCGACCACCGTGGCGCCCCGGGCCACCGCGAGCTGGACCGCGACCTGGCCGACCGCCCCCGCCGCCCCGTGCAGCAACAGGGTCTCGCCCTGCGCCAGGCCCAGCTCGTCGAGGACGCGCTGCGCCGTCTCACCGGCCACCGGGAGGGCCGCCGCGGCCTCGAAGGAGAGCCCGGCGGGCTTGTGCGCGATGTCTCCCGCGAGGGCGTACTCCGCGTACGCGCCGGTCCTGGTCAGGCCGAAGACCTCGTCGCCGACGGCGAACGTGTCTCCCGCGCCGTCACCGAGTGCGTCCACCACCCCGGCGAACTCCAGCCCCGGCACGGCGGGGAACGTCGTCGGATAGAACTGCTCCACCCATCCGTAACGCCGCTTGTAATCCAGCGGATTGACGCCGACCGTCACCACCTTCACCCGCACGTCCCCCGGTCCGGGCACCGGCTTGTCGGTGTCCTTGAGGCTGAGTACCTCGGCGCCGCCGAAGGTGTCGTAAAGGATCGCTCGCATAGGGGTCTCCCCGTTCGATGTATGAAATGCAGTGGAGGCACTGGGCCGATGTCTTCAGCCTCCTTGCCGGGGACGGTCACGACGCCGGTCATCTGGCCAGTCCGACCTGGTCGAAAGGCCGGCGCCGGTCCCGGAGCGCCTGGCTACGCTGATGCTCATGCAGTTGACCGGATCCGTGCCCGCCCTGACCGCCGCATACGAGGTGATCCGCCAGCCGCTCGGCGAGATCCTGCCCCGGCTCTCCGCCGTCCTGGCCGAGCCGGTGCCGCACCTGGCGGCCGCTGAACTCTCCACCCACTGCGCGCACTCACCGTTCAAGGCATACGGCGATGCCGACATCACCGGGCGGCTGTCCACCGCCGACCTGGCGCCGCTGCTCGCCGCCGGCGTCCCCGGCCGCCCCTGGCAGGGCATGCTCACCCTCGCCGGCACGGAGCGGCCGGCCCTGGTCGTGACGAGCCATGCGACACCCCGCGGCGCCGTCCTGCTGCTGGTACGGGACGTGGCGGCCGCCCCGGTCGACGAGGCCGCGGCCGCCCTCGTACAGGCGCTGTGGGACCTGGTCACCAGCCACGTCGACCGCCTGGCGGTGGAGGCCATGCCCGGGGCATTGGCTCGCTCGCGGACCGCCGCCGGAACCCGGGCCCGGGTGATCGCGGAGCTGGGCGAGGCCTACTCGGCCGCCCTCACCGGGGTGTTGGGCGTTCTGCGCAGCCGCACTCTCGACGACGCGGCGGCCCGCGCCACCGCCACGGATCTGGCCGTTTCCGCGCTGGTGGAGCTGAGTGCGGAGGCGGAACGGGACCAGGCGATCGCCGAGGAGCCGGTCGGACAGGCCTTCGCCCGGCTCGCCGACGCACTGCGGCCGCTCGTCCGCCACAGCCCCGTACGGCTGGAGTTCGGCGCACCCGACTCCCCGCGGACGGTGGCCGCCGACGTGGCGCACACCGCGCGCGCCATCGTCCGGGCGCTGCTGCTGAAGGTCCTGGAACAGGACGGGGTCACCCGCGTCCACGTCGCCTGGCAGCTCACCGACGACGAGCTGCGCGCGACCGTACGGGACGACGGGCCCGGCACCCTCACGCACGGCGACTTGGCGCCCGGCGGGGTCGCCGAGCGACTCGATGTGCTGGACGGACGGCTGGACCTCGACGCGGTGCCCGGGTGGGGGGCCACGGTGTCGGCGACGATCCCGCTGCGGGTGTTCCAGGACCCGGCACCCGACCCGCTCACCGCACTGGGCGAGCGGGAACTCCAGGTACTGGCCCGGCTCGCGCTCGGGCACCGCAACCGGGCGATCGCCCAGGAACTCCACATCAGCGAGTCGACGGTGAAGTTCCACGTCGCGAAGATCCTCACCAAACTGGGCGTCGAGTCACGGGGCGCGGCGGCGGCTCTCTTCCACGCCGTGGCGTAGGGACGCCGCCCCGCCCTCGTGCCCGACCGCCCGGCTACCTGCTGCGCGACGGCTCCGGGATCTCCTCGTCGGGCGGTGCGTCCTGGGGCCCGGCGGCCCGGCCGCGGCGGGTGCAGAAGTAGCCCGCCGCCAGGATCGCCGCCCATACCGGGGCCACGTACAGCGCGATGCGGGTCTCGGCGTCAAAGGCCAGCAGGACGACCACCAGGCCGAGAAAGGCCAGCACGAAGTAGTTCGACGCCGGCGCCAGTGGCATACGGAAGGCGACCGGCCGGAGCCGCCCGGCGCGCACCGCCGCCCGGAAGCGCAGATGTGCCGCGGAGATGATTCCCCAGGTGAACACCGCGGCGACGGTCGCCACGCTGGTGACATATGCGAAGGCCTGCTCCGGGACGAAGTAGTTCGCGGCCACCCCCAGCAGCATGACGGCCATGGAGGCGAGGATGCCCGCTGCGGGTACACCCTGGCGGCTGACCTTCCCGAACGCGGCCGGTGCGTGCCGGTCCCGGGCCAGGGTGTGCAGCATCCGGCCGGTGGAGAACACCCCGCTGTTGCAGGACGACAGGGCCGCGGTGAGCACGACCACGTTCACCACACCGGCCGCCGCGGGGATCCCGACCTTCGCGAAGACCAGCACGAACGGGCTGACGTGCGGATCGAGTTGGTTCCACGGGACCAGTGCCATGACCGCGGTGAGGGCGCCCAGGTAGAACAGCCCGATCCGCCAGATCACCCGGCGGACGGCGGTGGGCAGGGTCTTCTCGGGGTCCTTGCTCTCGCCGGCGGTCACCCCGAGCAGTTCGACTCCGACGAAGGCGAACACCACCACTTGGAGGGCGAGCAGCGGCCCGGCCATACCGTGCGGGAAGACGCCACCGTGCGACCAGATGTTGCTCAGTGACGCGGTCTCCCCCAGGGGACCGAAGCCGAAGATCAGGATCGCGGCGGCCATGACCAGCAGGACGACGATGGTCAGCACCTTGATGATGGCGAACCAGAACTCGAACTCGCCGAACAGCCGGACCGCCGCGAGATTGGCCACGCCGAGGATCGCCAGGGCGATGAGGCCGGGCAGCCACTGGGGCACCTCGGGCCACCAGTAGCGGACGTAGATCCCGGCCGCGGTCAGCTCGGCGGTGCCGGTGACGACCCACATCAGCCAGTAGCTCCAGCCGGTGGCGAACCCGGCCCAGTGGCCGATGAACTCCTCCGCGTACGTGGCGAACGAACCGGACACCGGCCGATAGACCAGGAGTTCACCCAGGGCACGCATCACGAAGAAGATGACCACGCCGGCGACGGCATAGGTGAGCAGCAGGCCCGGACCGGCGTCGTGCAGGGCCTCGGCGGAACCGAGGAACAGCCCCACGCCGATGGTCCCGCCGATCGCGATCATCTGGATATGGCGGGAGCTCAGGCCCCGGTGGAGATGTTCCGGACCGGGGTCGCCGGAGCGGGCGTCCTGCTTCCCGGCAGGACGCGGCGAGGACGGTGGAAGCCGGTACGTCATGTGAAGGCTCTCTTCGTCAGGGGGCGGTGGTGATCCAGGGGGCGGTGGTGATCCAGGGGGTGGGGGTGATCCAAGGGGTGGGGGAGGGGACGTCAGTGGTCGCCGGGGGCCGAGCCGCCCGTGTAGGTGCGCGGTACGCGGGCGCCGATGCGGGTGACGATTTCGTGGGAGATGGTGTGGGCGGCCCGCGCCCAGTCCGCCGCACCGGGCTCCCCGCGGTCGCCGGGCCCGAAGAGCACCACCTCGTCCCCGGGCGCGGCCGTGGCATCGCCGAGATCGAGGACGAACTGGTCCATGCACACGGTGCCCGCCACCGTGTGCTGCCGCCCGGCGACAAGGACGGGGCCGGCCTGCGACGCATGCCGGGGAACCCCGTCGGCATAGCCCAGGGGTACCAGTCCGAGGGTCGTCTCACGGGCGGTGCGGTAGCGGTGACCGTAGGAGACACCCTGTCCGGCGGGGACCCGCTTGACGGAGGCGAGGCGGGCGGTGAGGGTCATCGCCGGCCGCAGCCCCAGCTCCGTTGACCCGGCCAGGTCCGGCACCGGGCTCAGTCCGTAGACGGCGAGCCCGGGACGGACGAGGTCGAAGTGCGCCTCCGGAAGTGTCAGGGTGGCGGCCGAGTTGGACAGATGCAGAACGTCGGGGGCGAGCCCGGCCCGACGGGCGATCCCGGCCGCCTCGCGGAAATGCGCCAACTGCCGTGCACAGGAGGGGTGTCCGGGCTCATCGGCCCGCGCCAGATGCGACCACACGCCGACCACCCGGAGGTACCCGGCCGCTTCGGCGGCCGCCGCGCCGTCCACCAGCGTCTGCCAGTCGCCCGGGGGGGGGGGGGCCGCGCCCGGACGGGAAACACCCCACCCCGCGCGTTTGAGGGGGGTCCGGCAAAAACCCCCGTTCATCCAAAAAAACCAGAGGCCTATACACCCC
>NZ_JBVHZH010000050.1:0-51371 GCF_055574515.1 Streptomyces sp. NPDC029466
CTCATCTCCATGATGGAGACGGGGTATCAACATATCTGGCGTTGACTTTTGGCACGCTGTTGAGTTCTCAAGGAACGGACGCTTCCTTTGTGCCTTATCGGTTCTGATTGACTCAGTACCGGGCTCTCCGGGCGCTTCCCTTCGGTGTTTCACACTCTATCAGGTCCTTTTCCCGCTTTCGAACCGCTGCTTTTCTGCAAGCATGCAGAAAGCGCAATTCTTGAGTCGCGATCAAGACGCTAGGAGTGCCGCCCACCTCAACCCGACGCGTTGATTGCGTCCTGGCTGTCCGGGGCAGGTGTCAGACAGTACAGCTCTGGTGTGGGCGAGGCAAATCGATTCAGCGGGACTCGCGGACGGCAACCGGCGTCTCTCATGCGGAACCGTCAGTTCTTATGACTTACGCTTCTGAACGGTGCGCCGTCCAGGACAGGTAGTGACGGCGGCCTGATGAATCTCCACCCCTGGGAGGCTTCCCATGACCACCGTGACGTCCCCTCTTGCCGGACGCGCCATCGGACTCGCGGCTGTGCCCGACCCGGTGTTCTCCGGAGCGATGGTGGGTCCCGGTACCGCCATCGATCCGGTGCGTGAGCCGTCCGCCGCTGTTTCGCCCGTGGACGGTGTCCTTGTATCGCTGCACCCGCACGCGTTCGTCGTCGTCGACTCGGAGGGGCACGGGGTGCTCACCCATCTCGGTATCGACACCGTGCAGCTCAATGGCGAGGGCTTCGAGCTGCTCGTGAACAAGGGCGACACCGTGACCCGCGGCCAGGAGGTCGTGCGCTGGAACCCGGCGGCCGTGGAGCAGGCCGGGAAGTCGCCGGTGTGCCCGGTCGTCGCGCTGGAGGCCACTGCGGACTCGCTCGGCGAGGTGCGCGAGGACGGCGACGTCAAGGCGGGCGACCAGCTCTTCTCCTGGCAGTAGCCGGCGGGGCTCGGCCCCACGGCAGGTACGACATTCATCGAGGCGGCCGCGGCCGTCGCATCAACCGGAGACGGGTGCAATGGAGACAACGCTGCGAGGCGTCGGCGTCAGCCACGGTGTGGCGATCGGCGAGGTGCGGCACATGGGTACGGCGGTTCTCGAGCCGCCGGCCAAGCAGATTCCGGCGGACGAGGCGGAGCGCGAACAGGGGCGTGCCCGTCAGGCCGTGGAGGCTGTCGCTGCTGATCTGATGGCGCGGGGAAACCTGGCGGGCGGTGAGGCGCAGGCCGTGCTGGAGGCACAGGCCATGATGGCGCAGGACCCCGAGCTGATGGCGGATGTCGAGCGGCGGATCGCCGTGGGCAGCACCGCCGAGCGCGGTGTGTATGACGCGTTCGCCGCCTATCGGGCGCTGCTGGCGGGTGCGGGTGAGTACCTCGCGGGCCGGGTGGCCGACCTCGATGACGTGCGGAACCGGATCGTCGCGCGGCTGCTGGGTGTGCCGATGCCGGGTGTGCCGGACAGTGACGAGCCGTATGTGCTGATCGCGCGGGATCTGGCGCCGGCCGACACCGCGCTGCTCGACCCGACGCTGGTGCTCGGGTTCGTGACCGAGGAGGGCGGGCCGACCAGCCACAGCGCGATTCTCGCGCGGGCACTGGGGGTGCCGGCCATCGTGGCGCTGCCCGGCGCGGGTGAGCTCGTCGAGGGCACGGTCATCGCCGTCGACGGCAGCACCGGTGAGGTCTTTGTGGAGCCGGACGCCGAGAAGCGGGCGGCGCTGGAGCAGGCCGCGGCGGAGCGGAAGGCGGCGCTGGCGGCGTCGTCCGGTCCGGGTGCCACCTCCGACGGGCACAAGGTGCCGCTGCTGGCGAATGTCGGCGGGCCCGGTGATGTGGCCGCGGCGGTCGAGGCCGGGGCCGAGGGTGTGGGCCTGTTCCGTACCGAGTTCCTGTTCCTGGACGACAGCAAGAACGCACCGTCCGAGGAGAAGCAGGTCGATGCGTACCGCAAGGTGCTGGAGGCCTTCCCCGAGGGGCGGGTCGTGGTGCGGGTGCTCGACGCCGGTGCCGACAAGCCGCTGGATTTCCTGACGCCGGCCGATGAGCCGAATCCCGCGCTGGGTGTGCGGGGGCTGCGGACGCTGCTCGACCACCCCGACGTGCTGCGTACCCAGCTGACGGCGCTGGCGAAGGCGGCCGAGGGGCTGCCGGTCTACCTTGAGGTCATGGCGCCGATGGTGGCGGACCGGACCGATGCCAAGGCGTTCGCGGATGCGTGCCGGGAGGCCGGGCTCCAGGCGAAGTTCGGGGCGATGGTGGAGATTCCGTCCGCGGCGCTGCGGGCGCGGTCGATTCTGCAGGAGGTCGAGTTCCTTTCGCTGGGGACCAATGACCTGGCGCAGTACACCTTCGCCGCTGACCGCCAGGTCGGTGCCGTCTCGCGGCTGCAGGATCCCTGGCAGCCGGCGCTGCTGGACCTCGTGGCGGCTTCGGCCGAGGCCGCGAAGGCCGAGGGCAAGAGCTGTGGGGTGTGTGGTGAGGCGGCCTCCGATCCGCTGTTGGCGTGTGTGCTGACGGGGCTCGGTGTCACCAGCCTTTCGATGGGTGCGGCGTCGATTCCGTATGTGCGCTCGACGCTGTCGAAGCACACGCTGGCGCAGTGTGAGCGGGCGGCGGCCGCGGCGCGTGCCGCGGACACCGCCGACGATGCGCGGGCCGCCGCGCAGGCGGTGCTCTCCGGGGAGTGACCTCGCGCGGCGCGGTGCGTCGCTCAGGAGTGTTGATGGCCGTCCCGCCCTTTGTGGCGGGGCGGCCATGCTGCTGTGTGCGGGGCGGTCAGCCGTGGTCGTGGGGGTCGGGTGGCGGTGTGAGGGGAAGGCCGGGGGCGTAGTCGACGCCGTGCTCGGGTGGGATCGGCTCGCCGGTGTCGGCGTCGGTGCAGTAGGCGGTGAAGACCTCGGCGGCGCTGAGGGCGCGGGGCCAGGAGTCGCGGAAGGACCAGCCGCGGACCGTGTCGTGGGCGGGGTCGCCGGTGGTGTCGTGGCCGGTGGTGGTGCGGGAGACGATGCCGCCGGGGGTGCGCAGGGCGAAGCCGGCGGCGAGGACCGTGCAGAAGACGAGGGTGTCCGATTCGGCGAGCTGGGGGCGGGCGCCCTCCTGGGCGGTGGCATGCAGCACCGCCAGCAGGGACGGGTCTCCGGCCGCGACGGAGCAGACGAGGTGGTGGGGGCCGCTGCCGAGGGCTTCGAGGAGCTGCTGGAGGGCTTGGGTGGCGCGGGCGAACGCGGCGTGGGCGAGGTCTTCGCCGCACTCCGGGCAGTCGCCGGCGCGAGCCAGGACGGCGGAGGCGTGGTCCCAGGTGGCCTGGCGGTCGGCTTCCTCGACGAGCAGCGGGAGCAGCCGGTTCAGGGGTTCGCCCTGGTAGGTCAATGTGGCGCCGGTGCGGGCGACTTCGGCGGTGTAGCGGCTGCGGCTCTCGGGGCGGTCGGGATCGAGGGCGAGGTCGGCGCAGTATTTCTCGTAGGCGACCGGGTCGAAGAGGCTGAGGGTCGTGAGCACGCCCTGGGAGGCGAGGGTGCGCAGCAGGTTCTCCATCTGCTGGAGGTAGCTGCGGTGGTCGTCGAACGGGAAGGTGCGGTAGCGGCTCATGGCGCGGAAGTCCTGCTCGTCGGCCAGGACGGCGGCGGCGCTGGGGACTTCGCGGCGGAGCTTGCGGCGGGCGGACTGGTCGGTGTACTTGGCTGTGGATGTCATGACTCCCCCTGGTGAGATGTGTCCGGCGCTGAGCGTGGGCCGGCCGGACACCACTTGTCACTGAGAGTAATCGAGGGGTCTGACAATGCGGCCGGGCGCCGGACCGGAGGCCGTGCGGGCCTTCGGCGGTCCGGCGCCGGGCGGGCTTACTGCATACGGTCGGTGGCGCGGTCGCGGGCCACCCGCTCGTAGAAGCGGAGCAGGTCGAGGTTGTCGACGGAGCCGGGGTTGACGGCCTTGTCGAGGGGGGTGCCCTGGAGGAGGCGCTTGACCGGGACCTCGATGCGCTTGCCGGTGAGGGTGTGCGGGACGCCGGGGGCTTCGATGATGTCGTCGGGGACGTGCCGCGGGGAGAGCTGTTCGCGGATGGTGTGCTTGATGCGGTCGCGGAGGGCGTCGTCGAGAGTGGCGCCGGGGGCGAGGTGGACGAAGAGCGGCATCCAGTAGCCGCCGTCGGGGAGTTCCAGGCCGATGACGAGGGACTCGCGGATCTCGGGGAGCCGTTCGACCGCCTCGTAGATGTCGGCGGAGCCCATCCGGACGCCCTGGCGGTTGAGGGTGGAGTCGGAGCGGCCGTGGATGACGACGCTGCCGCGGGGGGTGACGGTGATCCAGTCGCCGTGCCGCCAGACTCCGGGGTACATGTCGAAGTAGCTGTCGTGGTAGCGGGTGCCGTCGGGGTCGTTCCAGAAGCGGGTGGGCATGGACGGCATGGGGTTGGTGACGACGAGTTCGCCGACTTCGCCGATGACCGGTTTGCCCTGCGGGTCCCAGGCTTGCAGGTCGGTGCCGAGGCACGGGGCCTGGAGCTCGCCGATGTGGACGGGGAGGGTGGGGACGGCGCCGGCGAAGCAGCTGCAGACGTCGGTGCCGCCGCTGACGGAGGCGGTCCACAGGTCGGCGCCGCCCTCCGCGAAGGAGTCGTGCAGCCAGCGGAAGCCGTCCGGCGGGAGCGGGGAGCCGGTCGTCGCGACGCAGGTGATGGCGGAGAGGTCGAGGTCGCGGGCCGGGTGGATGCCTGCCTTGCGGCAGGCCATGACGTAGGCGGCCGAGGTGCCGAAGACGGTGGCGCGGGTGGTTTCGGCGACCCGCCACTGGGCCGAGACGTCGGGATGGCCGGGGCTGCCGTCGTAGAGCACGATCGTGGAGCCCACCAGCAGGCCGGCGACGAGGAAGTTCCACATCATCCAGCCGGTGGAGGTGTACCAGAAGAACCGGTCCTCGGGGCCGAGGTCGCAGTGCAGGCCGGTCTGCTTGAGGTGTTCGAGCAGGATGCCGCCCTGGGACTGGACGATGGCCTTGGGCAGGCCGGTGGTGCCGGAGGAGTACAGGACCCACAGCGGGTGGTCGAAGGGGACCTGCTCAAAGACCGGTTCGGTGTCGTTCGAGGTCAGATCCGACCAGTTCACGGCGCCTTCGGGGGCGGGGGTGCCGAGCAGCGGGATGTGGACGACGGCGCGCAGGGTGGGCAGTTCGTTGCGGAGTTCGGCGACGGCGTCGCGGCGGTCGTGTTCCTTGCCGCCGTAGTGGTAGCCGTCGACGGTGAACAGCACGACCGGTTCGATCTGCTGGAAGCGGTCCAGCACGCTGCGGGCGCCGAAGTCGGGGGCGCAGGAGGTCCATACGGCGCCGACCGCGGCGGTGGCGAGGAGCGCGACGACGGCCTGCGGGATGTTGGGGACGTAGGCGCTGACGCGGTCGCCGGGGCGGACGCCGAGGCGGCGGAGTTCGGCGGCCAGCGAGCCGACCTGGGCGCGCAGCTCCGTCCAGGTGACGGGGGTGGGCTCATGGGTCTCGTCGACGTACAGCAGCGCGGGGGCGTCGGCGCGGGCCGGGTCCTCGGCGGCGCGCAGGGCGTGCTCGGCGTAGTTGAGGGTGGCGCCGGGGAACCAGCGGGCGCCGGGCATCGTGCGGTCGGCGAGGACGGTCTCATACGGGGTGGCGAAGCGGACGTCGAACCACTCCGCGGTGGCCTGCCAGAAGGCGGGGAGGTCGCGGACGGACCAGTGGTGCAGGTCGGCGTAGCTCCGCGCGGGGTCGCCGGGGGTGGGGGCGGGTGCGCCGTGGTGCGCGGCCGCCCAGGTGTGGAAGCGGGTGACCTGTGCGCCGGCGATGCGGTCCGGGCCTGGTTGCCAGAGCGGTTCCGGCTGGTGGGCGGACTGCGGTGCGGTGGTCATCATGCGGCTCCCGGGCGATACGCGTGGTGGGCGTCGGGCGCGCACAGCGGTGGGGGTCCCCCGGCCCAATGGGTGGGCGTGTGCGCGTGACACGGCTTGCCTGGACGATGCCATGTGATCGACTTGTGCACCAGGGTGGACTCCCCACATTCGGTGGGTGGCGGATGTGGTGCCGCCATGGGAGCGCGGGGCGGGCGGCGGGCCCCGGCAGGATTCGGCCATTGGGGGCCGTGGCCCCAAGGGGACGCCGTAAGCCTGGTCCTCCGGGGGACGCCGGGACTTTGCGGACACGTCTTGGGCTGAGGGTGGCCGAGCGTGACCCCGCGCAGGTGAACGGCAGTTGAACGGTTCCCCCGCACCTGCCCGTCAATGGCAGGCTGACCGGCATGGACGGGCGGGATCTGGTGCGGTCGGTACGGATGATCAGGGCGGTCGGGCCGGCGCAGGGGCTGCGGTCCGTGCGCTCGGCGTGGCGGGCGCGGAGAGCGGATGCACAGGCGCTGCCGGGGCGCGGAGCGGAACGGGCGCGGGTCCCGGGGGCGGCGCTGAGCGCGGAGCCCCAACCGGGCGGCGGGATGATCCATTTCGCACGGTCGTCGCTGCGGGTGCGGGTGGCCGCGGGCGGCGCGGTGTTCTGCGGCTGGGACGGTGCCGAGCCGGAGCCGTCGTACGCGCTGGCCGGGGCGTGTCCCGAAGTGGATGCGCGGGCGATGCTGGAGCCCGATACGGAGGGCGGCTGGCGGGTGGTCTCCGAGCGGGTCCTGGTGGTGGTGTCCCGGCACGGCGCGGTGGAGGTGCGGACGCCCGGCGGGGCGGTGCTGCGGCGGGAGTTGCCGCCGCGCTGGTGGGACCGGACGGGTGACCAGGGAGCGGACGAGCGCGCCGGGCGGCCGGAGGGGTGCGGCGGCTCGCGCTGGGTGCAGCGCTCGGAGGTGGCGGCCGATGCCCGGTTCTTCGGGCTGGGCGGCCGGGCGCACGGGCCACGCCTGCGGGACGGGGCGTACCGGCTGTGGAACACCGATCCGGGCGGCACGTTCCGGCCGGGCGACGATCCGCTGTCGCTGACCATGCCGGTGCAGCTGGTGGTGGCGGACGCCGGTACGCATCTGGTCTTTCACGACAATTCCTGGGACGGCCGGGTCACGCTGCACGAGGGCACGGAGGGGGCGGGCTCGGGTCATGACCGGCCGGGCACCTGTGAGCTGCGGATGGACGGCGGGCCGCTGCGCTACTGGGTGCTGGCGGGGTCCCCGGCCCGGGTGCTTCAGGTCTGGACGGCGCTGACCGGTGCGCCCGCGCTGCCGCCGCAGTGGGCGCTGGGGTATCAGCACGCCCGTTGGGGTTTCAGCGGGGAGACCGAGGTGCGCCGGGTGGTGGCCGGCTACCAGGAGCGCGAACTCCCGTTGTCCGCCGTCCATTTGGACATCGACCATTACGACCGGCACCGGGTGTTCACGGTCGACCGGCAGCGCTATCCGGATCTTCCGGGGCTGGCACGGGATTTGCGCGCGGACGGGGTGCGCCTGGTGTCGATCGTGGATCCGGCGGTGAAGGCCGAGCCGGGGGACGCGGTGTACGAGGGCGGGGCGGCGGCGGACGCCTTCGTACGGGACGCGCGGGGGCGCGAGGTGCGCGGGGTGGTGTGGCCGGGTGAGTCGGTGTACCCCGACTTCACCGATGCGCGGGTGCGCAAGTGGTGGGGCGCGCTGTACGCGGAGCGGCTGGCCCAGGGCTTCGCGGGGTTCTGGCACGACATGAACGAGCCGGTCTCCTTTGCCGCGTTCGGGGAACGGACCCTGCCGCGCTCGGCACGGCACGCGCTGGAGGGGCGGGGCGGCGACCACCGGGAGGCGCACAACATCTACGGCCTGGCGATGGCCCGGGCCGGCTTCGAGGGGCTGTGTGAACTGCGGTCGTACGAGCGGCCGTTCCTCTTCTCACGTTCGGGCTGGGCCGGGATGCAGCGCTACGGCGGCAGCTGGTCGGGCGATGTGGCGACGGGCTGGCCGGGGCTGCGGGCGTCACTGTCGCTGGTGCTGGGGCTGGGGCTCTGTGGGGTCCCGTACAGCGGCCCCGATATCGGCGGGTACTCCGGGGTGCCGTGCCCCGAGCTGTATCTGCGGTGGTTCCAACTGGGCGCCTATCTGCCGCTGTTCCGTACCCACTCGGCAATCGGGGCGGGGCGGCGGGAGCCCTGGGAATACGGGAGCGAGGTGCTCGGTCATGCCCGTACGGCGCTGCGTGAGCGGCAGCGGCTGCTGCCGTACTTCGAGACGCTGGGGCAGTTGGCCCGGCTGACCGGGGCGCCGTATGTCCGGCCGCTGTGGTGGAGCGCGCCGCGGGACCGGGCACTACGGGACTGCGAGGACGCGTTTCTGCTGGGGGATGCGCTGCTGGTGGCACCGGCGCTGGCGGCGGGGGTGACCCGGCGGCCGGTGCGGCTGCCGCGCGGCCGGTGGTACGACACCGCCACCGGGCGGGCGTACGACGGACCCGGGCAGGTGTGGGTGGAGGCGCCGCTGTCGCGGATTCCGGTGCTGGCGCGGGCCGGTGCGGTGCTGCCTGTGGCGGGGGCGGACGGCGGGACGGAGCTGGAGGTGTGGGCGCCGGTCGCCGGGCGCGGGGGCAGCGGGCTGGTGGTGCCGGACGCCGGCGACGGCTGGCAGCGGCCGACGGTGGAGCGCTTCACCTCGCGACGCACGGGCGACCGGGTGGTCGTGGAACGGCGGGACGGGGGCGCGGTGGGGTATCCGGTGCGGGTGCGGGGGCTGGCGGACGGGTAACGGCTGGGGGCGCGCAGGGGCTTCCCCTCCAGCTGCCGCGGCTGGTAGACGGAGGGCCATGCCGAGACTTGCTGCCGCACTGCGCGGCGTGGCCCTCACTGCCGCCGCCTTGTTGACCGTCGCCGTGGTGCCGTCGCCCGTCGCGGGGGCCGGGGGAGCCCGCCGGCCGGTGTCGTCGTCCGGGATGCCGAAGGAGTTCGTCGCGCTGCGCGAGGTGGATCCCACGATCATCCAGGAGATGCGCTACCCGACCCCGCACAACTTCATGGGGGTGCCGGTGGACGGCTACCGCAGGCCGGTGTGCCTGCTGACGCGGGACGCCGCAACGGCCCTGCACCGGGCCCAGCGCTCCTTCCTCCGGCGCGGACTGTCGCTCAAGGTGTACGACTGCTACCGGCCGCAACGCGCCGTGGACCACTTCGTGCGGTGGGCCAAGGACCTCGGCGACCAGCGGATGAAGGGCGAGTTCTATCCACGCGAGGACAAGACGAAGCTGTTCGACGACGGCTATATCGCGGCCAAGTCCGGTCACAGCAGGGGCAGTACGCTCGATGTGACGCTGGTGCGGCTGCCGGCCCCGCCGACCCGCCCGTATGTGCCGGGCGAGCCGCTGACGTCCTGTTACGGGCCGCAGGCGGCACGGTTCCCGGACAACTCGCTCGACATGGGGACCGGCTTCGACTGCTTCGACACGCTCGCGCACACCCTCGACCCGCGCATCCACGGGCGGCCGCGAGCGAACCGGTTGCTGCTCAAGCACGGGCTGGAGCGGGCCGGCTTCGTGAATCTCCCGGAGGAGTGGTGGCACTTCACCTTCACCCCGGAGACCTTTCCGGACACCTACTTCGATTTTCCCGTGCGGTGACCGGGTGGGGGCCTTACCGGGGGCCCGATCGCCGGGACCGGTCGGCGGGACCGGTCGGCGGGACCGGCCGGGCGGGCCTGTGGTGCACGGCCTGAGGTGCACGGCCTGAGGTGCACGGCCTGGGGCGCACGGCCTGTGGTGCACGGCCTGAGGTGCACGGGCAGCGCCCACGGGCGTCGTCCCAGGTGTGGTCCGGGGCACGGAATCACCCCCGTGGACCCCGTGCCCCGAACCCTGCTGTGAGGGACGCGGGCAGGCCGCGTCCGGTTGCGGGACCGCGAAGTCGTCCGTTCGGCTGATTCACCGGTGTTTCGCCGGTGCCCTCAGAGGCGGCCGCCGGCCGGGTCCGACGAGAGCCGCTGGGCCGCCCGGACGGGGAGCACGGACAGCGCGATGAGCAGCGCGGCCACCACGTTGACGACCGGGGCCTGGTGCGGGCGGGCCAGGTTCTCGTAGATCCAGATCGGGAGGGTCCGAGTGCCCGCGCCCGCCGTGAAGGTGGTCACCACGACCTCGTCGAAGGAGAGCGCGAAGGCCAGCAGGGCCCCGGCGAACAGCGCGGGCCGCAGCGCCGGGAAGGTGACGTGGCGCAGGGTCTGCCAGGGGCCGGCTCCCAGGTCGGCGGAGGCTTCGGCCAGTGACGGGCCGATCCGGCGGAGCCGCGCGGCGACGTTGTTGAAGACGATCACGACGCAGAAGGTCGCATGGCCGACGACGACCGTGAACAGGCCGAAGCCGATCCCCAGCGGCGTCAGGACGGTGCGGAACGCGGCATTGAGGGCGATCCCGGTGACGATGCCGGGCAGCGCGAGGGGCAGCACGATCAGGAACGAGACGGTCTGCCGGCCGAAGAAGCGGTGGCGGTGCACGGCGAAGGCGGCGAGCGAGCCGAGGACCAGGGCCAGGGCGGTGGCCCACAGGCCCGCCTGGAGCGAGGTCCACAGCGCGTCGCGGGCGCCCGCGCTGTGCAGTGCGCGCCGCCACCACTCGCCGGTCAGCGCGCTGGGCGGCCAGGCGAACGAGGGGTCGGCGTTGAGGGAGTTGAGCAGGACCAGGAGCAGCGGGAGGTAGATCAGGGCCAGGCCGGCGGCCGTGACGCAGCCGAGGACGATGCGGGCGGTGCGGGTGAGATGCATCCGGCTGCCTCCTGCGGGACCGGTCAGAGCGAGTCGAGTGCGCCGGCCCGGCGGACCGCGGCCAGGTAGCAGACGACGAGGACGACGGGGACCGCGGACAGCGCCGCGGCGAGCGGCAGATCGAGGGTGACCTGGGAGGCGATGACATTCCCCAGCAGCTGGGTGCGGCCGCCGACGATCTGCACGGTGAGGTAGTCGCCGAGGCTGAGCGAGAAGGTGAAGACCGAGCCGGCCAGGAGCGCCGGGCGGACGGCGGGGGCGACCACGGAGCGCAGCGTGCGCAGGGTGCCCGCACCGAGGTCGGCGGACGCCTCCAGGTGGTGGGCGGGCAGCCGCTCCAGGGCGGCGTGCAGCGGCAGGATCATGTACGGCAGCCAGAGGTAGGCCAGCACGATCACGACGGCGGTCGTGCCGTAACCGGGTCCGTGCAGGCCCAGCGGGGCGAGTGCCGCATTGACGATGCCGTGCTCGCCGAGCATCATCCGCCAGGCGTACGCCTTGACCAGATAGCCGGCCCACAGCGGGGTGAGCACCGCCACCAGCAGGGCACGACGCAGCCGGCCGGTCGCCACCCACGCCATGAAGAAGGCCATGGGCAGCGCGAGCAGGGCGTCGAGGAGCGTGACGGCGACGGCGATGCCGAGGGTGCGCAGCGCGACGGTGCGGTACACGGGGTCGGTGAGGATCTCCCGGAAGTTGTCGGCGGTGAAGGAGTGCACGACGTCCGAGGTGAAGGGGTCGGTGGTCCAGAAGGCCGAGAGGAGGAGGACGGCGAGGGAACCGAGGTAGGCGAGGATCAGCCAGAGGAGGGGCGGGGCGAGGAGTGCGGCGAGCCGGGCCCGGGCGCCCGGCTCGCGTTCGGTGACGGACACCGGCTGCCCCGGCTCAGCCCTTGATCTCCGTCCAGGCACGCGTCCATTGCGCGTAGTCGGTGCACGTGACGTTCTTGCGGCCGTCGAGGCACTGCGGGACGGGGGTGGTCCAGAAGTGGACACGGCGGTAGTAGGCCTCGTCGTCGGCGTGGTAGACGGCGCAGTGGTGGGGGTCGGCGGTCTCCCGGCAGGCCTTGGCGTTGGCGGGTGCCTCGCCGAAGTACTCGGCCACCTGGGCGTTCACCTTCGGTGAGACGATCCAGTTGAGCCACTTGTAGGCGCAGTTGGGGTGGGCGGCCTTGGCGGAGACCATCCAGGTGTCGGACCAGCCGGTCGCCCCCTCCTTGGGGAGGACGGCCTTGACGGCGGCCTTCTGCGCGGTGGCGGTGTTGGCGATGACCTGCCAGGTGGTGCCGATGACGCTGTCGCCGCCCTTGAAGGCCGTGACCTCCTTCTGGTAGTCGCTCCAGTATTCGCCGACGTGCTGCCGCTGTTTCTTCAGCAGGGCCACGGCGGCGTCGAGTTGGGTGCGGTCCAGGGCGTAGGGGTCCTTGATGCCGAGTGCCGGGCGGGTCTTCATGAGGTACAGGGCGGCGTCGGCGATGTAGATCGGGGAGTCGTAGGCGGTGACCTTGCCCGAGTATTTCGGGGCGCCGTCGAAGACGGCCTTCCAGGAGTCGGGGGCCGGGGAGACCTTGTCGGTGCGGTACATCAGCAGATTGGCGCCACGGCCGTGCGGAATGCCGTACATCTTCCCGTTCTTGGAGTTGAACGGGCGCATCTTGAGGCCGCTGAAGATGTCGCGGTAGTTCGGGACCAGACGGGTGTTGACCGGCGCCACGTCCCCCGCGGCGATCAGCCGCAGGGTGGCGTCGCCGGATGCGGACACGGTGTCGTACTGCCCCGTCTTCATCAGCGAGACCATCTCGTCGGAGGTCCCGGCGATCTTCGTGTTGACCTTGCAGCCGGTCTGCTTCTCGAACGGGTGCACCCAGTCGGCCCGGGGATCGTTGGAGCCGTCCTCGGCGTATCCGGCCCAGGCGATGAGGTCGACGCGGCCCTCGCCCTTGCCGACGCTCTTCTGCTCGGCGGCTCTCCCGCCGCCCGTTCCCCCGCCACCGGAGCCGCAGGCCACGGCCAGCAGCAGTACTCCGGCCGCCACAGCGGCCTGCCACGGATTCGCGTTGCGCATGGTGAACTCCCGCTGTCGCACACGGCTGTCGAGCACCGCCAGTATCCGGAAGCTGACCATCTGCCACCAGGGCGCGTCGTCGGCAAACGCATCCGTGCGGTGCCCGACGGCGGTTCAGCCGGGCACCGCCGACGCATCGTCGACGCGCCACAGCAGGTGCACGGCGGCGCCCGGACGGACGGCCGGCGGAAGCGGCGCGGAGTTCAGCCGCAGTGCGGTGAGCCGGTCGTCGCCGCCGTCGAGGTGGACCACGCAGCGGAGGTGGGCGCCGGCGTGCACGATCTCGGCGATCCTGCCGGGCACGCTCCGCTCCCCCGGCCCCGGGGTGCTGTCCGGGCCGTCGGGAGCCGCGATCCGGATCCGTTCGGGGCGGATGCTGTAGGTGCCCGGGGCGCCGACGACGCGGACCGCGGCCGGGCCGCTCAGCAGGTTGGTGGTGCCGACGAATCCCGCGACGAACGCGGTGGCCGGGCGCTCGTAGATCTCCAGCGGCGGGCCGGTCTGCGCGATCCGGCCGCGGTCAAGGATCGCTAGGCGGTCGCTGAGGGTCAGCGCCTCCTCCTGGTCATGGGTGACGAGGAGGAAGGTGACGCCGGTGGCGCGCTGGATGCGCGCCAGTTCGCGCTGCATCTCCTGGCGCAGCTGGAGATCGAGCGCGCCGAGGGGCTCGTCGAGCAGCAGCAGTCCCGGGCCGTCGATCAGCGCGCGGGCCAGGGCGACGCGCTGGCGCTGGCCGCCGGAGAGTTCGGCCGGGCGGCGCGGGCCGTGGTCGTCGAGCCGTACGGTGCGCAGGGCCTCGCGGGCGCGGGCGAGGCGTTCGGACTTGCGCACCCCGGCGACGGTCAGCGCGTAGGCGACGTTCTGTTCGACGGTCATGTGCGGGAAGAGCGCATAGTCCTGGAAGACGGTGTGCACGTCGCGCCGGGCGGGCGGGAGTGCGGTGACCTCGCGACCGGCGAGTTCGATACGGCCCGACGTGGGCCGCTCGAAGCCGGCGATCAGCCGCAGCAGGGTGGTCTTGCCGGAGCCGGAGGGGCCGAGGAGGGAGAAGAACTCCCCCTGGTGGATGGTGAGTTCGGCGTGGTCGACGGCGCACACCGGGCCGAACTCCTTGCGGACGGCGGCGAGCCGTACGGCGGGTGCGGTGGCCGTGCGGACGGGCCGGGCGTCGGTGCGGGCGTCGGTGCGGGCGTCGGCATGGGCGTCAGGGCGGGCGGCTTCAGCCACGGGCGCTCCCCCTCGTGTACGACGTGACCGCCCGGACTGTACCGGGGTTCCGCGCCGGGCCACACCGTGCCACACTCCTGACGTTCCGTCAGTTCTGGGTTTCCGGGAGGGCCGCGAGAGCCGCGCCGCCGGTCCGCGGCCGGCTGGCTCGCCGTTGCCGGCTCGCCGTTCCCGGTCCGCGCTTGGGGAGGGTCCGTGACACGTACGCGGAAGCCGGCGGTGCCGGGGTGGTTCGATCAGGACGCGGCGGACTTCCGGCTGCTGGGTACGCGGTGCCGGGCCTGCGGCGCGGTGTTCTTCCCCCGCGAGGACACCTTCTGCCGCAATCCCGCGTGCGGCGGCGACGAGCTGCTGGAGGTGCCGCTGTCCCGGCACGGCACCGTCTGGTCGTACACCGATGCCCGCTATCGGCCGCCCGCCCCGTACGTCTCCGACCCGGACGCCGCATGGGAGCCCTACCTGCTGGTCGCGGTGGAACTGGCGGAGGAGCGGATGGTGGTCCTCGGGCAAGCCGCGCCCGGCGTCCGCGCCGCGGACCTCACCGTGGGCACGGAGGTCGAGCTGGTGCCGGGGGTGCTCCACGAGGACGAGGAACACACCTGGACGACTTGGCAGTGGCGGGTGGCGGAGGGCGGGCGTGGGGGCGGGGATGGGGGTGAGGGTGGGGCGATGTCCGCGTCGCGAAGGCCGGGTAGGCCCGGGGCGGTGTCCCCTGCCCCGGAAGCGGTAACCGCGTCTCTACACCCGCCCACCCCCCGAAGGGGGGTGGGCGGCGGGGAAAAAACTAACGCCGTGGGTGGGCGGCGGGTAGATAGGCGGCCCCAAGCGTGCCCCGCCCCAGGGGCGGCGAGCGGAAGCAGTCCGAGTGGTGGCGACGTGGCCGTGCTCGGCGCCGGGATGCACCCCTGGGGCAAGTGGGGGCGCAGCTTCGTCGAGTACGGGACGAAGGCGGCCCGGGACGCGCTCGCGGACGCCGGGCTCGACTGGCGCGCCGTGCAGAGCGTGGTCGGGGCGGACACGGTGCGCGGCGGCTACCCCGGGTATGTGGCGGGGGCGACCTTCGCCAAGGCGCTGGGCTGGCAGGGCGCCCGGGTGACCAGCGTCTATGCGGCCTGCGCGTCGGGCGCCCAGGCCATCAACACCGCACGGGCGCAGATCCTTTCGGGGATGGCGGACGTGGCCCTGGTGGTGGGCGCCGACGCCGCGCCCAAGGGGTTCTTCACCCCGGCGGGCGGCGAACGGCCCGATGACCCGGACTGGCTGCGGTTCCGGTTGCTGGGCGCCACCAACCCGGCGTACTTCGGGCTGTACGCGCGCCGCCGGATGGCGCGGTACGGCGACACGGCCGACGACTTCGCGCGGGTCAAGGTGAAGAACTCAGCGGCGGGTGCGGCCAATCCGTACGCCCGCTACCGCAAGGCGGTCACCGTGCAGGAGGTCGCGGCGTCCGCCGTGGTCGCCGATCCACTGCGGCTGCTGGACATCTGCGCCACCTCCGACGGCGCCGCGGCGCTGGTCCTGACCAGCATGGACTTCGCGCGGCGGCACGGCGCCACGGACCCGGTCCGGATCCGTGCGGTCTCCACTGCCACCCCGCACTATCCGCGGACCGTATTGGATCTGCCGGACATCGCCACCGATTCCGCGGCCGCCGTACCGGAGCCGGAGACCGGCTTCCGGGCGTCGATCGCGCGCACCGCGTACGAGGAGGCCGGGATCGGCCCGGAGGATCTCTCACTGGCCGAGGTCTACGACCTGTCCACCGCCCTGGAGTTGGAGTGGTACGAGGATCTGGGGCTGTGCGGCGCCGGTGAGGGCGCCAAGCTGCTGCGGGACGGGGCGACGGCACTGGGCGGGCGGCTGCCGGTCAATGCCAGCGGTGGTCTGGCCTCCTTCGGCGAGGCGGTGCCTGCCCAGGCCCTCGCTCAGGTCTGCGAGCTGACCTGGCAGCTGCGGGGGCAGGCGGGCGCGCGTCAGGTGCCCGGTGCCCGGGTGGGGGTGACCGCCAATCAGGGGCTGTTCGGGCACGGATCGGCCGTGGTCGCCGTGCGGTGAGAGCGGTCGGGCAGTCGGACAGACGAACAGGCGGCAGACCAGCAGACGGGCAGTACCCCTGGCGCCCCGCCCCGCCCCGCCCCGTCCGACCAGGACAGCGTGGCACCCCACAGCTGACGCAATCGTCCGCACCACACGGCCCGCCCCAGTGCACCCGACCGCTCTCCTCAACACCCCCCGCCGCACGCGACCTTGACGCCCCCTCACCACCGGTGAACACTTCCGGATGCCAGTCGGCATCGCCGTACTCAGGCACCCCGGCCGGGTGGCAGCGGCTGTCCGCTGCCCGCCGGTGGCACGCACCCTGCACGGAGGACCGGGGGGACGTCCCCGGGCGAGGGACAAGGAGCCGCCATGTATTCCAATGGGGACATCGTCGTCGGTGAAGTGATCGGCACCGCGATTCTCATTCTTTTCGGCGCCGGTGTCTGCGCCGCCGTCACCCTGCACCATTCCAAGGCGAAGAGCGCCGGCTGGGTCGTGATCGCCTTCGGCTGGGGCATGGCCGTACTGGCCGGTGCCTACACCGCGGCGCCGCTGTCCGGCGGGCATCTCAACCCCGCGGTGACGCTGGGCTCGGCGGTCGCGGGCGGTACCGAGTGGTCTAAGGTGCCGCTGTACGTCCTGGCGCAGATGGTCGGCGCGGTGATCGGAGCCGTACTGGCCTGGGCGCTGTATTACGCGCAGTTCGCCGCCAACGCCGAGCAGAGCAAGGCCCAGCCGACGCTGGGGATCTTCTCCACCGCCCCGGAGATCCGCAAGCCGGCCGCCAACCTGGTGACCGAGATCATCGCGACCATCGGGCTGGTACTGCCGCTGCTGTTCTTCGGTCAGAACAAGGGCATCGGTATCGGCCAGGTCCCCGGCGAGCAGGCCGGGATCTATGGCTCCGGGATCAATGTGCTGCTGGTCGCGCTGCTGGTCGTCGGCATCGGGCTGTCGCTCGGCGGACCCACCGGCTATGCCATCAACCCCGCCCGGGACCTCGGCCCGCGTCTGGTACACGCCCTGCTGCCGATCCCCAACAAGGGTTCCTCCGACTGGGGTTACTCCTGGATACCGGTGGCCGGTCCGCTGATCGGCGCGGTGCTGTCCGGTCTGGTCTTCAACGCGGCGTTCTGACCCGGCCGGGGCGTGGCCACCGGGACCGGCCGGAGCCCCGCTGCATCCACTCACCAGGACTTCAGGAGGCGTGACGGCATGACGGAGCGAACCGGGAAGACCGAGAAGTATGTAGCCGCGATCGATCAGGGCACCACGTCGAGCCGCTGCATCATCTTCGACCACGGCGGGGCGATCGTCGCCGTCGACCAGCGCGAGCACCGGCAGATCTTCCCCAAGCCGGGCTGGGTGGAGCATGACGCCACCGAGATCTGGTCGAAGGTGCAGGCGGTGGTGGCGGGCGCGCTCGCGAAGGCGGGGCTGCGCGCGGACCAGCTCAGTGCCCTGGGCATCACCAACCAGCGGGAGACCACGGTTCTGTGGGACCGGGCCACCGGCCGGCCGGTGCACCACGCGATCGTCTGGCAGGACACCCGTACGTCCCAGCTGTGCGCCGAGCTGGGCGGCGCGGACGGTCAGGACCGCTTCCGTGAGGCCACCGGACTGCCGCTGGCCAGCTACTTCTCCGGGCCGAAGGCCGCCTGGCTGCTGGATGAGGTGCCGGGGCTGCGGGCCCGTGCCGAGCGCGGGGAGATCGCCTTCGGCACCATCGACTCCTGGCTGATCTGGAATCTGACCGGTGGCACCGACGGCGGGGTGCATGTCACGGATGTGACCAACGCGGGCCGCACGATGCTGATGAACCTGTCCACTCTCCAGTGGGATCCGGCGATCCTGTCGGCGATGGACGTGCCGGCCGCGATGCTGCCGGAGATCAGGTCGTCGTCGGAGGTGTACGGCACGGCCGTGGGCCAGCTGCACGGGGTGCCGGTGGCGTCCGCGCTCGGCGACCAGCAGGCGGCCGTCTTCGGCCAGACCTGCTACGGCGTCGGCGAGGCCAAGAACACCTACGGCACCGGCTCGTTCCTGCTGCTGAACACCGGCAACCGGCCGGTCCCGTCCAAGAACGGGCTGCTGACGACCATGGGCTACCAGCTCGGCGGGGAGGCCCCCGTCTACTGCCTGGAGGGGTCCATCGCCATCACCGGCGCCCTGGTGCAGTGGTTCCGCGATCAGCTGGGCCTCATCGCCTCGGCCGACGAGATCGAGGCGCTGGCGGCGAGCGTCCCGGACAACGGCGGGGCGTATGTCGTGCCGGCGTTCTCCGGTCTGTTCGCACCGTATTGGCGCTCCGACGCCCGTGGCGTCATCACCGGTCTGACCGGCTTCGTCACCAAGGCGCATCTGGCGCGCGCCGTCCTGGAGGCGACCAGCTGGCAGACCCGGGAAGTGGTGGACGCCATGTACCAGGACTCGGGTGTGCAGATCACCCAGCTGAAGGTCGACGGCGGGATGACCGCCAACCAGCTGCTGATGCAGCATCAGGCGGATGTGCTGGGGGTGCCGGTGATCCGTCCGGTGATCTCGGAGACCACCTGTCTGGGGGCGGCGTACGCGGCCGGGCTGGCGACCGGTGTCTGGCAGGACCTGGACGAGCTGCGGAGCCACTGGCAGCGGGACACGGAGTGGACGCCGCGGATGGACGGGGCGGCCCGCGACCGCGAGTTCGCCAACTGGCGCAAGGCCGTGGAGCGGAGCTTCGGCTGGCTGGCCGAGGACGGCTCGGCGGCCTCGTAGCGCGGCGGGACCAAGACGTACGGCCGGTGCCCGGACGGCGGGTACCGGCCGTACTTTCCTGCCCGGTCAGGGCAGCGCGGGCTCCCGCCGGCGGGCGCCGGTCCGCATCGCATGCTCGACGACGGCGATCAGCACATCCCGTGCGGAGTCCTTGAGCCGGGCGTCGCACAGCATCACCGGCACCTGGGGGTCGAGGTCCAGGGCGTCCCGTACGGCCTGCGGCGGATAGCGGTCGGCGCCGTCGAAGCAGTTGACCGCGACGGTGAAGGGCAGGCCGCGCCGCTCGAAGTAGTCGATCGCGGCGAAGCTGTCGGCGAGCCGGCGGGTGTCGGCGAGCACCACCGCGCCGAGCGCCCCGCGCGCCAGCTCGTCCCACAGGAACCAGAAGCGGTCCTGGCCCGGGGTGCCGAAGAGATAGAGGACCAGTTCCTCGTTGACGGTGATCCGTCCGAAGTCCATCGCGACGGTGGTGGTGGTCTTGGCCTCCACCCCGTCGAGGTCGTCGACCGGCCGGCCCGCCTCGGTGAGCCGTTCCTCGGTACGCAGCGGTTTGATCTCGCTGACGGCGCCGACCAGGGTGGTCTTACCGACCCCGAAGCCGCCCGCGACCAGGATCTTGAGCGTCACCGGTTCGACGGCGGCGGACCGTCGGCGGCGATCGGAACGCCCGAAGGCCATGGGATTCTTCTCCTGAATTGCCGTGTATACGGGTGGAGGTCACGCTTGGTCCCGAGCCTCGGCGCACGGGCAGCAGGTGCAAGGGAACGGTACAACGTGCTCAGCACGGCGCCCACTTGAGATGTGTCACGCTCGGGACACGCCGTGGGGCAGAGGTCGCCAACCTGCCCAAATGGGCGGTGGAGGCAGCGGCGCGGAGCCGCGGGCGGTCAGCGGGGGCTGAGGACGCCGGGCCGGTCGAGCAGTCCCAGCACGCTCACGAGGCTGGATTCGATGAAGGCGCAGAGCTCGTCCTGGGCGCCGGGCTCCTCGGCGGGCCAGTTGATGACCGCCTCCTCGGCGAACGCCATCCAGGCGCGGGAGGCCAGCGCGAGCCGCGGGGCGTCCGGCATGCCGAGCCGCCGCTGGCCGTCACGCACCCTGCGGGCGAGGGTCTCCCGGGTCGCGCCGACGATGTCGGTGACGGCGGGGTGGCTGCCGGCGGCGCCCCGTACCAGGGCGAGATACACCTGACGGTGTTCCAGGACGTAGGCCACGAAGCCGGCGATGAAGGACCGCATCCAGGCGACCGGCTCCAGTGAGCCGTCCGGTTCCGTCGCGGCGGTGAAGCGGTCGCAGGCGGTGCGGACCACCGCGCGGTAGAAGTCGCGCTTGGAGTCGAAGTAGTGGAAGAGCAGCCCGCGGGAGATCCCGGCCCGGCGGGCGACCTCGTCGGTCGACAGCTCGTCCAGGGAGCGGTCGGCGAGCATCTCCAGACCGATGCCGACCAGCTGCTCCCTGCGCTGGTCGGGCGTGAGGCGGGTGGTTCGCTTGCCGGACATGCCCGCAGTTTACGGCGGCGGGGGGCCGGGACGGCCGCGATGTCCCGGCCCGCCACGGCGTCAGACGTACTGTCCGAGGTGCGCCAGGATCGGCGGCACGACGAGGCCGGGGGCCTCTTCGGGCAGCCAGTGGCTGGCCCCCTCCAGGGCTTCGAAGCGGTACGGGCCGTCCACCCACTCCCCCGTCGACTCGGCCGCGCCACGGCCCAGGGCGACGTCCTCGCTGCCCCACAGGAAGAGGGTGGGGACGGTGATCCGGCCGGCCGGTACCGAGATCACCGACTCGGGGGCGCGGTACCAGTTCAGCGTGGCGGTGAGCGCGCCCGGCGCGGCGAGACGGCGGACGTTGTCGTCCACCAGGGTGGCGGGCACCTTGCCGCCGTACGCGGCGCGCAGCCGGGCCGCGTCATCGGCGAGCAGGGCGGCCTCCGCGGCGCCCTCGCCGCTGCGGAAGAAGCGGACGTAGTCGAGCATGTGGTGCTGGGTGGGGTCCTCGGCGGCGGCGCGGTTGAGCGCGTCCGGGTGCGGAGTGGCCAGCACGGTCAGGGACTTCAGCCGCTCGGGGTGGGCGCCGGCCAGCGCCCAGGCGACCATGCCGCCCCAGTCGTGCGAGACCAGGTGGAAGCGGCCCGCGCCCTGGGAATCGGCGAAGGCCAGGGCGTCGGCGACGAGTTCGGGCACGGCGTAGTCGGCGATCCGGGGCGGGCGGGCGCGCGGGGAGTAGCCTCGCTGGTCGACGGCGACGGCGCGGTAGCCGGCCGTGCCGAGGGCGGTGAGCACGGCGCTCCATGAGTCGGCGAATTCGGGCCAGCCGTGCAGCAGCAGGACGAACTCTCCGTCGGTGGGCCCGCAGGCCAGGGCGTCGTAGGTGTGCGGGCCGACCTGGATCTCCAGGTGGTCGAAGGGTGCCGGGGTCGCGTCCGGGGCCATGGCGGCGGATCTCCTTCTGTTGACAGCTGCTCAATAGGCACCGTACCGCGCCGTTGAGCGTTGCTCGACAAACCTCTCCCGTCATGGCCGGGGCGGGCCGGGTGCCCCTCCCCCGGGCCGCGGCTCGGCCGTCAAGACCCCACCCGTCGGCGGTAATCTGAAACCCAGCAGCGTGTCGCCGTACCGGGGGGCCGTTCCGGAGCGGAAGTGCTGGATGGAGCAACGCCACACCACCCCGACCCCGCCGCCCGACGAGCTGCTGCGCCGCCTCGGCCACCTCACCGGCCAGGTGATGGCACGGATCAAGCTCCAGCAGGCACGGGTGGCGCTGGCCGTGGAACTCCAGCGGCACATGCTGCCGCCCGAGCTGCCGGGACTGCCGGGCCTCCAGACCGCGGCCCGCTACGTACCGGCGCAGACGGGCCTGGACATCGGGGGCGACTGGTACGACGCGTTCGTGCTGCCGGACGGCTCGCTCGGCTTCGCCATCGGCGACGTCCAGGGCCATGACGTCGAGGCCGCCGCCTTCATGGGCATGGTCCGCACCGGCCTGCGCGCCATAGCGGGCGCCACCACCGATCCTGGCGACGTGCTGAGCCGGGCCAACGACCTGCTGGTGTCGATGAGCTCCGATCTGCTGACGACCTGCACCTTTCTGCGCTTCGATCCGGTGGCCGCGGAGCTGGCCGCCGCCCGTGCCGGACATGTACCGGCGATCTGGGGCACCGCCGAGGGAGCGCAGGTGATCCAGGATCCGGGGGGCCTGCCACTGGGCCTCTTTCCCGACGCGGCGTACCCGGTCACCCGCCGCCGGCTGCCGCAGACGGGAGCGTTCGTGCTGGTCACCGACGGGGTGGTGGAAGGGCCGAGCTACCCGATCGAGAAGGGGCTGGCGCGGGTGGCCGCGCTGGTCGGCGCTGCGTACGACGCGGACGCCGATGAGCTGGCCGGCGAGGTGATCGCGGTGGCCGATCTGACCGGGCACCGCGATGACGCCGCCGTGCTCGTCCTGCGCCACAGCGGCGGTCCCTACACCTAGCGGCGGTCCGGCAAGGAGTGGAGGTCCGGTGAGACACACGGAGTGGCTCGGGCGTCATGGCGCCACCGCCGCGTGGATCCTCGGCGTCGCCGCCGTCTACTACGGCAGTGCCGAGCTCGGGCTGCTCCAGGAGCTGGTCCGCGGGCAGGTCACCCCGCTGTGGCCGCCGACCGGTATCGCGCTGACCGCGCTGCTGCTGCTCGGGCCGCGCATCTGGCCGGGGATCGCGCTCGGCGCCTTCCTGGTGAATGTGTCGCTGGGCCCGTCGCCGGCCGTGGTCCTCGCGATCGTCGCGGGCAACACGCTCGGTCCGCTGCTCGCCTACCGGCTGCTGCGCCGGGCGGGGTTCCGCGTCGAGCTGGACCGGCTGCGGGACGCCGTCGCGCTGGTCTTCCTCGGCGCGCTGACCGGGATGCTGGTGAGCGCGACCATTGGCAGCGGCGCTCTGGTGCTCTCCGGGACGCTGCCTGCGGGGGAATTCTGGCCGACATGGGCGGTGTGGTGGACCGGCGACGCGATGGGCGTGCTGGTGATCACGCCGGTGCTGCTGCTCCTCAGCGCCGCCCGATGGCCGGGGTGGGACCGGATCCATCCGCTCCGGTGGCTGGAGGCGGCACTGCTGGTGGCCTGCACCTGCACGGTCACCCTGCTGGCCGTGAGCAGTTCGATGAATCTGCTCTATCTCGTCTCACCGTGTCTGATCTGGGCCGCGTTCCGCTTCCAGCGGGCGGGCGCCGCCCCGTGTGCGCTGCTCGTCTCGACGATCGCGATCGTCGCGGCCGCCGAGGAATGGGGGCCGTTCGCGCACCACGAGCTGCTCACGAACATGGCCACCCTCCAGGCCTTCAACGGGATCACCGCGCTGACCGCGCTGCTGCTCGCGGCGGTCGTCACCGAGCGGCGCAACACCCATGAGGAGATCCGCCGGGTCTGCGCCCAACTGACGGAGGCGCTCTCCCGGCTGGATCCGGGCGCCGTCGTCGAGCAGTGGCCGCCGCCGCGGAAGCGGAACCCGGACGACGACGGCTGAGCCGCCCGGCAGATCACAGCGCGCGCAGGCCCTCGATGACCTCGCGCAGCACCTTCTCGTCCGGCAGCTCGGCGGGCGGCACCGGCCGGCTGACGTGGACCAGCTCCGCATCCAGCAGATCCCCGATCAGGACCCGTACGACGCCGACCGGCAGATCGAGTTCGGCCGCCAGCTCGGCGACCGACAGCGGCTCCTGCCGGCACAACGCGACGATCTCGACATGCTCGGGCGAGAGCATCTGGTCGTCGACGGCCTCCTCCGCGCGGCTCTCGGCGATCACCAGCGCGATCAGATCGAGGCGCCCCTCCGCCGCCGTACGGGTGCGCCCGCGCGTCATGGCGTACGGCCGGACGACCGGGCCCGCGTCGTCGTCGAACCAGCGCGCCGCCTCCCGGTCCCGCGCCGTCCGGCCGTCCTGCTCACTCATGCCGCAACCTCGCCGCGCCCGCGGGGCGCGCATCTCTGCACGAGGAGCCCGCTACCCGCGCTCATGGCGTCACCCTCGTCGTTCTCAGGGGGTCAGGCCGGACCGGGGCGCGGTACCCAGGTGCGTGCCCACGCGCTTGACCAGCAGCGTCATCTCGTACGCGATCAGCCCGACATCGGAGTCCGCATCGGCCAGTACGGCCAGGCAGCTGCCGTCGCCGGCCGCGCTGACGAACAGGAACGCATCGTCCAGTTCGACCATGGTCTGCCGGACCTGGCCCGCGTCGAAGTGCCGGCCGACGCCCTTGGCCAGGCTGTGGAAGCCGGACGCGACCGCGGCCAGATGCTCACCGTCCTCGCGGGTCAGGTCCTTGGAGGCGCCGGTGGCCAGGCCGTCGCTGGAGAGGATGAGTGCCTTGCGGATGGAGCCGACCCGCTCGACCAGTTCGTCCAGAAGCCAGTTCAGCTCGCCGACTCCCTTCGCCGAGACCGGTGCGGTGGAAGCTGCTGCCTTCGGTGCGGTCATGGACCGTCCCCTCCCGATGTGGTTCCTGGTGGTGCTGTGCTGCCCGTGGCGTCGCCGTCGTGATCAACGGTGTCACGGGCGTCCGGGCCTGTGCGGTCCGGGCCTGTGGGGTCCGCGGCCGGGTCCTCGCCCCGCGGCGGTGTGCCGGTCTCGCGCGGGTCCTCGCCGTTGTCGCGCCGGCCGCGCTGCCAGCCGCGCTGGAGCGAGGCCATCTTGGCGCGCACCGCCTCGGCGTCCCGGTCGTCCGCGGCCGGCGCGGTGCCGCGCGCCTCGGCCTGCTCTGCGGAGTCGGCCCTGAGCTGGGGCGCGAGGCTGGCCTGCCGCACCCGGCGGGGCAGACCGGTGGACGTGGTCCGCGCGGGCGTGTCCGGTCCCTCGGCGGGCTGCGGGTCATCGGGCGCCGGGCCCTGGGGCGCGCCGGACGACGACGGCCGGTCCGCGGCCCGCCCGGAGTCCTCGGGGGCGGGGCGATCGGAGCCCTCGGGGGCGGGGCGTTCGGTGTCCCGCTTGCGCTGGGCGTCGCGGTCGTCGACCGTTCTGCCGTGGTCGGAGACCAGCACCGGCGGGCGTCGGCGGCGCGGCAGCGGGGCCGGTCCGCCGGGCGCCTGATCCCGGGTCTGCTGGTGCTGCTCGCCCTCCGGGGCGGGCGGCACGGGGGCGATGCCGCGCGGCGCCGAGGACGATCCGGCCGGTGCGGCGGGGCCCTTCGGGTCGCGGCCGCGTTCCCGCTTCCGGAAGAGGCCGTCCTCAGGGCCCACCTCGTCCGGGCCGAGCGGCGCCTCCAGTTCGACCGGTCCGTCGATGACGGCCGGGTCCCGCTCGCGCTCGGGCCGCGGCACCGGCAGCTGCGCCAGCGCGGCCAACTTGCCCGCCGCGTGCTCCAGTTCGTTGCCGACGGAGGCGCCGGGGGCCGGTTCGTCGTCGTCCCGGCCGCCGTCGGCGGTCTCGGTGAGGAGCGTGCCGGGGAGGAAGACCACGGCGGTGGTGCCGCCGTACGGCGACGGCTGCAAGGAGACCCGCACGTTCTGCCGCTGGGCGAGCCGGCTGACCACGAACAGCCCGAGCCGGTCGGTGTCGGACAGCTCGAACTCGGGGGTCTCGGCGAGCCGGAGATTGGCCTCCAACAGCAGGTCGGGCGCCATGCCCAGACCGCGGTCGTGGATCTCCAGGGTGTAGCCGTTGGCGACCCGCTCGCCCAGCACCTGCACGGCGGTGTGCGGCGGGGAGAAGACCGTGGCGTTCTCCAGGAGTTCGGCGATCAGATGCGTCAGGTCGGACACCGCGGGGCCGTCCACCGCGAGCCGCGGCATCCGGCGCACCTCGATCCGCTCGTAGTCCTCCACCTCGGCGACCGCCGCGCGCACCACGTCCATCAGCTGGATCGGCTTGCGCCACTGCCGGGAGGGGGCCGCGCCGGAGAGGATGACCAGGCCCTCGGCATGCCGGCGCATACGGGTGGTCAGATGGTCGATGCGGAAGAGGTCGGCGAGCTCGTCGGTGTCCTCGGTGCGCCGTTCCATGGCGTCCAGCAGGGTCAGCTGACGGTGCAGCAGGACCTGGCTGCGGCGGGCGAGGTTGACGAACACCTCGGAGACCCCGCGGCGCATCTCGGACTGCTTGACCGCGGCCTCGATCGCGGCCCGCTGGAGGGTGTTGAGCGCCTGGCCGACCTGGCCGGTCTCGTCCTGGCCGAAGACGAGCCGGGGCGCCTCGGTCTCCACATCGATCTGTTCGCCCGCCGCCAGCCGGCGTATGACGCTCGGCAGCCGGACGCCGGAGACGTCATGGGCGGCCTTGCGCAGCCGGATGAGGTCGCGCACATGGCGGCGGCCGATCCGGAACGAGACGACGATCGAGACCAGCACCGCGACAAAGCCGAGGACACCGGCGATGGCGGCCTTGAGCAGGATGTTGGTGGCGACCGGGGCGACCCGCTCCTGGTAGCGGTCGCCGGCGGCCTTGCCCATCCGCTGGAGGTCGCCGAGGACCTTCTTCGCCGCGGTGTTCCAGCGTTCGGCGTTGACCGTCCCCGGTCCGCCCTGGGCGCCGGCGGCGATCACCCGGTCCTCGTAGGACGTCAGCTCGCGGGCCGGTGCGGAGCGCCAGTAGTCCTGGTAGAGGCCGCGGTCCTTCGCGGGCAGCATGGGGAGGCTGGTCTCGTAGAGGACCCGGCGCTCGGCCACCCGGTCGGACAGCGCCCGCAGATCGCGCTTGCTCATGCTGCCGGAGGCGAGCACCGCGGACATCAGGGCGTCCTCGCGGGCGACGGCCTCCCTGGCGCGGGTGACGATGACCAGCGCCCGGCCCTGCTTGTCCATCTCCACGTTCTCCAGGGCGTGGAGCGCGGAGAGGAAGTCATAGCTGGGGTCGACGAGGGAGTTGTAGCCCTCCAGGGCCTCGTCGCGGGAGACGGTGTTGTCCTCGACCTGGGCGCGCAGCGACCCGAGCCCGGACAGGCCCTTGAGGATGCCGCGCATCCGGCGGCCGGTGTCCCCGGTGAGGTCCTCGCGGACGTCACGGGTGCCGGCGTCGGTGCGGAGCCGGGTGACGGCCTCGTCGGTGGCCCGGGACCGTGCCCGCAGCTCACCGAGCGCGTCGGCGCCGCGCCGGTCGGCGAGGTACAGCAGGCTCTGCCGGCGCTCGCGTTGCAGCGCCTGGACGACGTCCTCGACCGGATACCCCAGCTTCTGTACGACGTTGCCGACGTCCAGCAGCTGGTCGGCCTCCCGCCCGGTGAGGTAGGTCATGAACGCCCACATGGACGTCAGGGACACCAACGGTACGAGCAGCAACGCCACGATCTTCCGGCGGACCGACTTCCCGCGAAAGCGCATGGCCTCCCCTACGTCAACCCCGGCGCACGGGGGTGGTGTTCCGTCAACAAACGGCGCGAGCCTACTACTCTCGGGTGACCGAGCCGAAGGCCTCTTCGGAGGTCGGGACGGGTGCGGGGGAGAAATCGTCATGAGTTGTCCGGTGATTCCCGGACAACCCGCCCGTGTTTCCGGGACCGGCCGATGCCATCGGTGTCCGGCGGCAAGCCGGTCGGTTGGCCGGTTTTGCTCTGCCCCCCGGGGAACCCTGAACGCGCCCGGTACGTGACCATGGAAAGGGACGGGGTGCGGCACCAGGGGCGTGTACCGGGGAAATCCGGGCAGCCACCAAGGAGCCGGACACGCGGGGAGAGTGCGGGGAGAGTGACGCGGTCATGGACACCGGCAGACAGCCTTTGTGGCAGGAGGAACCGGCGGCCCGGCCCCGGATGGCGGAGCCGGTACGCACCGCCGCCGTGCGTGCCGTCATCATCGTGGCGCTCACGCTGATCCAGGCCATGGTGGCGTTCCTGAGCACCCTGGCGGGCTCCTGGCTCGCGTTTCCCGCGGTGCTCAGCACGGTCGCCAGCACCGTGGTCGCCACCTGGGGCGTGCTGGATGTCTGGGTGACCCGCCAGGTGTGGGTGCAGCGCAACGGGGTGTGGTCGCAGCCGAGCAGTACGGCCCGGGAGCTGCGCCGCGAGCGGCGCCGGGCCCGGCGCCAGCAACGCCGGGAGACCCGGAAGGCTTCGTCGGGGGTCGACCGCGCGGCCGCGTGACCGACGGGTTTTTACGCCACCGCCTCTTCCCGCACGGCGGGCCGCACATGAATGATGCCGTCCAGGACGTCCACCTGGTGCGTGCGCACCGGCCGGCGGGCGGGCAGGCAGGTCGGGGCCCCGGTGCGCAGGTCGAACAGGGCCGCATGCAGCGGGCATTCGACGAAGCAGCCCTCGACCCAGCCTTCGGAGAGCGAGGCGTCCTGGTGGCTACAGGTGTCATCGACGGCGTAGTAGCCGCCCTCGGCGTGGAAGACGGCGATGGCCGGTGTGGCGTCGTCGATCTCGATCCGGACGGACTCGCCCTCGGGCAGGTCCTCGATACGGCAGACGGGAATCATCTGGCCCCCCTCTCGCTGATCGGTATCATGTGTTCTGAATAACGCACCGCAAAGCGCGATGCGCAACAGAATCCAAGCCGGGGAGCGGGCCGTCAAGGGCTTCCCGGCAGATGCCTTCAGACGTGCCCCGCGGGGCCACCGGGTGGTGACACAAAGACCCATGTCGAAGACTTCCGATACGGCAGACGACCGGTCCGAGGAACGGCGCGGCGGGGCGGGATCCGTCCAGTCCGTGGACCGCGCGGTGAGCGTGCTGGAGATCCTGGCCAAGCTGGGCGAGGCCGGGGTGACCGAGATCAGCGAGGAGTTGGGCGTCCACAAGTCGACCGCGTTCCGGATCCTCGGAGTGCTGGAGAACCGCGGGCTGGTGGAGCAGGAGAGGGAGCGCGGGAAGTACTACCTGGGCGCCGGGGTGCTGCGGCTGGCGGGTGCCGCGGCGATCCGGCTGGACATCTCCCAGGAGGGCCAGCCGGTGTGCCGGGCGCTCGCCGAGGACACCGGGGAGACCGCCAACATCGCGGTGCTGGACGGCGATGCGGCGGTCAACATCATGCAGGCCAGGGGCTCCGCTGCGGTCACCGCGTACAACTGGCTGGGCCGCCGCACCCCGCTGCACGCCACCGCCAGCGGCAAGGTCCTGCTGGCGTATCTGCCGGCCCCGCGCCGGGACACCCTGGTGACCCGCAAGCTGCCGCGGTTCACCGAGCACACCCTGACCACGGCGGCCGGTCTGCGCGAGCAGCTGACCGCGGCACTGGAGGACGGATTCGCCTGCACCAGCGAGGAGTTGGAGATCGGGCTGAACGCGGTGGCGGCGCCGGTACGGGCCCACGACGGCGCGGTGATCGGCGCGATCGGCGTCTCGGGACCGGCGTACCGGATGGAGCGTCAGCTGCTGCCGGAGCTCGCCGAGCGGGCCGCGAAGGCGGCCGCCGACCTCTCCCGCCGGATGGGCTACCCGGGTTGAGCCGGTAGCGGAAAATCCCCCTTGACGTATCCCTGGCGGACTTCCAGCATGTCTCCTATAGCGCAACCAAGCGCACTATAGGCAACACGGCGACGGAGGCGGACCGTCCTCCACCACCGTCCCCGTTCTCAGCACAGCGCACCACTCCAACCCCTCACCGGCATCCGTGCCACCTCACGCGTGCTACCCGCCCTGCCGCCGCCGGCAGGCGCTGTTTTAGGAGTGAGACATGCCGCACGAAGCCCGCGCCGTCGTCGCCCTCAAGAAGGGCGCCCCCGTCGAGGTGCTGCCGATCCGCGTGCCCGACCCCGGTCCGGGCGAAGTGCTCGTGACCGTCCAGGCCTGCGGGGTGTGCCACACCGATCTGCACTATCGCGACGGCGCGATCGGCGACGACTTCCCCTATCTGCTCGGCCACGAGGCGGCCGGCGTCATCGAGGCCGTCGGCCCCGGCGTCACCGAACTCGCGCCCGGCGACTACGTGGTGCTCGCCTGGCGGGCGCCCTGCGGCCGGTGCCGCGCCTGCCGTCGCGCCCGCCCCTGGTACTGCTTCGCCTCCCGTAACGCCGCTCAGCCCATGACCCTGCTGGACGGCACCGAGCTGACGGCGGCCCTGGGCATCGGCGCCTTCGCCGAGAAGACGCTGGTCGCCGCCGGGCAGGCGGTGAAGGTCGATCCGTCGGCGCGCCCGGAGGCCGCCGGGCTGATCGGCTGCGGGGTGATGGCCGGGTACGGCGCGGCGGTGCACACCGGCGGCGTGGGCAGCGGGGACACCGTCGCCGTGATCGGCTGCGGCGGCGTCGGCAACGCCGCCATCGCGGGCGCCTCCCGGGCGGGGGCGCGACGTGTCATCGCCGTGGACCTCGACGACGGCAAGCTGGACGCCGCCGAGCGGTTCGGCGCCACCGACACCGTCAACTCCCGTGGCACGGACCCGGTCGAGGCGGTCCGGGCGCTCACCGGCGGGTACGGCGCCGATGTGGTGATCGACGCGGTGGGCCGCCCGGAGACCTACCGGCAGGCGTTCTACATGCGGGACCTGGCCGGCACGCTGGTCCAGGTCGGCGTGCCCGAGCCGGACATGCGGATCGAGCTGCCGCTCATCGATCTCTTCTCGCGCGGCGGTGCGCTGAAGTCGTCCTGGTACGGCGACTGTCTGCCCAGCCGCGACTTCCCGGTACTGATCGATCTGTTCCTGAGCGGCAAGCTCGATCTGGAACGGTTCATCAGCGAGACCATCGCACTCGACGACATCGAACCGGCCTTCGCCAAGATGCAGCGCGGGGAGGTCCTGCGGTCGGTCGTGGTGGTCTGACCGCCCGCAGGCCCCCTGCGCCGCCGGTCACCCGCCGGCCGGGTCCGCCGGCTCCTCGGGAGCCGGGTCCTCCGGACGGCGGTACATCCGCGTCGCCGTGATCTGTCCGTGCACCGCCTCGCCGGACGGGTCCGGCTGCGGCAGGCCCGGCCGCAGATGCTCCTCGACGCTGATGTACTTCAGCCCGGCCCGCAGATCCGCGTCGTTACGCAGCCGGATGACCAGCGGGAACTCCGCGAGCGCGGTGGTGTCGAACAGGCCGGTGGTGTACAGCAGCTGGACGCCCAGCGCATCGGCGACGGCGCGCTGGAGCTCCAGCAGATAGGTCGCGTTGGCGCGGCCGATGGGGTTGTCCAGGAACAGCGTGCCGGCGTGCCGCTGCTTGTCGCGGCCCCGGTCGTTGCTGCGCAGCGCCGCCATCGTGCAGTAGAGCGCGATGGCGGCGGTCAGCAGCTGGCCGCCGGAGAAGACATCGCCCATCTGCCCGACCGGCACCCGCTCGGCACGCAGCACCGCATCCGGCTTGAGGATCTCCACGGCCACCCCGCGCGGCTGGAGCGCCGCACTGACCCCGCGCAGCAGCAGGGACATCCCGTCCCGCCGCAGGTCGCTGTTCTTCTTCACGGCCGCCCGGGTCGCCTCGTCGATCACCTCGCCGAGCCGCTCGGTGAGCGTGGCCTGGTCGGGGTCCTCGAACCGGATCCGCAGGAACTCCTGCCCGGACCACTCCCCCAGCCCCTCGGGCAGCCGTGACAGCCGCTGGGCGGAGCGCAGCGTCGTCAGCGACGACTCGACCAGCCCGCGCAGCCGGTCGACGATGGAGTCGCGGTTGCGCTCCAGCTGCTCCAGCTCGTCGGTGAGCACCCGCAGCCGGGGCGCGAACGCCTCCGCCCACTTGGCGGCGTGGTCCGGGAGGGCCGAGGCGGGCAGTTCGCGGATCTGCTGCCGGGCGGGGGTGCGGACCTGTTCGTAGCGGGTGGAGTTGGCGTGCCGTACGAGGATGTCGCTCGCCTCGCGCACCGCGGACTCGGCGGTGGACAGATCGGCGGCGCAGCCGCGCAGTGAGCGGCGGGACTCGGCGGCGGCCTGCCGGGCGTCCGCCAGCTGTCCGGCGTACGCCTCGATCCGCCCGTCCGCCGGGTCCTCGGCATCCTGGTGGTCACGGAGCAGATCGCGCAGCAGAGCGGCGGTCTCGTCGAAGCCGCCGGCCGCGTCCTCGGCGGCGCGGTGGCCGCGCAGCAGCTCCTCGTGCCGGTCGCGGGCGGCCGTCAACGCCTCGGTGGCGGTGGCCAGTTCGCCCGCCGCGGTGCGCAGCAGCTCCTTGGCACGGTCGGCGTCCGCGGGCACCAGCTCCTCGGGCAGCTCGGTGTGCGCCTCGCCGTCCGTGGGGGCGAGCCGCTCGGCCTCACCGCGCAGCCGGCCCAGCTGTTCACTGGCCGCCGAGGCACGGGTCTCCAGCATGTGCACCAGCGACTCGGCGCGCGCCGCGGCGGCCTGCCGGGACGGGCCGTCGGCGGCGTCCGGGCTCTCCAGGAGCGCCTCGGCGCGGGTGCGGACCTTGTTGGTGAGACGGTTCAGCTCGGCCAGGGCGGCGCTCTCATCGCCCTCGGCACGGGCCTGTTCGGCACGCAGATCGGCGCCGACGCCGACCTTCTCGTAGAGCTGGGAGGCGGCGCGGTAGGCCTCGCGCAGCGCGGGCAGCGAAGCGCTCGCCCCCTCGGGGGCCTCCCCCAGGTCGTCCGGGACACCCGCGATCTCGGCACGCTCGGCACGCAGCGCGCGGGCGGTACGACGGGCGTCATCGGCGGCGCGCTGGGCCGCCCGGCGGTCCTCGTCGGCGGCCCGCGCGCGGTCCACACACTCCTCGGCACGGGCCTCGAACTCGGCCGCCTCGTCCGCGAGTTCCCGCATCCGGGACTGCCAGGAGGCGCGCTCCCGCAGCCGGTGGGCGAGCCCGGCCAGCAGATCGGCGGCGCGGCGGGCACGCTGCGCGGCCTCCTGGCGCTCGTCGCGCACCCGGGTGGCCTCGGCCGCGGCCTCATCCGTCTCGGCACGCGCGGCACGGGCCTCGGCCAGCTCCGCCGCGGCCTCCTCCGCCGCCGTCCGGGTCTCCTGCGCGGCGGCGGCCAGTTCACCGAGCCGGCCGGCCGGGCAGCCCGTACGCCACGACCCGAGCCGGGCGGCCAGCGCACGGTCCCCGGCGAGCCGGGCGGCCAGCGCCCGGATCTCCTCGTCACGCTCTATGGCGCGCGCCCGCAGCGCCTGGCGCTCCTCGTCGGCGGCGGACTCGTCGTGCATCGCCGGGTTCGGCGGGACGAGGAAGACGCCGGTCTCCCGCTCGTCGGGCGCGGGGGTGGGCGCGAGCAGCGCGGCGGCGGTGCCGACCGCGACGGCCGAGCGCGGCAGCAACGCGGCCTGGGCGAGCACCTCACGGGCCCGCGCATGGGTCTCCGGGTCCGTGATGATCACGCCGTCGACCAGCTCGGGGCGGGCGGCCAGCACCCGGGTGTGGTCGGCGGGGTCGACGGACTGGGCAAGATAGCGCCAGCCCGGCAGCGCGGGCACGCCGTGCTCACCGAGATACTCCACGGCTGCCAGCACATCGGGCCCCGGGGGCAGCAGACCGCCGTCGCCCAGCGCGCCCAGGATCCGGGCGTCGTCGGCCGCGGCCGTACGCAGGTCGAACAGCTGCCGTTCGGCGCCGGCGACGCCCTCCTCCAGCAGCTCGCGCAGCTCGTCGGCGTTGCGGTCCAGCTCCTCGGCGGTCAGCGGGCCCGCGGTGGGACGGCGTGCGGCGCCCGGGTCCGTACCGGACGTGGCCGTACGGGGGCCGGGCACGGACTTGGCCTCGGACTGCGGGAGGCCGAGGAGGTCGGCGAGCCGCTGCTCGGCGCCGATGGACTCGGCGGCCCGGCGCTCGGCCTCGTAGGCGCGCTCGGCGGCCTCGGCGGCGTCCTCGGCACGGGCCGCCGCCAGCTCGGCGGTGGAGTGCCGGGCGGTGGCCGCACGGGCGCGGTCGGTGGCCTGCCCGGCGGTTTCGCGGGCCGAGTCCCAGGCCTCGACGGCGGTCTTCTCCGCGTCCGAGGCGGCGAGCGCGGCACGGGCCGGGTCGGCGTCGGGGGCACTGTCGTCCAGCCAGCCGGCCCGGACGGCCTCGGCGGTCTCCTCGGCGACCTCGGAGAGCCGCTGCTTGAGGTGCTCGGCCTCGCTGCGGGCGCGCTGGGCGTGGGTGGCGGCGCTGGTGGCGTCGCGGTGTGCCGACTCGCCGGCCTCCTGGAGGGCGGCGGAGCGTTCCTCCTCCTCATTGGCGACCCGTTCACCGGCCTCGGCCGCCGTGTGCAGCGCGCGGACCAGGTCGGCGGCGGCGGTGGCACGGGCGGCGAGCGCGGGCGCGGCGTCCCGCTCGGCCTCACGGATGGCGGCGGCGACCCGGGCGGAGCGGTCCGCGGCGGCACGGTGCCGCAGTGCGGTCTCGGCGGCCTGCCAGGCGCTGTGCAGCGTACGGGCGTCGTTGAGCTCCCGGCGCTGGGCGGCGGCGCCCTTCTCCGCGGCGGCCAGCGCCAGCGAGGCGTGCCGGTAGGCGAGTTCGGCGGAGACCAGGGAGCGGCGCTCGCGGACCCGCTCGGCGTCGGTGACGCGGTGTGCGGCGGCGGCGACCTGCTCGGCGAGTTCGGCGGCGCGGCCGCGCTCCTCGGTGCCCCTGGCGTGCAGCCGCTGGGCGAGGCCGCGGGTGCGGCGCTCGGCTCCCGCATGCACCTCGCGGGCGCGTTCACGCTGCTCGGCGGCGTCGGCGATGCGCGAGAGCAGATCGAGGGAGCCGGCCGTGAAGTCCCGTTCGGCGGTGAGTTCGGCGCGCCGGCCGAGCTTGTGGGCGAAGCCGTGCACCAGATCGGCGAGCCCGTCGGTGTCGCGGGTGTCCGTGACGGCACGCAGCAGCAGGTCGGTGAAGTCCGAGTCGTTCTTGACCGCGAAGAGGCCGGCCGCCTCACCCTCGTCGGCGTTCATCTCCCGCTGGTAACGGAAGAGCTCCGGGTCCAGGCCCAGCTCACCGAGGTGCTCGTTCCAGCGCTCGTGGATCTCTTCCCAGACGACATCCAGATTGGGGTAGTTCTTCCCGGCCTCGGTGAGGATGTCGCGGAAGCCCTTCATCGTACGGCGGCGGCCCTGGGCGCCGGAGCTGCCCTCGCCGCTCTCCTGACGCGGGCGGACGACGGTGGCCTCGGCGACCGGGAGCGAATCCAGGCTCATACCGGGGCCGGGCCGGAAGCTGTACCACGCCTCGGCGAACTTCCGCGGGTCGTTGGAGACCTGCCGCCCACGCCACTCGCTGACCTTGCCGACGACCACGCTCTCGCCGGTGAGGACGTGCTGCCACTCCAGGGCGACATGGCCGCAGTCGTCGGCGAGCAGGAACTTGCGCAGCACGCCGGAGCTGGCGCCGCCCAGGGTGTTGCGGTGGCCGGGCAACATCACCGAGAAGATCAGCTTGAGCAGGACGGACTTGCCGCCGCCGTTCTCCAGGAAGAGCACGCCCGCGGGCGCCGGCCGGCGCGGCGGGCCGACCGGTTCGTCCTCGAAGAAGTCCGCCTGGGCCGGGGCCGGTTGGGGTACGGGCGCACCGACTCCGCGCAGGTCCATGACGGTGTTGGCATAGCGCGCACCGGCGGGCCCGATGGAGTAGAGGCGGACCCGGGACAGCTCGTACATGGCGGACTCTCGTTGTCGTGGTCGGGAGGGGCGGGAAGGCGGGGAGGGGCAGGAAGGGGCGGGAGGGGCAGGGAGGTCAGGGAGGGCGGGCAGGTCGGCGAGGGCGGGAGGGGCGGCGGCGCTCCCCCGCCCCCTCCCCCTCTCCCCCTTCGGGGGAGGGGGCGGGGGTGGGTTCGGGGGTGGGGGGAGCCTCGGTCGTGCGACGGTCGGGGATCGGTTCGGGAGTAGGGGAAGCCTCGGTCGTGCGGCGGTCGGGGGCGGAATGATCACCAGGCGGTCCGGACGGCCGCCGGGGCATCAGCAGTCGAATGCCCCCTCAGCCCGAGTGGAACGGCAGTCCGGCGTCGGCGACCAGGGCGAGGTCGTCGGTGTCCTCGCCCGGCAGCAGGGCGGCGCTGCCGTCGGTGACGGGGACGATGCCCAGCTCCAGGAGTTCGGCCATGGCGGCGCTACCGGCCATGTCACGGACCTGGAGCTGATAGCGGGCGGTGGTGCGGTAGGCGCCGCCGGCGTCGTCACCGGTGCGCTGGAGGAAGCCGGAGTCGACGAGGAAGGTGACGGCCTTGGCGATGATGCCGGTGGTCGAACCGGCCAGCCGTCGGGCGTCCTTGGTGGCGCCGGTCGCACTGCGCCGGGCGTAGATGCGCCAGGCGGACTCCAGGCCGGGGGCGTCGGTGGCCGGGTCGGTGTTCTCGCCCTCCTGTTCGGCACGCTCCTCCAGCCGGCGGCATGCCTGCCGGACGAAGGCGTCGACGCCGTTGACCGTGATCCGGCCGATGTAGCCGTCGTCGGCGAGGTCCTCCGGACGCGGGAAGGCCAGCGCGGCGACCGCCAGATGGGCCAGGCCGTGCAGGAAGCGGTCGGCGGAGTCGGCGGAGGCACGGCGGGCGTAGTCGCCCATCCGTACGGCGAAGACGGAGTCCTCGTCGGCGGTGACGGCCATCCCGGCGCGGGTGGACACCTCCAGGACGACCAGGCCGAGGCCGGTGGCGACGGCGTCGGCGAGCCGGGCGAAGGCCGGGTCGTCCCGGTAGCGGCGCAGGAGTTCGCCGTATTCGGCGTCGCGGGCGGGCAGCAGCTTCGGCTGGAGGCCGAAGGAGACCAGCCGCGCGGCGTCGGCGGCATCGGCGGGGGTCAGGGGGTGGGAGCTCGGCGGCTCCTGGCGGTCCCCCCGCTCGGCCGAAGGCGGGAACGGGAACGAAGCCGAGGGCTTGGATGGGGGTCCCCCCTGCTCGAGCGAAGCCGAGGGCTTGGATGGGGGTCCCCCCTGCTCGAGCGAATCCGAGAGCTTGGGGGAGGGTCCCGCCGCGCCCATATCGGCGTCGGCGGTGGGCGCACCCCAGCCCGGCTCGCCGGCCCCGGACGCCGGGTCCGGCTGCGGCGTCTCGTCGTACTGGGTCACGGAACAAGCTCCTTGCGAGGGACGGTCGGGGACATCTCGGGCCGGTGCGACGGCGGACGGCCGCCCGGCGCGCCGCGGCCCTGTCGGACCGGCCGCGCCCCGCCGTTCTCCGGCCGCTCATCCTGGGCGCGGGGCATCAGGCCACCTCCGAGCGGTCCGCGGCCATGCCGGCGGAGTCCAGCAGCGCCGTGCCGACGATGAGGTCGGCGCCGCCGAACTCGGGGTCTATCAGCTCCGTGCCGTCGTCGACGGCGAACAGCAGCTGTTGTTCGCCCTGGCGGTAGGCCGTGCCGACGGGCGGGCTGGCGGCGTGTACGGCCAGCAGGGCAACGAGGTAGGGGAGTTCGGGATCGCTGCGGCGCGCCTCGGCGAGCAGGCCGGAGAGCCTGCGGGGCGCGTCGGCGGGCAGGTCGAGCAGCGCCATCGCGGCGTCGAGCTGGGCCTCGCTGAAGCGGCTGTCGTCGGGGGTGGCCACCAGGTCGGGCTCGGGCATCTCGGCACCGAGGTGCTCCCGCTCCATGGGCGGGGTGAGCAGCATCTCGACGAGGTCCCCTATGCGCGCGGCCGTCGGGGTGCGCAGTCCCGTGCCCTTGGCGAAGAAGGCGTCGGTGACGCGGATGGCCTGCTCGGCGGGGAGCGGCAGCAGGGGGGCGACCAACTGGCCGTAGAGGTCGAGTCCGGCGCGGGCGACGGGGGTGGCGAAGGCCTGCCGGTCCTGCTCGGCGCGGAACAGCGGCCCCGCCTCCAGCAGCCGGGACTGGAGCTGGGTGTGGCGGCGGATGCAGTCCTTGACGATGTCGACGAGCTCGGCGGCCCGCCGCTTGTGCTCGGGCTCCTCGGTCTCGTCGCGGGCCTTGCGGATGTTCGTCAGGATGGCGTTCTCGTGGCGATAGCGGTCCGCGACGTGGTCCAGCGCCTCGGTGATCATGTCGGGGACGGTCTCCAGCCAGTCCACGGCGCGGACGTTGCGGCGGGTGGCGTCCAGGGTCCTGCGGAGCGTCTCCGCGTACTGCACGGTGCGGTAGCGGGCCTGTTCGGCGGCGAGCTGGGCGTCGGCCAGCCGGCCGCGGTTGATCAGCACCTCCAGCTTGACCTCGGCGGCGATCTGGGCGCTGGTGACGTCCGTGTCGAGCGCGCCGACCAGGACGTTGACCGCTTCGTCGGTGGCCCGGAGGTAGACGCTGCCACCGCCGCCGGGCACCTCTTCGATGAGCTTGAAGTCGTAGTCGCGGCGGACGTACTCGCCCTCGGTGTTGAAGGTGCCGTAGACGGCGCGGAAGCCGCGGTCCACGCTGCCGACGTTGATCAGATTCTCCAGCACCCAGCGGGCGACCCGCTCATGCTCGCCCGCGGGACGGCGGGGGGCCTGGGCGGCGACCCGGGGGAGCACCTTCGCCACTATTTCCTCGTGGTCGGCGCCGGTGTCGAAGTCCATGTTGAGGGTGACGAGGTCGATGACGGCGAGCGCCACCTCCGCCATGGCGTAGACGCCGTACTCGCCCGCGAGGTTGGCCTTGCGCACATCGAGATCGTGCAGCGGCGCGGTGCATGCCAGGGCACGCAGCCGACGGGCCAGGCCTTCGTCGGCGGCCGGGCCCGGCGCAGGCCGGTGAGGGCCGTTGAGCTGGGGCGCAGCAGCCCCCGGGGCGGAAAAAGTCACGTCGCACAGAGTAGGCGCTCGCACTGACAACGGACGAAACGGCGCGGATCCGTTCATGGGTGGAACCGCAGGTGAATCCGTTGACGGACCGGTCGCGGACCACTCCCGGACCGACGCGACAGTCTACGGCGTGGCCTGCGAGAGCCGGCCGCCAGGTCCCGGAGGGGCGCCGGTGCCGGTCTCAGTGGGTGGCGCCTCCGGCGACGCGGATGTCGGTGCGGGTGCGCGCGGCGGTGAGGGCGATTTCGTGCAGGGCCCGGGTGACGGCCTCGGACGGGAGCGACGGCTGGGAGCGGTCGACGACCTGCTCCGGTGCGTAGGGGACGTGCACGAATCCGCCGCGTACACCGGGCAGTTCGGTGGCGATGAGATGGGCGAGGCCGTAGAAGACGTGGTTGCAGACGAAGGTGCCCGCGGTGTTGGAGACGGAGGCGGGCAGTCCGGCGGCGCGGACGGCCGCCACACAGGCCTTGATCGGCAGGGTGGAGAAGTACGCGGCGGGGCCCCCGGGCACGATCGCCTCATCGATCGGTTCGGCGCCCGAGGCATCGGGGATCCGGGCGTCGTCGACGTTGACGGCGAGGCGTTCCACGGTGATGTCGGGCCGGCCGCCCGCTTGGCCGACGCACACCACTATCTCGGGGCGGACCTCCTCGATCGCGGCGCGCAGTACCGCGATCGAGGCTCCGTAGACACAGGGCAGTTCGATGGCGGACGCCTCGATGCCGGCCGGCGGTTCGGCCGCGGCGGCGCGGACGGCCTGCCAGGAGGGGTTGAGGGTTTCCCCCTCGAAAGGGGCGAATCCGGTCAGCAGTACCCGGGTCATACGGTCATCCTTGGTGCGAGGGTGGGGGGACGGAGCGGACCGGGCCCCGGGGGTACCGCCCGGCGGAGCGGCGGCACCCGGGGCCCGGCTCAGAAGGCGAACAGCGCCATGATCACGATGTTGCAGCCGAGCAGTACACCCGCGGTGGGCAGCTGCGCCTTGATGGGCCCGTACTGGTCCTTCAGTTCCAGCAGCGCCGCCGGGACGATGTTGAAGTTGGCGGCCATGGGCGTCACGAGGGTGCCGCAGAAGCCGGCGAGCATGCCGATGGCCAGCACGGCGGGGGCGTTGCCGTCGAAGTGCCCGACCAGCACGGGCCAGCCGACGGCCGCGGTCATCACGGGGAAGGCCGCGAAGGCGTTGCCCATGATCATGGTGAAAGCGAACATTCCCACGCAGTAGACGACGACCGCGATGTAGAGCGAGTCCTCGGGCAGGACGGACGTGGTGAGCTTGCCGACCTGGTCGCCGACGCCGGAGACCTGGAAGATGGCGCCCAGGGTGGCCAGCATCTGCGGCAGCAGCATGGCCCAGCCCATCGCCTCCAGCATGGAACGGCCGGACTGCACGGGCACCGAGACCCGCTTCTCCCGGAGGATGACCATGCCGACGACGAGGGCGACGACGGCTCCGATGCCCAGGCCCAGGATGGTCTCGCTGCCCTCTTCGAGGACCGGTTCGCCCCCGAAGGACAGGTGCTTGACGCCGATGGCGCAGGCCATCGCGACGACCGGAATGGTGAGCGCCGGGACGAACAGCCGGTTGCCGAGCTTGGCGGCGCTCGCGACGCGCTGCTCGGCGGTGGTCGTGCGCGGGGTGCCGCGTCCGGTGCAGCCGAAGCCGGCCAGACAGGCCATGACCAGCACCGCGACGCCCAGGGGCTCGGCCGGTGCCTGCTTGGCGACGACCCAGCTGCTGTAGATGAAGCCGGCGCCGATCAGGCCCCAGAAGGCGCCGGTACCGAAGCGCTTGGGGTTGCTGCGGTCGGCGACCATCTGGGCCGCCATCACCAGGAAGCTGAGGCCCACCAGCCAGTAGAACCACTCTGCCTTGATCACTTGGCGGCCTCCACTACGGCGTTGTCGTGGACGTGGGCGGTGAGCAGTTCGCGTTCCAACCGGCGGTCCAGGCGCAGCAGTCGCCAGCCGTGGACCACGAAGGCGCACACCGCGGTGGGTATCGCCCACAGCGCGAGCTGAAGCGGTTCGAGATGGGTGTCGTAGGTGGTGTTGACGAAGCCGGTGATCAGCAGGATCGAGCCGACGGCGAGGAAGACGTCCTCCCCGAAGAAGAGGCCGACGTTGTCCGCGCTGGCGGAGAACGACCGGACCTTCTCCCGGGTCCGTTCCGGGAGTTGGCCGAATTTGCGCTCGGCCGCACCCTCGGCCATCGGGACGGCGAGCGGGCGGACGGTCTGGGCGTGACCGAAGACATTGGTCAGTCCGACCGCCGCACCGATCTGCCGCAGACCGAGGTAGAGCGCGAGGAAGCGGCCCGTGGTGAGCCTGGCGAACCGGGCGATGAGGTTACGGGCCTGTTCCTGGAGGCCGTAGCGCTCCAGGAGGCCGATGACCGGGAGGGTGATCGCGAAGATCGTCACCGCCCGGCTGCCGGCGAAGCCGTTGCCGAACGCGGCGAGCACCTTGCCCGGTGACAGCCCTCCGAGGAGGCCGGTCGCGATGCCGGCCACCCCTACGACCAGCAAGGGATTGCGCTTCGTGGCGAAGCCGATCACGACCACGAGCACGCCGAGGAGCACGATCATGGATCCGCCTTCCGCGTACGGGGACCCCACAGGGCCCGTGAGGAGATGAACAGATTGCAGCGGAGGCTATGGGATTGTTCAACGATCCGACAAGGGTTGTGCAGCAACGGATCCGCGGCGCTTCCCGGAGCGACCCTCAGGGGCGGCTCCCCCGCCGCTCACCCCTCCGCGATGCGCTGCGCGTACGCCCCTGACAGCTGACTGCGCGAATCCTCCAGGTAGGACCGCAGCAGCCGCTCGGCCTCGGCGGCATCGCCCGCCTGGAGCGCCTCGGCGATCTGGCGATTACGGGTCAAATAGGGCGCATGGAAGCGCCGGGGGTCGGCCATGACATGGAAGACCAGCCGGAGTTCCGCGAGCACGCCCCGCATCAGCTCGTCCGTGCGCGGACTGCCCGCCAGGGCCACGATGCCCTGGTGAAAGCGGATGTTGGCGGTCGAGAGCGCCTGCCACTCCCGGTCCGCCGAGGCGGTCTCACCGGCCCGTACAGCGGCTTCGATCGCCGCGACGGCCTCGGTGACCCCGGCGTCGTACGGCCCCTGCCCCAGCCCCCGTACCGCCGCGCACTCCACGAGGATGCGCACCCGGTAGATGTCCTCCAGGTCCTCGACCGTCACCACCCGGACGAAGACCCCGCGGTTGAGTTCGTGCACCAGCAGCCGCTCATGGGTCAGCAGCCGGAACGCCTCCCGCAGGGTGTTGCGCGAGACGCCCAGCGCTCCGCCGATGCTCTCCTCCGAGAGCCGGGCACCGGGCGGGAAGTAGCCCTCGGCGATCCGGTCACGCAGGATGTCGGCGACCCGTTCGGCCGTACTGGAGCGGCCCAGCAGGGGGCGGTCCCGCTCCAGGCCCGCGACCTCGGTGAGCCGCCCCTGATCGCTCTTCGCCACTCCGCCGGCCATTCCGCTCCCCGCTCTCGCGCCGTACCGGGCGGCGGGTTCGGGCCGCCCCGGTGTCATGCAGCGAGAGTCAATCCCAGATGAGGGGACAAAACAACGCACCCTCGACCAGCGCGCATCCACCCCTTGTCGGATCGTTGAACAATCCCTTACGTTGTCCCCGACGCCGGCCGGCCCCGAGCACCTCTGGAGCGGACGTACATGAGCGAGCGCAGCGAGGGAGCCATCGAGAGCATGGGCGGTCCCCCCGTCATCGACCTCAACGCCGACCTCGGCGAGGGCTTCGGCCGCTGGCAGCTCACCGACGACGAGGCGCTGCTCTCCGTCGTCACCAGCGCCAATGTCGCCTGCGGCTTCCACGCCGGCGACCCGGCCACGATGCGCCGGGTGTGCGAACTGGCCGCCGAGCGCGGTGTGGTCATCGGCGCCCAGGTCTCCTACCGCGATCTGGCCGGCTTCGGCCGCCGCGCGATGGAGGTCCCGCCGGACGAGCTGGCCGCCGAGATCACCTACCAGATCGGCGCCTTGGAGGTCTTCGCGCGCGCCGCCGGTGCCCGCGTCGGCTACGTCAAACCGCATGGCGCCCTCTACAACCGCTGTGTGCACGACGAGGAGCAGGCCCGCGCCGTCGTGGACGGCATCCGCGCCGCGGGCGGCGGCCTGCCGGTCCTCGGGCTGCCCGGCTCCCGGCTGCACGAGGCCGCCGCGCGGGCCCAACTCCCGGTCGTGGAAGAGGCGTTCGCGGACCGTGCCTACACCCCCGAGGGCACCCTGGTACCGCGCCGTGAACCGGGCGCGGTGATCCACGACCCCGACGAAGTCGTCAAGCGCGCCCTCGGCATGGCCCGCGACCGCGCCGTCACCGCCCGCGACGGCCGGCGGGTGGCCGTCCCGGCCCGTTCGCTGTGTCTGCACGGCGACACCCCCGGGGCCGCAGAACTCGCCCGGCGCGTCCGGTCCGAACTGACCGCGAGCGGCGTCCACGTACGGAGCTTCGTATGAGGCCGCTGCCGGTCGGTGAACACGGGCTGCTCATCGAGCTGGACAGCGCCGAGGAGGTCGAGGCGCTGCACGCCGAACTGCTGCGCCGGGCCGCCGACGGCGACCTGCCGCCGCTGCGCGAGATCGTGCCGGCCGCCCGTACGGTGCTCCTCGACGGCCTCGCCGACCCGCGTGGCCTCCTCGCCGAACTGGCCACCTGGGACATTCCGCCGCTCACCGCCGGCGACCGGCCCACCGTGGAGATCCCGGTCCGCTACGACGGCCCCGACCTCGCCGATGTCGCCGCCCTGTGGGGCGTCACCCCCGACGAGGTGGTACGGCGGCACTCCGCCACCGAATTCCATGTCGCCTTCTGCGGTTTCGCGCCCGGGTTCGGCTATCTGACAGGTCTGCCCGAGCCGCTGCACGTACCGCGCCGGGACACGCCCCGTACCAAGGTCCCGGTCGGCTCGGTCGCCCTCGCGGGCCCGTACACCGGGGTCTATCCGCGCTCCTCCCCCGGCGGCTGGCAGCTGATCGGCACCACCGACACCGTGCTGTGGGACCCGCGCCGCGAACCGGCGGCGCTGCTCTCCCCCGGCACCCGCGTCCGCTTCGTCCCGCAGGAGACCGCCTGATGACCGACCGCGCCTTCTCGGTCGTCCGGGCCGGTGCGCTCACCACCGTTCAGGACCTCGGCAGGCCCGGACACGCTCACCTGGGGGTGCCGCGGGCCGGCGCCCTCGACGCGCCCGCCCACCGGCTCGCCAACCGCCTGGTGGGCAACCCCGGATCCGCCGCCACCCTGGAGACCACGCTCACGGGCTGCGCCGTACGGATGCGTACGGCCACCACCGTCGCCGTCACGGGCGCCCCCTGCCCGGTGACCGTGGACGGCCGCCCCGCCCCCTGGGGCGCCCCCTTCCGGGTGCCGGCGGGCGCCCTCCTGGACGTGGGGCCCGCCACCCACGGTCTGCGCTCGTATCTCGCCTTCGCCGGGGGCGTCGACACCGAACCGGTCCTCGGCAGCCGGGCCGCCGATCTGCTCTCCGGCCTGGGCCCGGACCCGCTCAGCGACGGCGCGGTCCTCCCGCTGGGCGCCCCGCACGGCCCGCCGGCCCGCGCCGATGCCGTCCCGCACCCCGGCCCGGTGCCGGAACTCCTGCTGCCGTTCCTGCCCGGCCCGCGCGACGCCTGGTTCACCGAGACCGGGCTGCGCACCCTCACCACCGGACGCTTCCGGGTCTCCCCCGCCAGCAACCGCATCGGTCTGCGCACCGAGGGGCCGCCCCTGGAGCGCGCCCGCAGCGGTGAACTCCCCAGCGAGGGCATGCCCCTGGGCGCCCTCCAGGTCCCGCCCAACGGCCTGCCGGTCCTCTTCCTCCACGACCACCCCACGACCGGCGGCTACCCGGTCATCGGTGTCGTCCCCGAGCGCTGTCTGGCCCCCGCGGCCCAGGCGGTACCGGGCACACCGGTGCGCTTCCTGCGCCTGCGCTGACGAGCCCCCGGCCCGCCGTACGCCGCTCAGCCACCGTCCGGTGTCCCGTATCCCCCGCCGCCCGGGGTGCGCAGCACCAGCACATCGTCCACGCCGACGTCCGCCGCGTCACACCCCGCCAGGTCCTCGTGCGTACCGTCCGCCCGCTCGATGGAGTTGACGCCCAGCGCACCGGGCGCGCCGCCCGCCATGCCGTAGGGGGCGACCCGGCGGTGGTTGGTCAGCACGGCGATGGTCATCGGCTCCAGGAAGCGCAGCCGGCGCTCGACGCCGCAGCCGCCGTGCCAGCGGCCCCGGCCGCCGCTGCCGGAGCGGATGGCGAAACCGTCGACGCGGACGGGGTAGCGCCACTCCAGTACTTCGGGGTCGGTCAGCCGGGAGTTGGTCATATGGGTCTGTACGGCATCCGCGCCGTCGAAGCCGTCGCCGGCGCCCGCACCGCTGGCGACGGTCTCGTAGTACTGCACCCGGTCATTGCCGAAGGTGAGGTTGTTCATGGTGCCCGAGCCCTCGGCCTGGACGCCGAGCGCGGCGTAGAGCGCGCCGGTGACCGCCTGGGAGGTCTCCACATTGCCCGCGACGGTGGCCGCCGGGAAGACGGGGGCGAGCATCGAGCCCTCCGGGATGCGGACCTCCACGGGCTTGAGGCAGCCGCTGTTGAGCGGGATGTCGTCGGCGACCAGGGTGCGGAAGACGTACAGCACGGCCGCCATCACCACGGAGCTGGGCGCGTTCGCGTTGCCGGGCTGCTGGGGTGAGGTGCCGGCGAAGTCCAGTACGGCACTGCGGGCGGCGCGGTCGACGGTCAGCGCCACATGGATCTCGGCGCCGCTGTCGGTTTCGTAGCGGTAGCTGCCGTCCGACAGCCCGGCGATGATCCGCCGGACCGATTCCTCGGCGTTGTCCTGGACGTGCCCCATATAGGCCCGTACGACGTCCAGGCCGAACTGCTCGGTCATCCGCCGGAGTTCCTGGATGCCCTTCTCGTTGGCGGCGATCTGGGCGCGGAGATCGGCGAGGTTGGCGTCCGGCGCGCGGGAGGGGTACGGGCCGGCGGCGAGCAGGTCGCGGGTCGCGCGCTCGCGCAGTTCACCGTCGCGCACCAGCAGCCAGTTGTCGAAGAGGATGCCCTCCTCCTGGATGGTGCTGCTGAAGGCCGGCATCGAGCCCGGGGTGATGCCGCCGATCTCGGCGTGGTGGCCGCGGGAGGCCACCAGGAACAGCAGGGTCTCCCCGTCGGGGTCGAAGACGGGAGTGACGACAGTGACGTCGGGGAGATGAGTGCCCCCGTGGTACGGATCGTTGATCGCATACACATCACCGGGCCGCATGTCGTCACCGCGGCGCCGGAGCACCTCCTTGATGGACTCCCCCATCGAGCCCAGGTGCACGGGAATGTGCGGGGCGTTGGCGATCAGATTGCCGTCGGCGTCGAAGAGCGCACAGGAGAAGTCGAGGCGCTCCTTGATGTTGACGGAGTGTGCGGTGTTCTCCAGGCGGACGCCCATCTGCTCGGCGATCGCCATGAAGAGGCTGTTGAAGACCTCCAGCATCACCGGGTCGGCCGCCGTGCCGACCGCCGCCCGGCCGGTGCGCGGCCGGGTCCGGCTCAGGGTGAGATGTCCGCGGTCGCCCATGGCGGCCTGCCAGTCCGGGTCGAGGACCGTGGTCGCGTCCTCCTCGGCGATGACGGCCGGGCCGGTGAGGGTGTCACCGGGGCTCAGGTCGGTGCGCCGGTAGAGGCCGGTGTCCTGCCAGCGGCCTTCGGTGTACATCCGGATCGTCGCGGTCGGGGTCAACTCCCCTCCCCTGCTTCCGGGTTGCGTCTCATAGTCACCGGCGCCGCCGGCCGCTCCCAGCGCCTCGACCGACACCGCCTCGGCCACCAGGGGCTTGTCCATGGTGAAGGCGTAGCGCTCGCGATGTGCCCGGACGAACTCCGCGGCCATGGTGTCCGCGTCGGCCAGCGGGACGCCGAGGGTGGAGTCGGTCCCGGCGTAGCGGATCAGCACCCGGGCGCGGGTGCTGACGGAGTCGTCCGGCACCCCGTCGTCGAGGAGTTCGCGCCGGGTCTGCGCGGCGAGGGTGTCGCACACCTCCTGGACCCGGCCGACGGCCCCGGGGTCGGTGAACTCCGCCTCGACGGCCTGCTCACGCATCGCGGTGGCGTCGGCGACCCCGATGCCGTACGCGGAGAGCACCCCGGCCAGCGGCGGGACGAGCACCGTGTCGATGCCCAGCGCGTCGGCGACCGCGCAGGCGTGCTGGCCGCCGGCGCCGCCGAAGCTGGTGAGGGCGTAGCGGGTGATGTCGCGGCCGCGCTGGACGGAGATCTTCTTGACGGCGTTGGCCATGTTGAGCACCGCGATGTCCAGGAAGCCGGCCGCGACCTCCTCGGGTCCGCGGTCGTCCCCGGCCTCGGCGGCGGCCCGCGCGGCCAGTTCCGTGAAGCGGGTACGGACCACCTCGGCGTCCAGCGGCTGGTCACCGTCCGGCCCGAACACCGACGGGAAGTGCGCGGGCTGGATACGGCCGAGCATGACGTTGGCGTCGGTGACGGTGAGCGGGCCGCCGCGCCGGTAGCAGGCCGGCCCGGGGTCCGCGCCGGCCGAGTCGGGGCCGACCCGGTAGCGGCGGCCGTCGAAGTGGAGCACGGAGCCGCCGCCGGCCGCGACGGTGTGGATGTTCATCATGGGGGCACGCATCCGTACGCCCGCGACCTCGTTGCCGAAGACCCGCTCGAACTCACCGGCGTAGTGCGACACATCGGTGGAGGTGCCGCCCATGTCGAAGCCGATCACCCGGCCGTACCCGTCGCCGGCCTCGGCGGACGTCCGGACCATGCCGACGACACCGCCCGCGGGCCCGGACAGCACCGCGTCCTTGCCGCGGAAGTGCGCGGCCTGCCGCAGCCCCCCGTTGGACTGCATGAACATCAGCCGAATGCCGGGGAGTTGGGCAGCGATCTCGTCGACATAGCGGCCCAGGATCGGCGAGAGATAGGCGTCGACGACGGTGGTGTCGCCGCGCGGCACCAGCTTCATCAGCGGGCTGACCTCGTGCGAGCAGCTGACCTGGGCGAAGCCGGCGCGCCGGGCCAGCTCGGCGACCGCCCGCTCGTGGTCGGCGTGGCGGTAGCCGTGCAGCAGGACGACGGCGGCGCTGCGCAGACCGTCCGCGCGGGCCCGGACCAGCGCCCGGCGGACCTCGTCCACGTCCAGCGGCCGGACCAGCCCGCCCTGTGCGCCGATCCGCTCCGGCACCTCGATCACCCGGTCGTAGAGCGCCTCGGGCAGCAGGATCCGCCGGTCGAAGATTCGCGGCCGGTTCTGGTAGGCGATCCGCAGCGCGTCCCGGAAACCTTCGGTGATCAGCAGCACCGTCGGTTCGCCCGTGCGCTCCAGCAGGGCGTTGGTGGCGACGGTGGTGCCCATCTTGACGACCGACACCCGGTCGGCGGGCACCGGTTCGTCCGGGCCGAGCCCCAGCATCAGCCGGATGCCGGCCACCGCGGCGTCCCGATAGCGCTCCGGATGGTGCGAGAGCAGCTTGGTGGTGGCCAGCCGCCCGTCCGGCCGCCTGCCGACGACGTCCGTGAACGTGCCACCGCGGTCGATCCAGAACTCCCAGCGTCCGGTCACCCCGCCATTGTCGCAGCGCCCCTCGCCGTCCCGGTGTCTTTGCCGGTGCCCGCGCCGTTCGGCCGGGTCAGCGCGGCGAGTGCGGAGCGGGTGGCGTGCTCGGCCGCGGCGTCCAGCAGACGCCCGGAGCCGGCCAGGCCGTGCCGGCACTCCTGGACCGCCAGACCGAGCAGCCCGGGCAGCAGATCCGTGCACCGGTCGGCGACCCAACGGGTGCCCCGGGTCGCCATCCACAGCGCGGCTCCGGCACGGGTCGGCGCGGGCCCGTCGAGGGTGAGCGCGGGCGGCGGTCCGACGGGCAGGCCGACGGTGGCGAGCGCCGTGTGGAAGCCACGGGCCAGCAGCCGGTGGCCGCGCTCACTGGGGTGCAGCCGGTCCACGCTCCAGGAGGCGCGTTCGGTGACCCAGGGGTACTCGGCGAGGTGCAGATGCACGCCCTCGTAGCGGGCGGACACCGCGTGGACGACGGTGTTCACGGCGCGCATCCGGCGCCCCAGCGGGCGGGCCAGCGGCGCGGGCAGCCCCAGCATCCGGCCCGGATCGGGCAGACAGGCCGTCAGCACCACGGCCCCGTCGGCACTCAGCGCGCCGTGCGCCCGGTCCAGCGCGGCCGCCACCCGCTCGATGGCGAAGGCGGCACGCAGGGTGTCGTTCGCCCCGACGAGCAGTGAGGCGAAGCGCGGCCGGAGCGACCGGGCCACGGGCAGCTGCCGTTCGGCGACATCGGCGGCCAGCGCCCCGCTCCGCGCCAGCTTCACCAGCGGGACGCTCCCGGGCCGCTCGCCCAGCGCCTCGGCCAGCAGCGCGGCCCAGCCACGCCAGCCGCCGCCCGGGACCGGGTCGCCGAGCCCCTCGGTCAGCGAATCACCGAGCGCGACAAAGCAGCCCGGGGCCGGGGCACACCCACCGCCCGGCACCTGCGCCGGTATCACCACCCCCTCGGAGGCCATCGTCACCACCCGCCCAACGGCCGCGCCGGGTGCGGTACGGCCGCGGCGGCGAGCGCCCGGCCGGCCGGTACGGGCGCGTCGTGCGCCGCCAGGAAGGCGTCGACGGCGGGCTGCCAGCCATAGCCCTCGGCCCGCCGGCGGGCGGCGGCGCGCCGGGCGGGCGCCGGCCGGGCCAGCACCCGCTGGACCGCGTCGGCGAAGGACGGCCCGTCGTCGAGCGCCGTGTCCCCGCCGCTGCCGACCAGGCTCGCCAGCGCGGAGGCCGCACTGGCCACCACCGGGGTGCCACAGGCGAGCGCCTCCAGGGCCGCCAGTCCGAAGGTCTCGGCCGGGCCGGGCGCCAGCGCGAGGTCGGCGCCGGCCTGGAGCGCGGCGAGCCGGGAGCGGTCGGCGAGATGCCCGAGGAACGCCACGGGCAGCCGCTCGGTCCGCGCCCGGACCTCCAGCCGCGCCCGCAGCGGCCCGTCACCGGCGACCACCAGCGCCGCGTCGACCCCGCGCCGCCGCAGCTCCGCCAGCGCGTCCAGGGCCCGGCCCGGCCGCTTCTCCTGCGACAGCCGGGAGCAGAGCAGCAGCAGGACCTCCGCCCGTCCCGCGCACTGCCGCCGCAGCTCGGCGCTGCGGCAGTCCGGGTGCCAGGCCGCGAGATCGACACCGAGCGGCGCACGCACCACATTGCGGGCGCCGGCCCGGACGAACTCCGCCGCCGCCCACTCGGTGGTGCACACGACCCGGCTGTAGGCGTGCGCCGTACGGCGGTTGAGCCGGTCCGCGGCCGCACGGGCGAGCGGCTGCGGCACGCCCCAGGTGCGCAGCACCCCGTCCACGCTCTCGTGGGAGACCATCACCGCGGGCACCCGCGCCCGGCGCGCCCACTCCCCCGTCCAGCGCAGCGTCGTACGGTCGGAGACCTCCAGTCGGTCGGGGGCCAGTGAGTGCAGCAGCCGCTCCAGCCGGCGGCGGTCGGTCAGCATGCGGTAGCCGCCGCTGCCTGGCAGCTCCGGCCCCGGCACGGTGATCACCCGGCCCTGTGCGGTGCGTTCGTCGCGGAGCCCGGCCGCCCCGTCCGCCCCCGGCGGTCCCGGCACGATGAGCACCGGCTCGTGCCCGGCGGCCCGGTAGCCCGCGCCGAGTTCGCGCAGCGCGGTGCGCAGCCCGCCGGAGGCCGGGGTGACGAAGTTGGCGATCCGGACGATCCGCAGACCCGTCCCGGTGGTGCGTCGCGCGGTCATGCCGCCACCGCCGGACGGTCGCTGAGCACGGCCTCGTAGTGCCCCAGCAGCTGGTCGCCGACCGCCTCCCAGGAGCGGTCAGCGACGGCGCGGCGGGCCGCGGTGCCGAACCGGACCCGCAACTCGGCACTGCCCGCGAGGAAGCGCACCGCGTCCCGGAACGCCCCGCCGTCGCCGGGCGTCACCAGCAGCCCCGTACGGCCGTGATCCACCAGGTCCAGCGGGCCGCCCGCCCGGGGCGCCACCACCGGCACACCGGAGGCCATCGCCTCCTGCACGGTCTGGCAGAACGTCTCGTACGGCCCGGTATGGACGAAGACGTCCAACGACGCATACAGGCGCGCGAGTTCATCCCCGGTGCGGCGGCCGAGGAAGCGGACCTCCGGCAGCGCGGTGCGCAGCCCGGCGGCGCTGGGGCCGTCGCCGATGACGACGGTGCGGACGCCCGGCAGCCGCGAGGTCTCGGCCAGCAGCCGGACGTCCTTCTCCGGCGCCAGCCGCCCCACGTACCCCACCAGCAGCTCCCGCCCCGCGGTCAGCGAGCTGCGCAGCACCGCGTCACGCCGCCCCGGGTGGAACCGCTCGGAGTCGACACCGCGCGGCCAGAGGTGGACCCGCGGCACGCCGTGCTCGGTCAGGTCCAGCAGTGCCGCACTGGACGGCGCGAGGGTGCGGTCGGCGGCGGCATGCACCGCCCGGATGCGCCGCCAGGCCGTGGCCGCGCCCCCGCCGAGGTAGGTGCGGGCATAGCGGCCCAGATCGGTCTGGTAGACGGCGATCGCGGGCACCTGCCGACGGGCGGCGGCCGCCATCCCGCGGGCGCCGAGGACGAAGGGACTGGCCAGGTGCACCAGGTCAGGGCGGTGCCCGTCGAGCGCCGCGGACAGCCGTCGCCCCGGGAGCGCGATCCGCACCTGCGGATAACCGGGCAGCGGCATGGAAGGCACCCGGACGACGGGGCAGGGACTCTCGTCCGTATCGGCGGCCGCCGAAGCGCCACCGAGCGGCGCGATGACGAGCGGATCGTGGCCACGCCGGACGAGGTGCCGGGCGGTTTGCAGGGCGCAATGGGAAACGCCGTTGACATCGGGCGGGAAGGATTCGGTGACGAGGACGACACGCATACGGCTGTTGTCGGCGCACCGTGCGTGGAGGGAGCCAAAGGGATCTTTCCTGCCGGAGAACGTCTTCCCACGTTTTCGGCTGGCCCGCCGTGGTGGTTGCTCGCCGTCTGTTGCCCGCTGCGCGGTGCCCCCGCCGTTGCTCCCCCACTGCCTGAAGGGCGTGGGAGGTACCCCCACGCGGCGGGCGTTGCCGCTGCGCGGGGCTGTCGGGGTGCGGTGACGGGCCTCCGCGGGGGGGGGGGGGGGGGGGGGGGGGGGGGGGGGTGGTTGGGGGGGAGAAACCCCACA
>NZ_JBVHZH010000050.1:51381-60623 GCF_055574515.1 Streptomyces sp. NPDC029466
GGTGGGTGGGGTGTGTCGGTCTTCTTGTGGGGGGTGCTCCTCCCCCCTTTCTCTCCCCCCCCCCCCCCCCCCCCCCCCCCCTCCGCCCCGTCCCCTCCCGTTGAGGGGTGGAAAAACCTTGGTGGTGGACCCGTAAGTGGTCCGGTGCGGCTTGTCGATCACACGCATAGCTAGAGCCATGGGCACGGGGATGGGCATGGGGATGGGCATGGGCGGCCAGCCCCCACCCACCTGCACTCACTCCCCCAACGGGAGGGGACGGGCCGGAGGGGGGGGGGGGGGGGGGGGGGAGAGGGAGAGCGCCAAGAAACAGAACCACAGAAGCACCCCCAACCCCCCCCCCCCCCCCCCCCCCCCCCAGCCCCCGGAGGTCCGTCACCGCACCCACAAACCACCCGGCCCGCCGCAGGCGCAACGGCGAGCAACAACCACGGCGGGACGGACAAAAACGTGGGAAAACCCTAGGCCCCCTCGGGGCCGATTCGGCTACGGACCGCCGTTTGGACCTCGTCCTCCTCGGCGGGGTCGGCGGCCAGGCGCCGGAGTTGTTCGACGACGCGGTCGTCGCCGGTGGCAGCGTGCCGAGCGGCTAGTTCGCGGGTCGTCTCCTCGCAGTCCCACAGGCATTCGACGGCGAAGCCGGCCGCGAACCCGGGGTCGGTGGCGGCGAGGGCCCCGGCGGCCCGGCCGCGGAGGTGGGAGGAGGAGGTTTCGCGGTAGATGTGCCGCAGAACGGGGGCGGCGCAGCCGACGCCGAGCCGGCCGGTGCCGTCGACCAGCTCCCACAGGCCGTCCGCGTCCGGCCCCTCCTCGCGTACGGTCCGGCGCAGCGCGGCCAGCACCAGCTCGGCGTCGCGCCGCCCGCCCCGGCGGGCGAGCACCGCGGCGGCGGCCGCGCCCAGCCGGTCCGTGCGCGGCGCCCAGATACGGGCCCGCGCGACCGCGGCCACACTGCGCATCCGCGTGAAGGCGGCGAGCGCGGCGGAGGACAGCTGCTCGGAGGAGAAGGGGTCGGTCACCGCGGCCTCGATCAGATCGAGGGTCTCCGGGTCGCCGCGCTCGGCGAGGTGGTGGAGCACGGCGGCGCGCGCCGCGTCCGGGGCGCTGCGGGCGGCACGCAGCAGCTCGGGGCGGTCCTCGGGGCCGGCGACGGCGCCCAGGCAGCGGGCGGCGGCGTGCTGCCGGTGTTCCGGGGGCGCCGGGTCCAGGTCCTGCTGGGCCCACGCCAGGACCTCGGTCACGCTCCAGCCGGGGCGTGGCCCGCTGGGCTGCAGCTGCCGCTGCCAGCGGTCGAAGGAGCCCTGTTCCCCGGCGGCGGCCAGGCGCGGTCCGTAACGGGGGTCCTCGGCCCACAGCCGCCACGGCCGGGGCTCGAAGGCGTCGCGCACGGCGGCGGCCAGCTCGGCCGCGCCCTGCTCGGTCTCGGGGAAGCGGGCGAGGACGGCGGGGGCCAGGGTCATCAGCCCGGCGTCGTCGTCACGCAGCGCGAGCTCGTCCAGGGCCCAGCGCCAGTTGCTGCCGGCCGCGGCATAGCTGCGCAGCAGCAGACGGGCGGCGTCCCTGCCGTACGCGGCGAGGTGGCCGAGGACGGCGAGGGCCAGACCGGTGCGCTCCTCGCCGGTGTCGACCAGGTCGTCCGGGTGGAAGAGATGGCGTTCGATCTGCTCCAGCCCGCCGTCGAGCTGCATGTAGAGGCGTGCGTAGTAGAGCGAGCGGTTCTCGACCTGCCAGTCGCGCCGGGGGTCGCGCAGCACGCTGTCGTTGAGTGCCGCGAGCGCCTCGGCCCGCGGCGCCGCGAGGGCATGCAGGGTCCCGTCGCCGCGGCCTCGCTGGAGGAGGCCGAGCAGGGTGCCACTGGGCGCTATGTCTGGATCGAACATGAGGTCAGCATCCGGTGCGGGGGACTGGCTGGCAACGGGATTTCCGCTGACCGGCATTCTTGCCGGTGACCGCGGGCCGTATGCCTCGTTCCCACCATGGATCGGCGGGAACGCCTGCGTACGGCGGCCGAAGCCTAGCCTGGAAGCTGCCATTCCGCCGATTCGCCCCGGGGTTGCCCCAGGAAGGCCGGCGGCATATGCCAGATGCACCACCGTATCGGGTAGTGCCAAATCCCTTACGGACCGTCGCCGCCTGTGCAACAGTCGTTACCGGCCCCTTCAGCCCGGCGCCGCCTGATCACGGAGTACGTCATGCCGTCCCCTCTCTTCGCGGATCACTCAGCCGACCGGCCCCCCGAGCGTGAAACGGTCGAGGCACTCATCACGCAGGCCCGCCGCTTGCGCGGTGGCCTCGACGCCGTCCGGGAGTCCACGGTGGACACCAGCCTCGCCACCGACCCGCAGCTGCGCTGGCAGCGGGCCCTGTGCGATCTCGCGGTGCACCACCTCGACGACCTCGGGGGCCATCTCGACCAGCTGAGAGAGGGCCTGCCCCCCGACAGTGCGGACGACCCGGCAGCGGCGGCCGAGCCGCCGGCCGCCCCGCCGGAGCACGGGCCCCATGAGCGCGGCTCGCTGCTGCGCCGGGTGGGCAGTGCCGAGTGGAATCTGCTCACCGATGAGGTCAGCTGGTCCGACGAGCTGTTCGCGATGTTCGGCCGGGCCCCGTCCGACGGCCCGCTCACCCTCGACGAGCTGCCCTCCCTGGTCCACCCCGAGGACCAGGACGGGCTGGCCACGATGGTCACGGACTGTCTGGTGGACGGCCGGCCGATCGACGGCGAATTCCGCATCGTGCGCCCGGACGAGACGCTGCGCACGGTGCACATGGTGGGCGAGCCGGTGCTCGACGCCGACGGCAGTACCGCCTGTATGTGGGCCGTGCTGCGGGACGTCAGCGAGCTGCGCCGCAGCCAGCAGGCGGTACGCGAGACCCGTGACTCGCTGCACCGCGAGCGGCAGATCGCGCAGACCGAGCACCGGCTTGCGGTCGAGCTTCAGGAGGCCGTGCTGCCGCCGTGGCGCGGCTCCCTGAGGTTCCCGCACGGCGGCCCGGTGGCTCTCGACCTCGCCGGGCGCTATCTGCCGTCCGGCACCCGCGACCTGATCGGCGGGGGCTGGTACGACGCACTGCAACTCCCGGACGGCACCACCCTGATGAGCGTCGGCGATCTGACCGGGCACGGCGTCACCGCCACGTCCGGGATGGCGATGGTGCTCGGCGCACTGCGCGGAATGGCGGTCGCCGGACACCGGCCGGGCCCCCTGATGGGCTTCGTCAACCAACTGCTGGACACCGCCGCCCAGCCGGCGCTGGGCAGCGCGGTGTGCGGCCGGTTCGACCCGGCCGCGCGGACGCTGGAGTGGGCCCAGGCGGGGCACCCCGCACCGCTGCTGTTCCGCGGCGGCACGGGGCGCGCGCTGGACCCGCCCGAGGGCGTACTCCTCGGCGCGACCTCGGGTGCGTCCTACACCCAGCACACCGAGCAACTGGAGCCCGGCGACCTCCTCGTCCTGCACACCGACGGCCTCGTCCCGCGCCGTACGCAGGGCGCGGATGCCACCCATGAGGGTGCCGAGCGGCTCCTCGCCCTGGCGCCGCGGTTCGCCGCCGCGCGCAGTGCCCAGGACTGCGTCCGCATCGTCGTCGAGGAGTTCGGCACGGCCGAGCGCGAGGACGACGCCTGTGTGCTGATCGCCCGGGTGGGCGACTGACACACCTCGGGGCGGGCTGAGGGCAGACCGACGCCTCCGACGACCACTCGGTGACATCGGCCGAGGGGCCGTCGGTTGACGGTTGAGGCGGCGGCAGGGCCGCGGAGGACGTGTCGCCACCCGGTACTACAGGTGACGCACCGTCATCCTCCGCCTCGCCGCCCGCTTCAGACCGAGAAGCTCTTTCCCAGCCCCGCTCCGATACCGGGGCCCAGGCCCGACCCCTTGGACTTGGGCTTCGCCTTCGGCAGGACATGCTGGATCTCCTCGCGCAGGTCCTGGATCTTGGCGTAGTTCGCGTACTGCCCCGTGAGCCGGAACATTTCACGGAGCCGGTCCCAGGTCCGGTGCGAGGAGTTCTCCCCGATGGACACCAGCGCCAGCCTGGCGTAACGGTCGGCCTGTTCGGGGTCGTTGCCGATGAAGCAGGCCGACGCCATCGAGAGGTAGTCGAAGATCTGCGAGCGCTGGCGGCCGTTCTCCCGCAGCGTCAGCGCCCGCCTGGCGTGATGCTGGGCGACCTTGGCGACCGAGGGATCGTGGTCGGCGAGGGTACGGAACGCCAGCGCCTGCATACCGTGCAGATCCGCCTCGTCGAACATCTGCATCCAACTCGGCGGCGGCACATCGCCCTTGTCGGAGACGAACAGCTCCTCCGCCTCGCCCAGGGTGCGGCGCATCGCCTGGCCGTTCCCCTTGGACGCCTGGGCCCAGGCCTCGATGGTGTGCAGCATGGCGCGGGTGCGCGGCAGGGTTTCCGCGCCGGAACCGGACTTGGCCAGCTTCATCAGATCCAGCGCGTCGTCCGGACGGCCAAGGTGGACCATCTGGCGCGCGGCCCGGGAGAGCGCCTCACCGGCACGGGGACGGTCGCCGCCCTCGCGGGCCGCATGGGCGGCGATGATGAAGTACTTCTGGGCGGTGGGCTCCAGGCCCACATCATGGGACATCCAGCCGGCCAGCACCGCCAGATTGGCGGCCACCCCCCACAGCCTGCGCTGCAAATGCTCGGGGTGGCGGTAGGCGAGCATGCCGCCGACCTCGTTGAGCTGGCCCACCACGGCCTTGCGCTGCAGCCCGCCACCGCGGGCCGCGTCCCAGGCGCGGAACACCTCGACCGAGCGCTCCAGCGCATCGATCTCCTGCGACCCCACGGGGGCCGCCTCGTAGCGGTCGAGGCCGATCTGGTCGAGTTCGTCGAGGGAGTCGGAAGCGAACGGGGCGTCGTGGCGTGGGGCGCCGGCCGGTGTCGGATCGGTGTGCAGCCAGTCGTGCATGGCGCCGGTGAGTGCGGAACCCGCGGCGAGCGCAGCGCCCGCACCCACCAAGCCGCGTCGGTTGAGCATGAGGTCCATTCCCGTGAATTCCGTGAGGACCGCGGCGGTCCGTTCGGGAGCCCACGGCAGACCGTCCATGGCCTGCCGCTTCCCCGAGCGACCGGTTCTTGCGAACCCGAGGTCCTCGATGGTTACGACACGGCCGAGGCGCTCGGTGAACAGGGAAGCCAGAACCTTGGGCACCGGATCACGCGGGGTCTCCCCCATGTCGATCCAGCGCCGCACTCGTGAGGTGTCGGTCGCCAACTGCGGATGGCCCATGGCCGCCGCCTGCCGGTTGACCAGTCTCGCCAGCTCTCCCTTGGACCAGCCGGCCAGGCCGAAAAGGTCCGCGAGACGGGTGTTCGGCTGCCTGTCCACGTCAAGCCCCCAGGTTCCTCGACTGAGTTGACAGTAACGGCCGGTGACATGCACCGGGTCCATTCGCCAGGGTTCGCCACCCTGCGCCAGATGGTCTGCCACCCGCAGCCACGTGTTCTGTAGACATGCCGCCCCCGGCCTGGTGGCGGGACCGCATTCCCCAGGGTGCGCGCCCTTCACAGGGACCCTGGATCGGCCTCCTGCACGGGGCCCGTTCACGGGTTCCCACCACCGGGCCGGGGAGCGCACGCAACTCGCCGGCGCACGAAGGGATCTGTCTCACCCATGTATGCAGCATCGTCCGCCGTGACCGTCCCCACCCGGCCGCACCGCCCGCACCCCACCGGAGGGGGTCCGTATCTCGACCCCACCCCTTCCGCGGGGGCGGTCCCCGGTCTGCCCGGCGGCCGTACCCGGCGGGCGCAGGGGACAGGCGCCCAACCGCTCAGCGGGAGGCTCGACTTGTCCGGCCCCCAGGGCGCCCAGTTGCGCGCCGCCGTTGCCTCGGTGCACCGCATCTGCCCGGAGTTCAATCCGGTGCAGGTGCTGCGCCGCAGCGGCAGATCCGTCCTCCTCGTGGGGACGACGGGCCGGATGACGGCGGTCGCCAAGTGTTTACTGGACCAGTCTCCGGCCTGGGCGGACAGGTTCCGGCAGGAAATAAGCGCATACCGCGCATTCGTCCGGCATCGTCCGCCGGTTCGGGTGCCGCGGCTGGTGGCGGCCGACCCCGACAACTGCACGCTCATCATGGAGCGGATGCCCGGCCGGGTCGCGGCCCTGACCCGGCACCCGTCCGAGGCCCCGCCCCGCGCGGATGTCCGGTCCGCGCTCGGCGCGATCTGCCGGATCAATCTCTGGCGTCCGCCGGCCGGGCTGTTCGACACCCCGCTGGACTACGCGGGCCGGATCGGCCGCTACCACGACCTGGGACTGCTCACCGACCGGGACCTGGGTGATCTTCAGAAGCTGATGCACGGCCTGTCGCACACCCAGGGCCAGTTCTGTCACGGCGATGCGCTGCTGAACAACGTGCTGCTGTCCCCCGCCGGCCCGGTGCTGCTGGACTGGGACAACGCGGGCTGGTATCTGCCGGGCTACGACCTGGCGACGCTGTGGTCGGTGCTCGGTGACGCGCCGGTGGCCCGCCGCCACATCAGCCAGCTCGCCCAGAACGCCGGACCGGCCTCGCGGGACGCCTTCCTGGTGAATCTGATGCTGGTGCTCACCCGCGAGATCCGGCGCTATGAAACCGCGGTCCAGCGGACCATGCGCGAGCCCACGCCGACGGGAGCACCGGGGCCGGGACACCCCGGCGTGCCCGCGGCGGGCGAGGAGCAGCGGCTGCTCCTGCGCCGACTGCACGACGACTGCCAGATGGCGCGGCGTGCGGTCAGGGCGGCGGTCGGCACCCGCTGACCGCCGAGGGGGGACTGTGAGCGGCGCGCCCGGGCACGGGGTGCGCCGCTCACCCATGTGCGCCGGCCTCCCGCCGGCGCTTCTCTTCTGCTGCCCGTGGGGCCGGTTCATTGGTCCATTCCACTGACGCTCCGCAGGCCCGGCACCGGTCCGGGAAGGCTCCTCCGGAGAGGCCCTGACATGCGGAATCCCGAACCGGCAGGGTGATTGACGGACCGTCGGCAAACATATAGCTCTAAGCCGACAGGGGGCTCTAGTCTCGGGTCCCGCCCGTGCGGCCGTTTGCGCACCCACCGTCACACCGCCCCGGCTCGGGCCGGCTCGAGGAGGTTGCTTTGCAAGGATCCGCCCCGGAAGACGAGAAGAGAGTCCCCCGCCCCGCCCTGCGGAGATCCGCCACCGCCGTCGCGGCCGCGGTGCTGCTGCTGCCGCTCGCGGGAGCGCCGTCCGCGCAGGCCGGACAGCCCCGGACGGACACGCTGCAACGGGCCTTCACCGAGGCCGCCGACCGTTTCCATGTGCCGCGCAGCGTGCTGCTCGGTGTCTCGTATCTGGAGTCCCGCTGGGACGGTCACGGCGGCGCGCCCAGCGTCTCCGGGGGCTACGGGCCGATGCATCTGACCGACGCCCGTACGGCCCTGACCCGCACGCCGGAGTTCAGCGAGGGTGACGAGGACGCGCGCGGCGACGGGGCGCGGGCCCGTAAGAGGGTGCCGGCCGGTGCGGCGCAGCGAGCGGCGCTGCCCGCCGAACTCCCGGCCCGGCTGCGTACGTTGCCGGCGGCCGCCGAACTGACCGGGATTCCGGCGGAGAAGCTGCGCACCGACCCCGCGGCGAATGTGCTCGGCGGTGCGGCGCTGCTCGCCGCGGAGCAGCGCAAGCTGGGCACGGCCGCGGGCAGCGACCCGGCGCGGTGGTACGCGGCGGTGGCGCGTTACGGCGGCCAGGACAGCGCGTACAGCGGGAAGGCCTTCGCGGACGAGGTGTACGCGGTGCTGCGCCAGGGCCAGGCCCGCACCACCGACGCGGGACAGCGGGTCACGCTGGCCGCCGCGCCGGGGCTGGCTCCTGACGCCGGGCAGCAGAAACGTCTCAGCGCGTCGGCCACCAAGGCGTCGCCTGCGCCCGCCGGCCGTCGGCCGGAGTGCCCGCGGAATGTCGCCTGCGAGTCCGTACCGGCGCCGTACGAGGAGTTCGGTGACGGTGACTACGGCAACCACGACAAGGCGGACCGGCCCGCCGACCAGCGGGTCAGCGCCATCGTCATCCATGACACCGAGGGGTCCTGGGAGACCACGCTCAAGCTGATCAAGGACCCGGCGTATGTGTCCTGGAACTACACGATCCGCTCCGCGGACGGCCTGATCGCCCAGCATGTTCCCACCAAGGACGTCGCCTGGCATGCGGGCAACTGGTACCTCAACTCGCACTCCGTCGGCATCGAGCACGAAGGCTTCCTGGCCGCACCGGACGCCTGGTACACGGAGGCGATGTACCGCGCCTCGGCCCGGCTGGTGAAGTATCTGAGCCGCAAGTACGACGTGCCGCTCGACCGGCAGCACATCCTCGGCCACGACAATGTGCCCGGCACGACGACGGCCACCATCCCGGGTATGCACACCGACCCCGGCCCGTACTGGGACTGGGCGCACTACTTCACGCTGCTGGGCAAGCCGTACAAGGCCACCGCGGGCCCGCGCGGCGGGCTGGTCACCATCCGCCCCGAGTACGACGGGAATCAGCCCGTGTACACCGGCTGTGTGAAGGCCGGTGACACCTGTGCCCCGCACGGCTCCGCGGCGGTGCGACTGTACAGCGCGCCGGATGAGGACGCGCCGCTGGTCAAGGACATCGGACTGCACCCGAACGGCAGTGACTCGACGACCGGGGTGAACGACACGGGTGCCCGCGCCACGACGGGGCAGCGGTTCGCGGTGGCCGGCCGGTCCGGCGACTGGACGGCGATCTGGTACCTCGGGCAGAAGGCGTGGTTCCACAATCCGCCGGACGAGCCGGTGGCCGTGCACGCCAAGGGGATGATCGCCACGCCGAAGGACGGGCGGCAGGAGATCCCGGTCTACGGCCGTGCGTACCCGGAGAAGGATGCCTACCCGGCCGGGGTTCCCTACCAGGCGGTCTCCCCGCTGCCGTACAAGCTCGCGGCCGGCCAGAAGTACGCCGTCGGGGGCCGGATGCGGGGCGAATACTTCTACTCCCCGACCTTCGATGTCACCAAGCATGCGGTCGTGCGCGGCGAGGACGTCTACTACGAGATCCAGCTCGGGCACCGGGTCGGCTATGTGCGGGCGGCCGACGTGGAGGTGCGGCGCTCGGGTTCGTAAGACCCGTGGGGTGAGCGCGTCGGGGGGGGGGGGGGGGGGGGGGGGGGGGGGGGGGGGGGGGGGGGGGGGGGGGGGGGGGCGGGTGGGGGGGGGGGGGGGGGGGGGGAGGGGGGGGGGGAGATGACGCC
>NZ_JBVHZH010000051.1:0-59319 GCF_055574515.1 Streptomyces sp. NPDC029466
GCCTTGGCCACGATGTCCAGGTCGATATCGAGGTCGGGGTCCTCGTGGTTGGCGGTGGGCGGGATGGTGTCGTGTTGGAGGCTCATGACCGTGACGGCTGCCTCGATGGCGCCCGCCGCTCCGATGGCGTGGCCGAGCGCGCCCTTGAGGGAGGTGACGGCGGGCGGCTCGGGGAAGACGGCGCGCAGGGCCCTGGCCTCGGCCAGGTCGTTCAGGCGGGTGCCGGTGCCGTGCGCGTTGACGTGATCGATGTCCCGGGGCGCCAGTCCGGCGTCGGCCAGGGCGGCGGTGAGGGCGGCCGCGGCTCCCCGGCCCTCGGGGTCGGGAGCCGCGTAGTGATAGGCGTCGCAGCTCGCCCCGTAGCCGGCCAGCTGTGCGCGCGGGCGGGCACCGCGGGCGCGGGCGTGCTCCGGGCGTTCCAGCACCAGGACGGCGGCGCCTTCGGAGAGGACGAAACCGTCGCGTGCGGCGTCGAAGGGGCGGCAGGCGCCCGCGGGGTCGTCCGTACGCCGGGACAGCGCGCCCATGCGGTGGAAGCAGGCCGCGGGGATGGGGTGGCGGGCGGATTCCGCGCCGCCGGCCAGCACGAGGTCGCAGGTCCCGGCGCGCAGCAGGTCACGGGCCACGCCGAGGGCGCTGCTGCCGGAGGCGCAGGCGGTGGAGACGGCGAAGTTGGGCCCGGTGGCCGTCAGATCGAGGGCGATCTCGGCGGCTGCCATGTTGGGCACGCTGCGGGTGATGGCGAGGGGCGAGATGTCCAGCGGACGGCCGGCCGCGAGCTTGGCGAACTCGGTGACATAGCGCTCCATGCTCCCGGTGCCGGTGCCGATGACCACGCCGACCCGCGAGGCGTCCCACTCGGTGGGGTCGAGACCGGCGTCGGCGACGGCGTGCCGGGCGGCGAGCAGCGCCATGGCGACGAAACGGTCCAGCCGCCAGGAGGTTTTCCGGCCGACCAGGCGTGCGGTGTCGAAGTCGGGCACCTGGCAGGAGATGTCCACCGGCAGCCCCACCAGCCCCGGGTCCCGGGCGGCGGTGGACCGGCCGGTGAGCAGGGAGTCCCAGGTGGCCCGTGCGCCGATCCCGGCCGGGCTGATGACGCCCAGACCGGTGACGGCGGCCTCACGGCACTGACCGGGCATCAGCTGCCGCTGTTCGGCGCGGTGGTCAGGGCCTGGTCGGCCGTACCGCTGTCCATCAGCGCGGCGAGTTCGCCCAGGGTCGTCCGCAGCGGCACGTCGTCCAGCGAGATCCCGGTGCGCTCCTGAAGCATCAGGCCCATCTCGACCAGCGCGAGGGAGTCCAGGCCGAGGTCCTCGAAGGTGCGGTCGGGGGTGACCTCGGCCGGGTCGAGGTCGAAGGTCTCGGTGAGGGTGCTGGTGATCAGCTCTGCACTGGTGGGCACGGGTGGCTCCTTCGGTTGGGGTGGTGGGGCCGGCCGCCGCGGGCGGGGCGCCGTCCGGGCGCGAGGGGTCGCTGCGGACGGGTGCCGCGGGGCCGCGCGGCAGGAGCCCGGGGCACCGTGGGAGGTGCTGGTGCGGACGGGGTGTGCATCGTGGCTCCAGGCGGGCGGAGGCGGCCGGCACCGGGGGCCGGTGCGCAGGGGTCGGGCTCGCGCTCTACTGTCGCCGACCGGCTCCTCCTGCCAGGGTCATGAAGGCACCTCTGAACGAGTGACTTATCGCTCTATAGCGCCGGACGCTGCTCTTCCCTGGGCGCCGGCTGCGGTCCGTGAAGCCGGGCACCGCCGGCCCGGGGCGCGCCGTCCGGGCGGTCAGGACGGCCCAGCCAGCGTGCGGCGGCCGCGGCGGTGAGCAGGGTGACGGCTCCGGCGACGACGGCGGTGAGCGTCATGGCGTCCGTGAAGGCGCGGCGCGCGGCGGACAGCACACTGCTGCGCAGCGGGCCGGGCAGCCGCATCGCCTGTGCGGGGACCGACAGCATGCTGTGCCGGGCCGCGGCGGCCACCGGCGCGGGGGCGTGCAGATCGGTGAGGGAGGCGGTGAGCCGGGAGGTGAAGACGGCCGCGAGCAGGGAGCCCTGCACGGCCACCCCGAGGGCGGAACCGACCTGGCGGGTGGCGTCGTTGATGGCCGAGCCGAGTCCGGCTCGTTCGGTGGCGACCGAGCCCATCACCGATTCGGTGGCCGCGGCCGCCACCAGCCCGGCCCCGACCCCCGCCACCAGCTGGAAGGCCGCGCAGTGCGGATAGTCGGAGTCCGGGGTGGTGGTCGCCAGGATCGCGAACCCGACCGTCACCAGGGCCAGTCCGCCCACGACGGGGACCCGGCCGCCCAGCCGTGCCCGTACCGGCACCGCGCACACCGCGCCGAGCGCCAGCCCGGCCGGCAGGGGCAGCGTCCGCAGCCCGGCCTGCCAGGGGCTGAAGCCCAGCACCCCCTGGAGGTAGAGGGTCAGCACGAACAGCGCGCCGAACATGGCGAAGGACATCAGCGCCAGGGCCGCCGCGGCCACCCCGATGGCCGGCACCCGCAGCAGGGACAGCGGGAGCATCGGTGCGGGGGTGTGCAGCTGGCGGCGGACGAACGCGGCCAGCAGCAGCGCGGCGGCGGCGAATCCGGTCAGCGCGGCGGGGCTGGTCCAGCCGCGGTGCGGGCTCTCGGTGATGGACCACACCAGGACCAGCAGACCCGCGGCGGACAGCGCGGCACCGGGCACATCGAAGCCGCCGCGCCGCCGGGCGTGGGACTCGGGTACCAGGAGCAGGGCCAGGACGATGATGACGGCGGCGAGCGGCAGATTGATCCAGAAGGCGGCGCGCCAGGAGAAGTGCTCCACCAGCCAGCCGCCGATGACCGGACCGCACAGGCCGCCCATGCCGCCGACCGCGGCCCAGGCGGCGATCGCCCGGCTGCGCAACCGGGCCTCGGGGAACAGCTGGTGGATGACCGCCAGCGTCGCCGGCATCAGCAGCGCGGCCCCGGCCCCCATGGTGCAGCGCGCGGCGATCACCTGCCACGGCTGCGCGGAGACCGCGCCGCCCAGCGAGGCGCCCGCGCAGACCGCTACCCCGCAGACGAAGGAACGCCGCCGGCCCCAGGCGTCGGTGAAGGCACCCACGGCCAGCACCGTGCCGCCCAGGACCAGGGCGTAGCCGTCGACGATCCACTGGACCTGCGCGGTGGAGGTGTCCAGGCCGCCCTGAAGGTCGGGCACCGCGACATTGAGGACCGTCAGATCCAGGCCCAGCATGAAGAGTCCGAGGCACACCACGGCGGCCGCTGCCGCCCGGCGTACGGGTGCGGCCGGGGTGCGGGCCGGAGCGGCGGCCGTCATGCCGTCGCCACGGGGCGGGTGTACAGGGCCGGGTCGAGGGTCTCCGTGAGCCGGTCGACCAGGGCTTTCGTCTCCGTCTGGAGGTAGGTGTGCCCGCCGGGGAAGAGCTGGACCGGGGCCGGTGTGGTGACCAGGTCGTTCCAGGCCCGGAGGTCCGGCACGCTGGTGACGGGGTCGTGTTCACCGCCGTAGAGGGCCAGCGGTACGTCGAGCGGCGGCTCGGGGCGGTGCCGGTAGTGCAGCAGCAGCAGACAGTCGGCCAGCAGGGGGGTGCAGGCAGCGGCCATCAGGCGGGCGTCGGCGAGGAGTTGGTCGGGGATCGGGCCGACGAGTTCGCGGATGCCTTCCAGCCCGGCGGTCAGCCGGGGCGGCAGGCCGGCGCTGTAGGCGTCGAGATGCGGCGCGGACAGGGAGGACACCGCCAGCAGCGACGGCAGCCGGCCGTGGGTGCGCCGCAGATGGCGGATCGCCTCGTAGGCCAGCAGGGCGCCCGCGCTGTGTCCGAAGACCGCGAACGGCCGGGGGTCGGTCCAGTCGTCCAGCACCGCGGCGAGCCGGGCGCTCAGATACGCCGGGTCGGTCAGCGAGGGTTCCGCGGCGCGGGTGCCACGGCCGGGCAGCGCCACGGAGCAGGGCTCGATCCAGGGCGGCAGCAGCGGCGCCCAGCGCAGATAGCAGTCCGGCCCGGCCCCGGCGGGCGGCACGCAATACAAGCGCAGCGCCGCCTGCGGACGGGCGGCCAGTACGACACGCTCCGGCACCGCCGACGCCGCTACCGTCACCGACGCCGACTCTTCTGCGAAACCGACACCCACGACACACGCCCTTCGCCTCGCGCTCCACTGGTCCGGGCTCCGCCCGTGCACCGCCGGCCCCGGACCGGCCGGGTGCGGCCGTCGGCCCGGGGCGTTCCGGCCGCGCGGCCCGCCGGCCGGCGGGGTCCGGAGACCTCCGGCCGGACACCGGACCGGTGCCCACGCCGACCCTGCCCTCCCCCGCCGCCGCACTCCACACACCACGCAAGGCGCCGTCCCCCTCTGACACCAACGGCGGCAGCCGGGCCCGGCCGCCGCGCGGGAGCCGGGAGTCCGGCCGTGTCCTCAGTCCTGCTCGTCGAGCTCGAAGGTGCCGTACTCGGGCTTCCCGGCCCGCTGGTAGGCGCAGTACTGGACGCCCACGCCGCTGGTGCGGGATTCCGTGAGCCGCCAGGCGGTGGGGGCGGCGCCCTCGGCGAACAGCCGCTTGCCGGTGCCGAGGATCACCGGGGTGATCAGCAGCCGGTACTCGTCGACGAGGTCGTGCTGCTGGAGGGTGCGGATGAGGTCGCTGCTGCCCTGGGTCATGAGCACCCCGTCGAGCTCCTCCTTGAGCCGTGCGACCGCCTCCGCCGCGTCGCCCGCGAGCAGCTGGGAGTTGTTCCACTCCAGGCTGGTCCGGGTGCGCGAGGCGACGTACTTGGGCATGCTGTTGAGCTTCACGGCGATCGAGTTGTCGGGGTCGGTGACGCGGGGCCAGTAGGTGGCGAAGATGTCGTAGGTCTTCCGGCCGAGCAGGAGATGGTCGGCGGTGTGCTCGAAGATCCCGGTCATGAGGTCCATGAAGTCGTCGTCGACATACGGGACCTGCCAGCCGCCGTGCGGGAAGCCCGCTTCGACGTCCTCGTCCGGGCCGCCGGGGGCCTGCATGACGCCGTCCAGGGTGACGAACGCGGTGACGATCAGTGTGCTCATGGTGCTGCCCTTCGGGTGCGGAAGCTGCCGGTACAGGGGTGGACTCCCGGGCCGGCGAGAACTCATCGCTCGCCGCGCGACCGGCCGGCCCTGGGTACATACCACGCCATATCGCCGCAGGCCGTACGTCGCGGCGCGCCGCCCATCAGGCGGCGGCCCGGCGCTGCCCCTTCGGCGGGACGCAGAAGAACGCGAGCGCGGCAGCCATCAGATACGCGGCCGCGCCGATGGCCATACTCGTCCGCAGCCCGGCCGGGAAGCCGGCCGCCGAGGCCAGCAGGGAGCCGCCCAGCGCGACGCCTGCCGCGCTGCCGACCTGGCGGGCGGTGTTGAACAGCGCGGAGGCGGTGCCGGAGTACGCGTCCGGGGCTGCCGACATCACCGTGGCGGTGGCTCCGGTGAGGGCGAAGGACGTGCCGAAGCCCGCCGCCATCATCGGTCCCACGAGCAGCAGGTAGTCCGGATCCGGGCCGACGGCCGCCCAGCCGGCCAGACCTGCCGCGCCCAGGAGCATGCCGGTGACCACGAGCGGGCGGTGGCCGGTACGGCGGGCCAGCCGCCCGGACAGGACGGAGGCGAACATGGTCATGGCCACCGCCGGGAAGAGGGCGAGCCCGGTGCGCAGCGCGGTCAGGCCGCGGTGGTGCTGGAAGGAGAGGCTGGCGGTGAAGATCATGCCGTAGAAGGCGAAGTTGAAGAGGAGCCCGATGGCCGCGGCCCCGCTCATCGGGCGGGAGCGCAGCAGCCGCAAGGGCAGCACGGGGGTCCGGGCCAGGCGCTCGCGCAGGACGAACGCGGCGGCCGACAGCAGGCACAGACCGGCTCCGGTGAGGATCAGCGGGTCGGTCCAGCCCCGTCGTCCGGCCTCGTTGAGGACGGTGGTGAGCAGGGCGACCGTGACGATCAGCGCGCACTGGGCCGGCCAGTCCAGCGGGCGGTCCGCACGCCGGGCCGAAGCGGAGACATGACGCAGCGTCAGCAGCAGGCAGCCGCATCCGACGGGCAGGTTGAGGAAGAACACCCAGCGCCAGCCCACGGTGGTGACCAGGAGGCCGCCCAGCAGGGGCCCGGCGGAGGCCGCGATGCCCGCCATGGAGCCCCACAGGCCGAAGGCCCGGGAGCGCTCGGCGGGTGCCGGATACGCCTGTTGGAGGAGGGCGAGCGAACCGGGGACGATCAGGGCCGCGCCGAGTCCTTCCACCAGCCGGGCGGCGATCAGGACCCCACTGGTCGGGGCCAGGCCGCAGCCGCCCGAGGCGAGGGTGAAGACCACCACGCCGGTGCAGAAGATCCGGCGGTTGCCCAGCCGGTCCCCCAGCGCGCCACCGGTGAGCAGCAGACCGGCGAAGACCAGGGTGTAGCCGTCGGTGATCCACTGGATCCCGGTGAGCGAGGCGGACAGGTCCCGTCCCACCACCGGAACCGCGACGTTGATGACGGTCACGTCCAGGATGACCATGAAGTAGCCCGCACAGACCGCGAGAAGCGGAGCCAGTGGCCGGCCCGGCGCCGCGGGTCCGCCCGGTCGGTCGGCCCGGGGCCGGTCGGCACGCACCATGGCGACACGGTATGGCCGGGACGACCGCCCCGCGCGCAGGTGCCGGGTACGGCGGCGTGCCGGGCCCGCACGCGACACCGCGTCGATGCCCCCTACCCCTGATACCTGAGAGCTACAACGGAAGTACGCTCCCCGGCGGGACGTCGACCAAGTGCCCTGCTCCATAGCTTCGGTACCGGAAGCCACGAACGGCTTCCGGTACGGAAGGACCTTTCATCATGGCGTCCCGCCCGCGCGGCAGCCGTCCGCTGCGCACTCTGCTCGCCGCTTTCGTCGTCACCTCGGTGGTGGTGCCCGTGTCGGGTGCGGCCCGGCCCGCGGCTGTCCCGGCGCCCGCCCCCAAGGCGCTCGCCCCGCTGCGGTCCGCCGCACCCGGTGCGCTCGCCGAGCGCTACGCCGTCAACCGTGCGGGCATCCGTGCGGCGGAGCGGATGGCCGAGGGCCACGGCGACCGGGCGCGGGCCGGGACACTGCGCGGGATGGCCGGCCCCGCGCGGCAGTTCCTGTTCTTCGACGGCCGCAACGGAGGCCGCACCATCGAGGTGTACGGCGACCTGGCACGGGCCGAGCGGATCGCCGTCCTGGTGCCGGGGTCGGACACCCACCTCGACAGGTACGCACGTCTGCGGTCCGGTGCGCTGGCGCTCCAGCGGGAGTTGGGCGGCCGGTCCGCCGTCCTCGCCTGGGTGGGGTACCGGACGCCGAGCACGGTGAGTCCCGATGTGCTCACCCCCGGCCGCGCGGCGGAGGCCGCTCCCGGGCTCCGGGCCTTCGTCGGTGCCGTGGCGAAGCTGCGTCCCACGGCCCGGCTCTCGGTGCTCTGCCATTCGTACGGAGCCGTGGTCTGCGGCCGGGCCGCGCCGGGGCTGAACGCCACGGACCTGGTGCTGTTCGGCAGCCCCGGCGCGGGCGCCGAGAACGTCTCCGCGCTGCACACCCCGGCGACCGTGTGGGCCGGCCGGGGCGATGACGACTGGATCGCCGATGTGCCGCACGGGGAGCTGCAACTCCCGTTCGGCACGCTCGGGTTGGGCGCCGACCCGGTCACACCCGACTTCGGTGCCCGGGTCTTCGCGGCGGGCCCCGGAGGCCACAGCGACTACCTCAAGCCCGGTTCCGTGTCCCTGCGCAACCTCGCCCGGATCGTGTCCGGCCAGGCCCCGTCCGGTTCCGGGGAGCGAAGCGATGCGTGAGCTCATCCGGCGGATCGCCGCCGCGACACCGGCCGACCGTGACCGCGGCGTCGACGCCCTGCGTGCGCTCGCCCTTCTCGGGGTGATGCTCGGACACTGGCTGGTGACCGCCTTGGTCGCCGACAGCGGCACGGTGCGGGTTGCCAGCCCCCTCCATCGGCTGCCGCACCTCACCCCGGTCTCCTGGCTTCTCCAGACCCTGGCGGTCTTCTTCCTGGTGGGCGGTCAGATGGCGGCGACGAGCTATGCCGCCGCCCGCGCCCGGGGCGGAACCTACCGCCGATGGCTCGGCGCCCGGACGGCCCGGCTGTTCCGTCCCGTGGTGGCCATGCTGGCCGTCTGGAGCGTGGTGGCGGGGGCGCTGCTGGTCGCCGGGGCCGGTCTGGACACCGTCCACACACTCGGCCAACTGGCGCTGTCCCCGCTCTGGTTCCTGCTGGTGTTCGCCGCGCTGACGGCGGCGACTCCGCTGGTCGCCCGGCTGCATCCGCTGTGGCCGCTCGCCGTCGTCCTGCACATCGATCTGATCCGGTTCGGCCTCGGCGGCCCGGCCTGGCTCGGCTGGACCAATGTGGCGGCCGGCTGGCTGGTGCCGTACTGCCTGGGCGCGGCCTGGGCCCGGGGCGGGCTGCGGGGCCGGGCGACGGCGTGGGTGCTGCTGCTCGGCGGCGCCGCCACCACCGCCGGACTCGTCCTGTGGGCCGGCTACCCGGCCGCCATGGTCGGGGTGCCCGGCGCCGGCATGTCCAACCTCAACCCGCCCACCCTCGCGGCGGTCACCTTCGGTCTCGCCCAGTGCGGGGCGGCCCTGCTGCTGCTCGGCCCCCTGCGGCGGCTGCTCCAACGCCCCGCCCTCTGGGCGGCGGTGGCGCTGATGAACCTCTCGGCGATGACGCTCTTCCTGTGGCACCAGACCGCGATGATGGCGGTCACCGCGGTCGGTCTGCTCTCCGGTGGGTTCCTGCCCGGTCTGCACACCCTTCCCGACGGTGCCGGCTGGGTCCTCGCCCGGCTGGTCTGGCTGCCGGTGTTCGCGCTCGCGCTGATGGTGTGCTGGGCCGCGTTCCGCACGTACGAGCAGGGGCAACGCCGCGGCACCACGGTTATCCGGGCCGGGCGTCCCGCCGAGGCCAGGGCGGTGCGGCGTGCTTAGGATGCACCGTGTGAGCCAGGGGGGCCGGAAGAGCGGGGGGCCGCGGCTGTGGGCGGCCGTGCGGCGGATTCCGCCTACCCTGCGCGAGGATCTGTGGACGGTGGCACGCGATCCACTGCCCCGGCTGCGCTGGCTGGGCCGGCTGCCGCACGCCCATGTGGTGCTGGCCGCGGTGCTGATGGGCTGGCTCAACGCGGTGCAGGGCGCAGGGGATTTCGGGCCGGCCGCGATGACGTCCGTCCTGGTGCTCGCGGTGCTCCAATCAGGCGCCGTGGTCCTCGCCCTGTCCCGTCCGGTGCCCGCCTGGTGGCTGTCGACGATCGCGCTCTTCCTGGCCAGGAACGCCGGTTCGCTCAAGGTCAGCCACGCCCCGCTGTGGTCCTGGAGCATCCCGGGCATCGCCCTGCACGCCCTGGTGCTGTTCCTTCTCGCGCTGCGGGTCCGCCCCCGTATCGCGGCCGAGGCGCTGGGCTTCTCGCTCCTGGCGGCGGTGGCCGCCCTGGTCTTCGTGACGCCGGCCCCGGAGCTGCCCCTGCCAGGTGCGGCCGCTCCGGTCCTCGCGACCTCCGCCCAGGACGTGACGGTCGTCCAGGACATCGTGACCTTCACGCTCGCGGTGGTGGTGGGCACCTCGCTGCGCGGCCGCCGGGTGGCCCGTACCCAGCTCGTCGAGCAGGAGGTGCTCACCGCCGGGGAGCGGGCCCGGCGCACCCTGCTGGAGGAGCGCAACCGGATCGCCCGCGAACTGCACGACGTGGTCGCCCACCACATGTCGGTGATATCGATCCAGGCGCAGGTCGCCCCGCATCTGGTCAAGGACCCCACCGACGAGCTCAAGGAGAACCTCGCGGGCATCCGCGGGAGCGCCGTGGAGGCACTGACCGAACTCCGGCGGGTGCTGGGCGTGCTGCGCTCGGAGGAAGCCCTGGCGGACGGGGTGCGGCACACCCCGCAGCCCACTCTCGGCCGGCTGGACGAACTGGTCGGCACGGTGCGGGGTGCCGGGCTCAGGGTCACCACCGAGATCACCGGTGAGGTGCGCCCGCTGTCCCCGGGAGTCGAGCTGTCGGCATTCCGTATCGTCCAGGAGGCCCTCAGCAACGCGCTCCGGCATGCGCCCGGCGCGACGGTGCGGGTGGCCCTCGCCTACCGGTCCGGCGGTCTCACCATCCGGGTCGCCAACACCGCGCCGGACCGGCCCGCCCCGCCCTCGCCGGGCGCCGGCCACGGCCTGCTGGGGATGCATGAGCGCACCGCCATGCTCGGCGGCGAACTCGCCACCGGCCCCACCCCCGACGGCGGTTACGAAGTGACCGCGATCCTGCCCGCCCAGGCCGCGCAGCCTGCCGACCCCCGTGAGCCTGCCCCATGACGACCATCCGCGTGCTGATCGCCGACGACCAGATGATGGTCCGTCAGGGCTTCACTGTGCTGCTCAACGCCGAACCCGATATCGAGGTCGTCGGCCAGGCCGTCGACGGCCTCGATGCCCTCGCCCAGGTTGCTCAACTCGCGCCGGACGTCGTCCTGATGGACGTCCGGATGCCCCGGCTCGGCGGTATCGAGGCGACCCGTCGTCTCACCGGTCCGGCCGGGGCCACCGTCAAGGTCCTCGTCCTGACCACCTTCGACCTCGATGAGTATGTGTACGAGGCGCTGCGCGCGGGTGCCTCCGGATTCCTGCTGAAGGATGCCTCGGCGGATGAACTCGCCCAGGCCGTACGGGTGGTGGCGGCCGGTGACGCGCTGCTCGCCCCGAACCTCACCAAGCGCCTCATCGCCGAGTTCTCCCGGGTGACCAGCTCACCGCGGGCCCCGCTCAAGGAGCGCGTCGGCGACCTCACGGAACGCGAGACCGAGGTCCTGTCCTTGATCGCCCAGGGCCTGACGAACGGCGAGATCGCGGAGCGGCTGGTGCTGGCGGAACAGACCGTGAAGAGCCATGTGGGCCGGATCCTGGGCAAGTTGGGCCTGCGGGACCGGACGCAGGCCGCCGTCTTCGCGTATGAGACGGGAGTGGTCCGCCCGACCGGGTATTGAGTGGCCCGAGTGCGCGGCGGACGGACGGGGAACCGGCCGAGGCGGCAGGCGGCCGCGTTCCGGCATCGGCCCTGGGTACTCCTTCCCGCTCCGCCGCGGGGCGGAGCGGCACCCGTCTGTGGAGCGATGCCCGGCGGCGCGGCGGACGGGACCGTGGTGATCAGCGGGGAACCGACGCCCTGCCGCACCGAGTCCGGTGCCGCTCTGATCCGCAGGAGGACGCCATGTCCCGAATTCGCCGCCCGTTCCTCGTGGCCGGTGCCGCCCTCGCCGTCTGCACGGCGCTCGTGCTGCCCCTGAGCACGACCGAACCGGCCGCCGCGGCCCAGACCGAGGTACCGGCCGCCGCCCGGCACACCGCCGACGCACCGTCACTGAAGGGCTCCGTCAAGCTCGCCCGGCAGCCCGGCGACAACGTCCACTTCCGCATCGACGCCCGTGGCTTCGCCGATAAAGCGCGCGGCACCTTTTACGTCAGCCACCACTTCGGCAAGACCTGGGGCGGCCACTTCAAGGGCCGGATCGACTGCCTGCTGACCGGCGGCCCGGCGGCCGTCGCCACCGGCGTGGTGACCGAGTCGCACTTCACGAACGCACCGGGCATGCCGGAGATCGGGGACCTCCGGGGCAAGCGGTTCGGCTTCACCGTCCTGGACAGCGGCAAGAAGGACCGGCTGGGCTACAGCTGGGCGATGGACGGCGTACCGAAGAACAGCGTCGGCAAGTGCCTGGGCTCGGCCCCGTTCGAGACCCTGGAGAAGGGCGACTTGAAGGTCCACCACTGGATGCCGCCGCGCGAGTCCGCCCAACGGTGAACCACCACCGCCCACCGGCCCGGGTGCCCTGCGCCGACGCGCGCGGCGCCCGGTGGCCATGCCCAACCGCGCGCACCCGGGGGCTCCGCGCCTCGGCAGCCATGTCTCCTCCTCCGGTATCCGCCGGGCAGGCGCGAAGCAAGCATGAGCGGCCCTTGCCGATGCCGGCCGACAAAGTAATTGCCATGACCCATCGCAACAGTTATGGTCTATAACAGAAGTGAGAGGGCGGAACGAAGCATCACCCGGTCCGCTCGCCGCTCCCCCGCCTTTCGGCCCCTCGGCCCGGAGAGAAGGAATCGCCATGTCTGCTGCCTCGGAACCGCTGCACGTCGTCCTGGGCGCCGGCCCCGCCGGCACCACGCTCGCCGGTGAGCTCGTGCGCCGCGGTCACGCCGTACGACTGGTCAGCCGCTCGGCGCCGGAGAACACCGTCGAGGGCGTCCAGCCCTTCGCCGCCGATGTGAGCACGGCCGAGGGGGCGCTGGCCGCCGTCGCGGGCGCCGCCGCCATCTACCACTGCGTGAACGTCCCCTATCACCGCCAGGTCGAGGTGATGCCCCGGATCCAGGACGCGGTGCTGGCCGCCGCCGAGGCCACGGGGGCCCGGCTGGTCGTCCTGGACACGCTGTACCCGTACGGGCCGACCCGCGGTGAGGTGATGACGGAGGACACCCCGTGGCGGGCGACGAGCCGTAAGGGGCGGATGCGGGCGCAGCTGGATGAGCGCTATCTCGACGCCCACCGGGCGGGGCGGGCCCGGGTCGCCCTCGGCCGGTCGGCCGACTTCGTCGGTCCCGGGGTGCTCAACTCGACGCTCGGCGGAGCGGTCTTCCCGGCCGCACTGGGCGGCGGCGAGGTCCTCGGCCTGGGCGACATCGATCTGCCGCACAGCTACACCGACATCCGGGACGTGGCGGCCGGACTCGCCACGCTCGGCACCCGCACGGAAGGCGACGGCCGGGTCTGGCACCTGCCCACCGCGCCCGCCGTCACCACCCGCGAGATCCACGCGATGATCGAGGAGCGGGTGGGTCACCCGCTCCAGCGGGTGGTCCTCACCGAACCCCGCCCCTTCGGGCCGTTCGACGCGGAGTTCATGGACGAGTACGCGGAGATGTTCTATCAGCACACCGAGCCGCAGATCGTGGACTCCACGGCCTTCGAGCGGACCTTCGGCGTCCGCCCGACACCGCTGGACGCGACCCTGGACGCCACCGTCGAGTGGTACCGCGCACTGCTGGCCGGCTCCCGGAGCTGACCCGGCCGCCCGGCCGGAGGCCGGGAGCGGCAGGCAGACAACCGAGGGCCGACGCACCGCGCGTCGGCCCTCGGTCCGGCATTCCGGGTCAGGAAGCGCTCGGGGGCGTCGCCGACCAGGCGGTCACCGACAGCGCGGCACCGTCGACGGCCTTGTCGAAGCCCACGACGCTGTGCGCGTTGCTCCCCGTCGGCGAGACCTGGAGGTACTTGGCCTGTGCGGACGACGGACCGGCGTGCGTCCAGACCAGGTCCGCGTAGGCGCTCTTACCCGGCTTCAGGCTGACCTGGTGCACGCCCGGGTCCTTGGCGAAGTAGGTGTCACCGTGGTGCGCGGTGGTCTTGATGGCCGTGTGTCCGGCGCCCTCCAGCGCCAGCCCCGGGTAGCCGCTTATCCCGCACGTGCTGTTGCCGGTGTTGGTCACCTTCAGATAGGTGCCCTCGTGGTTCATTCCGGCCTGGCCCGAACCCGCGTCGGTGGTCGTGACCTTCAGCGTCCCCGGCCGGCACGCACCGGCCGCCGACGCGCCCGATCCCGCCGCGGAGGCCATCCCGGCGCTCGCGCCCGCGAACAGCGCGACGGCGGCGGCGACGGTGGCGGCGGTGCGCAGACCACGCATCGTCATCAGTCATCAACTCCCTCTTCTCCGGCGACCGGAGAACCTCGGTGGAACGCGTCCGACCGTCCGCCCGGCTCGGCCCCGCACCCCCGCGAAGGGGCCGGGAGCGCACGAGCCCGGCCTCAAGGACAGTCGGTGCGTTCTCGTTCGTTTACGCGCCACCCACCCTGAGCGCCCCCACTGATGGTCGACTAACGCCTCACTAACACCCGATAAGGAGGGAATAAGCGGAGAATTACTTATGCGCGCCATGCGAAGAAGACGTGTAATGCCGGGAGTTGGGGGAACGGCGGGGCCGCGACGCTGTCGAGGGCAGTGCGGCCGAAGCCGGTCCGAGCAGGCGTGCGATGCTGGTGCACTGCGGATCATGGCAAAAAATGGGGAGTGTACGGCAGCGTGCTGGCAGCGATACGGCGGACTGGGACGCACAGCTGGGACCGCTTCGCGGCATCCGACCCAGGGCTCTTGCGGCTGATGGCAGGGCTGCGCACGGTCGGGGCGATCGTGCTCACCCTCGTCGTACTGGCGCTGCTGGACACCGACGTCACGCTGATGGTCGCGGGCGCCATGACCGCCATGGTGTCCACCTTCGCGATCAAGGAGAAGGAGGTGCGCGGCCAGGCGGTCACCCTCGCGCTGGGCCTGCCCGTCGCACTCACCGCGATGTCGCTGGGGGCGCTGCTGCACACCCTGGTCATCGCCGGCGATCTGTTCTTCGTCCTGCTGATCTTCGGCGCCGTCTACTGCCGGCGGTTCGGCGACCGTGGCACCGCGCTCGGACTGATCGGCTTTCAGGTCTACTTCGTCTCGCTGTTCGTGCACGCCACCGGCCCGGCCCTGCCCGAGCTGTGCCTGACGCTGGGCATCGCCTTCGTATGCAGTGCGGTCGTACGGTTCGCCGTCGTCCCGGAAACCCCCACCCGCACCCTGCGGCGGCTGCGCGAGGCATTCCGGGCACGTCTCGCCCAGCTGATGGCGACCCAGATGGAGCTTCTGGACGCCGGGCCCGATGACCTCGACGGGGTCCTCGACGACCTGCGGCGGCACACCGCCCGGCTGCACGAAGCGGCCCTGATGATCCAGGGGCACCTGGAGGAGGGCACCCGGGACGCGGCCACGGCGGGGCTGGTGGAACGCCGCGTCGCGGAGGCCGAGATCGCCGCGGAACGACTGGGGATGCTGATCCTCAATGCCCGCAGTGCCGAGCGCGCGGACACCATCACCATGCATCTGCCGCACGCCCCCGTGCCGGCCACCGGCACCCGGCTGGGGACAGAGGAGGAGGCGCTCGCCATACTGCGGCGGGATCTGCGCGCCTTGCTGCTGCTGGTCGCCCGGCGCGCGCCCGACGACCGCGGCACCGCACTGGCCCTCGTCCGCAACCGGCTGCTCGGCTACCGGGAAGAGGACGATCTGCCGCGTGCCTCGGCCGCCGTCCAGGACGTCTTCCGCGGGCTCGGCGAGGCCGCGCGCGCCGTCCTGGGTCTGCGGCTGGCGCTGGACGGGCCACAGGACGAGTCGGACGACTCCCCGGCCACCACACGCTCGCGTGAGGAGTTCGACGCCGAGGACCTCTCGATCGTCGGGGCCGACGAGACCGAGGAGCCGGCGGACGACCGCACCGGGCTCGAACGGCCCACCACCCGGGCCGCGTTCCAGGTCGCGGTGGGCTCGACGCTGGCCATCATCGGCGGTGAGTTCCTGTCCAGCCAGCGCTGGTACTGGGCGGTGCTGACCTGCTGGGTGGTCTTCCTCAACACCGCGTCCACGGGCGAGATCCTGGTGAAGGGCTATCGCCGGCTGGTCGGCACGGTCCTCGGCGTGGTGGCCGGTGTCGCGCTGGCCGGGCTGGTCGGCAACCACACCTGGACCGCGTTCGCCCTGGTGCTGCTCTGCATCTTCGGGATGTGGTTCACCGCGCCGCTGTCGTACGCCCTGATGTCCTTCTTCACCACCGCGATGCTCGGGCTGCTCTACACCCTGCTCAACACCTACAGCCTCGACGTGCTGGTGCTGCGCATCGAGGAGACCGCGCTGGGCGCGGCCTGCGGGATCATCGGCGCCGTGGTGGTCCTGCCGGTGCACACCGACCGCCGCACGGACGAGTTGCTGGGCACCGTGCTGGTCCGGCTGCGGGACGTGGTGTCCGCGGCGGTGGAGCAGCTCAGCGGCGGGCCCGCCGTCGATCTGCTGGGCAAGGCGCGCGATCTGGACACCGCGCTGGACGAGCTGCGCGCCTCCACCCAGCCGTTGACGCACCCGATCACCCCGCTGCGCGGCCGCCGCCGGACCGTTCGTTATCTGGTGGCGCTGCTGGAGACCTGCGCGTATCACGCCCGTTCCCTGGCGGCGACGGCGGAACTCGTGCCGTACAGCAAGACCATCGCGGCCGACCCGCGGCTCGCCCGGGCCGGCCGGCGCATCGGCCAGAACATCGATCTCCTCGTCGCCCGGGTACTGGAGGAGAGCACCGAGGGCGAGGTCGATTCCGGTTTCAGCATCGCCGCGATGCTGGAAGCGGCCGGCGCGGGGGCGCTTCAGTCGGGCACGGTCACCTTCCGCGTGCTGCGGCATCTCCAGCGTCTCGACGAGGGAGTGGTGGGTCTCGCCCGGCCGCTCGATGTGCCGGTGGCCGGCCCCAAGGGGAGCAAGGGGAGCAAGGCCGGCTGAGCGGCGGCCGGTCCGTGACCGGTGGGCTCCCCGGGGCCCGTGCCGGTCATCCGCCGACGGCCCCGGCGTCGTGCCGTGCGAGCACCGCCCGCTCCTCCTCCGGGGTGTAGCCGACCTCCAGCGGCGGCTCGCCACGTGCGCGGTCCCACGCCAGGACATCGGCCGCGGTGACCTCCAGCGGGGTCGCGGGCAGGCCCGCCGCGCGGGCGCGCGCCGGACTGCGCTGCTGTGTCGACCACTCCGGCCGCGCGAGCGGGAACATCGGCGGCCGTCCCTCGGGCGACACCGGTACGATCTCGACCTCCGTGCCCGCCACCCGCGCACAGGTCTCGATGAGCCCGCCGAGGGTGGCCGGCTCGTCCGGCCCCACCGCGTGGAACGCGCCCGGACGCGCGTCGACCAGCAACCGCACCACCAGCCGGGCCAGATCGCGCGAGTCGATGACCTGCACCGGCTGCCGGGGGTCGGCGGGCAGGGCCACCCGTCCGCCGCTCGCGGCCCGGCGCACCCAGTAAGTGAAGGAGCCCTGCGGGTCGTACGGCCCGGCCACCCTTCCCGGCCGCACCAGCGTCGCCCGTGTGCCGTACCGGGCCACCACATCGTCCTCGCAGGCCACCTTGAGCGGGCCGTAGGTGTCCTCGGTGAGCTCCTCGGTGTCCCGCACGGGCGGCCGGCGCGGGGTGTCCTCGGTCGACCCCGGCCCCACCCCCTCGCGCTGGTAGACCGCATGGCTGGAGACGAACAGATACTGCCCGGCCCGGTCCCCCAGCGCGTCCATCGCCTGTCCGACATGGCGCGGCACATAGCCGCTGACATCCACGACCGCGTCCCAACTGCCCTCGCGCAGGGCCCGGTAGTCGCCGGTGTCCCGGTCCCCGAAGAGCCGGGGCACCCCGGGGAACAGCTCCGCCCCGGTCTTTCCCCGGCCGAACAACGTCACCTCGGCGCCGGTGCGCAGCGCCTCGTCCACAATGGCGCGGCCCACGAATAATGTCCCGCCCAATACCAGAATCCGCATGGTCCCCGACGCTACCGACCATGACGTCCCTGAGCAGGCAGGGGGCCGGAAATTGAGGTGCGCATCCGGTATCCGGTTGACAGACTGGGATCATGAGTTCTGAGTCCGCCTCCGCCCCGCACACCGCCACCACGCCCCCGGCAACTGGCTGGATCAGCACGCCCGTTACCGCGGATCTGCTGCGCGGTGCGCTTGAGCTGGAGCACACCGCGCACGGGGTGCTGCCGCACCGGCTGCCCGCCCGGGCCCGCGCCCAGTGCGCCGACGGACTGCTGGCCATGGCGGAGGCCCAGCCCTCGGGGGTACGACTGGTGTTCCGCACCCGGGCCACCGCCGTCGAACTGGACGCGCTGCGCACCAAGAACGCCTACGAGGGCGCCCCGCCCCGCCCGGACGGCGTGTACGACCTGTTCGTCGACGGGCAGCTCACCGGGCAGGACAGTGTGACCGGCGGCAATGTCGCCCTGGTGGACATGACCACCGGGGCCGCGGAGATCCAGCCCGGCCCGGCCGGCACCGTCCGGTTCACCGGTCTCCCCGACCGCGTCAAGGACGTCGAGATCTGGCTGCCGCACAACGAGATCACCGAGCTGATCGAGCTGCGCACCGATGCCCCCGTCGAGCCCCTCCCGGAGGGGGGCCGCAAGAGGTGGCTGCACCACGGCAGTTCGATCAGTCACGGCTCCGACGCCGCGAGCCCCAGCACCACCTGGCCGGCGCTGGCCGCCACCCTCGGCGGTGTGGAACTGACCAACCTGGGCCTGAGCGGCGGCGGCCTGCTCGACCCGTTCACCGCCCGCGCCCTGCGGGACACCCCCGCTGACCTGATCAGCATCAAGATCGGCATCAATGTGGTCAACGCCGACCTGATGCGGCTGCGTGCCTTCGGCCCGGCGGTCCACGGCTTCCTCGACACCGTCCGCGAGGGCCACCCCACCACTCCGCTGCTGCTCGTCTCCCCCCTCCTGTGCCCCATCCACGAGGACACCCCCGGCCCCACCGCCCCGGACTTCAGCAACCTCAGCGCGGGGAAGCTCCAGTTCAAGGCCGCGGGCGACCCCGCGGAACGGGCCATGGGCAAGCTGACACTCAACGTCATCCGGGACGAACTGACCCGCGTGGTGAAACAGCGGGCGGCCGACGACCCGAACCTGCACCACCTCGACGGCCGCGACCTCTACGGCGAAGCGGACTTCGCCGACCTCCCGCTTCCCGACCAGCTCCACCCGGACGCCGCCACCCACCGCCGCATCGGCGAACGCTTCGCCGCGCTGGCCTTCGGCGCCACCGGCCCGTTCGCGGCGGAGGGTGCCTAGTCCGGCGGCGGGGCTCGCCCTTCGACGCCCCTGAGGACGGGTGACCCTGGGGACGGTGCCTCAAGACGGCACCGTCCGGACGCCCACCGTCACAGGACCGGCATCCCGTCTGACCCCCATCGAGTGAACCGCTCCGACAGGAATGCACGGAAACCCTGCACAGAGTCCCCCACCCACGGAATGTCCGAAAAGGCATACTTCCTTCTTCTTTGGTCGCCAACCTAGGCTGCTCCGCCACTGGGCCGCACCACGCTCTGGAGGAGATTCCGTGACGAAGATGGCCGAGGGAACGTACCTGCTCAAGAACGAAGCGAGCGCCCTGTACCTGGGCGTGCGCGACGGCGACAACGGCTCAACGGTCGAGCTCCAGGAGCCGGCGACGGACTGGCGGCAACGGGAACGTCAGCTCTGGACGGTCGAGGACCGGGGCGACGGCAAGTTCTACCTGGACCGGTGGCGGAGTGCCGACTCCCAGTACCACGCCGTACGCACCTTTTCGCTGCGGAACGTCTACAGCGGCAAATATCTCCGTGCCCCCGGCGACAAGGCCGGAGCGTCGGTGGAGCAGGTGACCCCGCACGGCGCCCTCTCCTTCGATGAGAACGCGACCTGGATGGTGGAGGAGACACCGAAGAAGTACTGGGACTTCAAGGGCCTGCTGCTGGGCAACATCGGACAGTGCTACTACGGCTACGTGCCGGACGAGCGGAAGGACGCCGGAGCCCCGCTGTCGACCGACACCATGTCCGTCGCCCTCAACACCGGAAGCTGGTTCTTCGAACCGGAACCCGCCACCGGGCGCCCGGAGCAGGGCGGCGAGGAGATCGGGAACCACATGGACGCCTACTACGGAACGTACAAGGGCACGTTCCGCCGCGAGCTGAGCCGCGGAGTACCGGGCGATGAGGCGACAGCCCGTCTCCTGTCGGGCGTCTTCGACCTCACCGTGCGCTTCTTCATGGACCGGGGCGGGCACCACAAGGCGGAGGCCACCTTCCTCCGGCGCGAGTCCGGCGCGCAGCCGTACACCAGCGTCACGGACTACGTGCTCGGTCTGACGCGGGTGCCCAAGGTTGTGGAGTTCCATGCGAAGGGCATGGACGGCATCGTGCTCGGAGACCGCTCCGGCGGCAACCCGAACCAGGTCGACGTCTACTCCCACAAGTCGGTCAAGGACTGGATCGCCGACCAGCGCAGCGGTGTGTCGCTCAGCGGCGAGTTCGGTTTCCGCCTGGCGGCACTGGGCAGCGTGGACGGCACCAGCAAGCCGCAGCGGCTGTACGAGAGCACCACGACCACGATGGGGGCGGGCATGTTCGCCGTGCAACAGATCACCGACCTGGACCGCCATGACTGACCCGGGCCGGTCCCGGCCGGGGCTGCGGTGCCACGGCGGGCCTTCCCCGGCCGCTCGACTTCGTTCAACGGCGGTTGCGCCGCGAGACCGGGTTACGGGTGATCGGCAACTTGGCTGGACAGCAGTTGCAACGCGTCGGCCGAGGCGCTGTCGTTGGGTGTATAGAGCTCCAGGCGGTGGTCGGGGCTGTCGGGCTGGAGCCACACCTGGTAGTCGACGTCGACCCTTCCGACGGTTGGGTGTTGCAGATGCATCGTGCCCACCGTGCAGTCCGCGACGTTGCCTTCGGCCCACAGCTTGGCGAAGTCGCCGCTGTACATGGCGAGTTCGCCGATCAGTTCGGCCAATCGGGCATCAGTGGGATACCTGCCCGCGGTGAGCCGCAGGTAGGCGACATGGGTTCGGGCCAGTTCATCCCAGTTGCGGTGCAGATCACGGGTGAGGGAATCGAGGAAAAACATCCGGGGGATGGACGGCCGTCGTGCGAGATCACCCGGTGCGTAGAAGTCGATGTGTTCTGCGACCAGGGCATGTCCGGTGCGGTTCCAGGCCAGCACGTCGCCACGGCGGCCGAGCACGACGGCCGGCGTGCTCTCGCCCAGGGACGCCACAAGCGCCAGGACGCGTGGGTGCGGACTTTCAGGGCGCTGCCGGACCAGGCGTGATGTGGTGGGCTGACGGGCGAGGTTGTGCAGGTGGACGGTCTCTGCCGGATCGAGCTGGAGCACGCCGGCAAGCGCATCGAGGACCTGCCGAGAGGCAGTACCGGCCTGACCTTGCTCCAGCCGCGTGTAGTAGCCGGCGCTCACACCGGCGAGCTGGGCGAGCTCCTCGCGACGCAGGCCGGGTACGCGGCGGGCGGTGCCGTAAGTGCGCAGTCCGACGTCGGCAGGCGTGACCCGGTCGCGGCGGGTCTTGAGGTAGGCCCCGAGGCTCTCCAGTTCCATGACGTTGAGCATAGGGGCGACGGTCCGTTTCCGGGTGCCCCTGCCAGGTGTACCCACGGCGCGGGGATGGTTGCCGCATCCGACGTACCGCACCGTCGGACGCATGAATGAACAGCGTGTTTCTCACTCAGCGGGCTTGCGTGCGTGGCTCGGTCTGCTGGTGGTGCTCGGCCCGGTACTGCTGGTCGCGATGGACGGTTCGGTCCTGTTCCTGGCGACGGCCAAGGTCTCCGAGGCTCTGTCACCGACTGCCGATCAGGCGTTGTGGATCCTGGACGTCTACGGATTCGCCGTCGGGTCCTTGATCATCGCGTTCGGGAACATGGGTGACCGGTACGGTCGGCTGAAGCTGCTGATGATCGGCGCGGCGGTGTTCGGTGCCGGCTCGGCAGGAGCGGCGTTCGCTCCCGGGCCGGAACTGCTGATCGCGTTCCGGGCGTTGATGGGCGTGGCCGGTGCCACGCTGCTGCCGTCGGCGCTGGCGGTACTCAGCGAACTGTTCACCGATCCACGCCGGCGGGCACACGCGATCGGGATCTTCGCAGCCACCTTTGCCGCCGGGTTCGCGATCGGTCCGGTCGTCGGCGGACAGCTGCTGAGCAGGTTCTGGTGGGGGTCGGTCTTCCTCATCAATCTCCCCGTCGTCGTGCTGTTCCTGCTCCTGGCCCCGGCCCTGCTCCGCGAGGTACGTGCCACCCGGACCGGCCGCATCGACGTCTTGAGTGTTCTGCTCTCCGCTGCGGGCATCTTGCTGACCGTCTACGCGATCAAGCACGCTGCCGCGGCGGGGCTGAGAGCAGCCCCGGTGGTCACCGGGATCGTCGGCGTCGTCACCCTGCGGTGGTTCGTCCGGCGGCAACTCCGCCTCGAATACCCGCTGATCGACTTCCGCCTCTTCCGCGACCGGGTGTTCACGATCGCGGCCATCACCGGGCTTCTGCCCCTGGCCGCATGGTCGGCAACGGCTTACCTCGGCGGCATCTACCTCCAGTCCGTCCTCGGACTGACAGTGCTGGACACAGCTCTCGTCGCGCTCCCCGGCGCCGCTGTGCTCACCGTGACCTGCATCGTCACACCGGCACTGGTCGCGCGGATCGGCACCCGCGCAGCGCTCATCACCTGCCACTTCTTCATCGCCGCAGGGCTGCTCCTGTTGCCGGCCACCAGCGCCTCCGGCGGCAGCGGCTGGTACGTGGCATCCACCCTCATCGCCGGCGTCGGCTACGGCATCTCCTTCAGCGTCGTGGCCGACACCGCTGTCGCTGCGGTGCCCGCAGAGCGCGCCGGGTCCGCGGCAGCAATCGCCGAGACCAGCAACGAGATCGGCAACGCCCTCGGGATCGCACTCCTCGGCTCGCTGGCCGCCCTGATCTTCCGGCTCCAGGGACCTGACCTCGCCGGCACCCTCAACGAGACACTCCAGATCCCCGGCCTCGCGGCCGCGGTGATCGGCGAGGCGAAGTCAGCCTTCGTCACCGGTCTGCACGCTGCTGCCGCTATCGCAGGCATCCTCCACGCCGCACTCGGCGTCTTCGCCCTGCGCCACCTCCCGAGGGCCTTCACCAGCACCGGCGACGCCCAGCACGGTGGTGAGCCACATCGAGGAGCTTCGGCGAACGCATAAAGGGTGGCCTAGTCGTCCCCCGCCCCGGAACGGCAGGCGGGGTGGCCCCAGCCGTCGGGGTTCTTGGTGATGGGCTCGCCCGCCGCGTAGGAGCGCCCGCAGCGGCAGCGGCCGGGGAACTTGGCGTTCAGGGTCCGCGTCTTTCCCGAGGTACGCCGCTGCGGTGCGGAGGCGGTCTTCGCCGCCGGACCGGAGGCCCGTCGACGGGTGCCGGCGGGCCGCACGGTGTCGGGGGCGGACGGCGGTTCCGGGGAGCCGAGTGCGCTGCCGGCGGCCTCCTGGACGATGGCCGCCTGGCTCGCCGCCCGGTCGGCGAAGTCGTTGAGCGGGTCACCGTCCACCTGGTGCGCGGGGACATAGCGGAACTCCACGGAGCGGTCCGTGAGCAGCGCGTCGATGCCGGCGACCAGTTCCTGATTGGCGACCGGCTTGCCCGCGGCCGTCTTCCACCCCTTGCGCTTCCAGCCGGGCAGCCAGGTGGTGACGGCCTTCATCGCGTACTGGGAGTCCATCCGGATCTCGATCGGGACGGCCGGATCGGTGGCTGCCAGCAGACGTTCCAGGGCCGTGAGTTCCGCGACGTTGTTGGTCGCGGTGCCCAGCGGCCCGGCCTCCCACCGGACGACGGTTCCCGCACCGTCGGCGATGACCCAGGCCCAGCCGGCGGGCCCGGGGTTTCCTTTCGAAGCGCCGTCACAGGCGGCGATCACGCGTTCAGCCATGCGCGCGATCATGCCAGGCAGCGGCCCCCCGCGCGAAGCCGCCTCCGCGGGGCCGGCCCGCGGTCGCCCGGCCCCGGGCTGATCCGGATCAGTTGCCGGATTCCTTCTCCGGGCGGAGTTCACTGGGCCGTACGATCACGAAGCCCTCGCCGTCGAGGCGGAGTTGGACGGCCTCCCCGGAGCCGCCCCGGAGCATCGAGCCGAGGCTCTGCGACCGGTGCAGCGTGGTCTGGAGTGCGCTGCTCCAGCCGACCACGGCATCGGTGTCCACGAAGACCGGGGCCTGCGGGGAGACGGGTATGACGATGGGGTTGCCCTCACACATCACCCCGAGCTTGCCCTGGCCGCTGAAGACGGAGTTGAAGAGCCCGCCACCGACCATGCCGGCACCCTTGACGACCTTGATCTCGTAGGAGAGGGACGGGTCGAAGCACAGCACATTTCGGCCATTGACGGTGATGCCGTCGCCCGGGGCGAGGTCGATGATGAAGCAGTTGGCGGCCTCGTGCGCGAACCACACCTCGCCGCGGCCCTGCACGGCCATCAGCGCCAGCCCCTCACCGGTGACCGCCCGCTTGAGGAACTTGCCGATGCCCTGCCCCTGCTTCTCGAATTGCAGGTCGCCGCGGTAGGCGATCATCGAGCCCTGCCGGGCATAACACTCGCCGTCCAGCGCGTACTTGAGGGATTTGGCGTTCTGCTGCGTCATCCCGGGCGCGGTGGCCGGTGCGGCCATGTTCTCCGAGGCGAAGAGGTCACTGTTCATGGCCGGAATGCTAGCCGGAGGTCTGCTGGGCGCACCGGGAACGTCGGGGAGTTCGGGCGTCGGAAGACCCCGCCCCGGCCCCGATCCCTCCGGTCGCTGGTCGTAGGTTCATGCCATGACGCCCATTGACGACATGGACTACGAGTTCCGCGCTGCCCGGCCTGAGGACACCCAGGCCATGGAGGCACTCGACGGATCCTTCACCACCCGCACGGTCTTCCATGTGGCCGGCACCGAGGACGGGTTCGCCCTCCAGGAGATCCCGGTGGACCCGCCCCTCCACAAAGTCTTCCCAGCGGAGGATGCCGACGCCGACGACGGCCCTGCCGGCGAGGAGGACCCGCACAGCCGTACTTTCGTCGCCGTTGGCTCCGACCATTGCCTGGCGGGCTTCGCCGCCGTCTCCTACGCCGCGTGGAACCGGCGGCTGACCATCGAGGAGATCAAGATCGCTCCGCCCCATCGGAGTCGGGGCCTCGGCCGGGCCCTGGTGGGCCATGCCGTCGAGTTCGCCCGTGAGCGCGGTGCAGGGCACCTCTGGCTGGAAGTCACCAACATCAATGCCCCGGCGATCCACGCCTACCGGCGGATGGGATTCACCTTCTGCGGACTGGACACCACGCTCTACGACGGCACGCCCTCATCGGGCGAACAGGCCCTCTACATGAGCATGCCGTGTCCCTGAGCCGCCGACAGACAGCCCCCTTCAGCATCCGGCCCACGGGTTCGCGGTCAACTCGCCGGGGCGTCGGCACCCTGCTCCAGCAGCGCCGGTGCGGAGTCCGCTAGCGCATCGCGGTCTTCTCACCGGGCCCTGAACCCCTCATACAGCCCACTGCCGCTGTTGCCGCGGCCACGAATGCGGCGATCGCCGGATGAGTACCGCCGCCCGCGCGGAAGGCGACCTTCGATCGTCGGAACAGCGGCAACTTGGTCAGCACCACCCCTGCGGGGCTTTGCGCAGTGGCCATTTCCGGCACGAATCCGGCCCCCTGCCCGGTGGCGGCCAGGGCCAGCACGGTGCGGAAGTCATTGACCTGGTGGCGAATTCTCGGCTGGAACCCGGCCGCCTGGCAGGCGCGCACGGCCATCGCGTGCCCGGTCGTGCCGTCCCGCGCGGTGATCCACGGGGCCTCGGCATACGGGCCGAGCAGCTCCGCCAGCGTGCCGCTGTGGCCGGTGGTCTCGGCCGCGGTCCTGGTGACGAGGTACACCGGCTCCTCCAGCAGGGGCACCTCGTCCACCGTGGTGTCCGGTGACGCGGGTACGAAGTCGTAGTCATGGACCAGGGCCACGTCGAGTTCACCGGCCCGCAGGCCGTCGGAGACGCGCGCTGAGTCGATCTCTTGCACCATCGGTTCCAGCGCGGGATGCCGTTGCGTCAGCTCGGCCAGCGCGGCGGGCACGATGGTGTGGCCACCGGAGGGAAAGGTCCCGATACGCAGCGGCCCGCCGATCCCCTCCCGCGCGCCGGCGAGCTCGGCGACCGCCAACTCAAGGCGTTCCAGCACGGCGTCGGCGTGTGCGACGAGGGAACGGCCTGCGGGCGTGAGAATCACCCGCCTGCCGCTGCGTTCCAGCAAGGCCACACCCGCCTCGCGCTCCAGCACACCCAGCTGCTGGGAGACGGCGGATGCGGTGAAGGTCAGCGCCTCGGCCACGGCCGCGATCGTGCCCCGCCGGTCGAGCTCGCGAAGCAGGTGGAGACGACGCACATCAAGCATAAGTTCAGCTTAGCCATGAAGGTAGAAATCAGAAATGGATCTACCGGTTCGGTGTGAGCCAGGGTGGAGCCATGAAGCCCAATCCCCTCTTCACCGGCCTGTACGTCCCCTTGGTGACTCCCTTCACCCACGACCTGCGTCTGGCCCCCGACGCGCTGGCCCGACTCGCCGACGAGGCGCTGTCGGCCGGCGCCTCCGGACTCGTCGCCCTCGGCACCACCGCGGAAGCAGCCACGCTGACCGCGGAGGAGAAGCGGACCGTGGTGCGCATCTGCTCGGCCGCCTGCCGGGAACACGGCGCCCCGCTCATCGTCGGGGTCGGCACCAACGACACCGCCACCGCCATCACGTCGCTGCACGAGCTGGCGGCCACCGGTGACGTCGCCGCGGCGCTGGTTCCCGCGCCGCCCTACACCCGGCCCGGTGAGGCGGGGACACTCGCGCACTTCACCGCGCTGGCAGAAGACGGTGGCCTACCGCTGCTCGTGTACGACATCCCCTACCGCACCGGACAGACTCTCAGCGCCGACGCGATCGCCGCACTCGGCCGCCTGCCAGGGATCGTCGGAATCAAGCACGCGACCGGTGCGATCGACGCGACCACGATGGCATTGCTCGACTGTCCCCCGCCCGGCTTCGCCGTGCTCGGCGGCGACGACGTCGTCATCTCCCCGCTGGTCGCGGCGGGCGCCCACGGCGGAATCGTCGCCTCGGCCAATGTCCGCACCGCCGACTACGCCGAACTGATCTCGCTGTGGCATCTCGGCTCCGCCGCACCCGCCCGCAGGCTCGGAGCCGAGCTGGCCCGGTTCTCGGCTGCCCTGTTCGCCGAACCGAACCCGACAGTGATCAAGGGAGTACTGCACGCTCAGGGCCGCATTCCCAGCCCTGCCGTCCGGCTGCCCTTGCTGGCCGCCTCCACGAGTACGGTCCGCCGGGCGGAGAACCTGGCCAACAGCCGGATACGCCATGTGTCCGCGATCTGACCGGCGCTGCTCCCGGTGGCCGTCGGGACCCTCCGGTACCTGGTGTCGGCCGCTGTGGACGGACGGGCCTCCGACGTCCCGGCGGCCACGAAGGCCACCGGGCAGCGCTCCACGCGGTGGGAGGATCGGGTCCATGACGACCGTGTCCGGTGATTTCGAGTTGACCATGGACGAGCTGCGAGTGGTGGCGCGCTACGTGGCGGAGAGCGCCCAGGAAGTCCTCCCCGTGTTCGAGGAGACCGTTCCCGGCGATCCGAGGCTCGGCAACGTGCCACGCCGGTACTGATCGCTGTGCTTTCCCGTTATCCTCTCGCACCCACGGCCAAGGATCGCGTGGACGCAACTCATGAGCACCTTGGACGCTTCCCTACGCGCCGCCGGCTGACCGACCGCCGCACGCGACGCAGCTCCGCCCCGGTCAGGGCACGGGCGCGGGAGCGCACACACATGGCGCCCGGGAACAACTCGTGGGCGCCCAGCGTCCCTCCCGGCCGCGGCTGACGGCCGGCCTGCCGGGCGATTCGCCGTTCCGCAAAAGGGTTGTTCGCCCCCCGGCACATTGGCCGAGACCGGATCACGCGCTCGTCCCGTTGTAAACAATCGGACACAAGAACACTCAAAATAGGTAAACCACAGCAGTCGGGCGCAGCGTGCTCTAGCGTCACGTCCGACACGGGGGCGGTTGTGGGGCCGGGGGGCTCCAGCCGCGCCGGAAGTGAAGGGGACGACCAAGTGGGGGGCCATGGGGTTGTTCGAAGCTGCCGGAGCAAGGGTGATGGATTCACCTGCCGGGACAGCCAAGTTGGACCGCGTACCGGAACGCGACGACAAAAGCAGGCACAGGCCGACGGAGCGCCGGCTGCGACAGCTGGCGCCGGCCGTCGATGCCGTGGGGGCCCTGCTGCCGGTGGGGCTGCTCTGTGCCGTGACAGAGCAGCCCCAGCCGCTGCTCACCGCGGTGCTGGCCGGCGCCTCATGGCTCGCCGTGGGCGCATCGAAGAATCGTTACAGCCGGGAGGAGCCCGCCGGAGACGACGCCGCGCTGCCGGTCTTACGTGACTGGCTGACCATGCTGGGCGTACTCGCCGTCGTCTGCGTCGTGGCGCGGGTCGAGGTCTCGCTCAAGATCTGCATACTCGCCCTGTTGCCGTGCCTGGCGCTGGGCGTGGCCCGGCGCCGCCTGGTGCACCGGTATCTGGTGGCCGCCAGACGCCGTGCGCAGGCGCTGCGCCGGGTGCTGATCGTCGGGGAGGCGGGCACCGTCGATGTGGTGCTCGCGGAGCTGGCACACCGTACCGATCATGAATATGTCGTGGTCGGCAGCTGTCTCGTCGGCGAGGAGGCCATCGACTCGGCGGTGCCGGTCCCGGCCCGGCTCGCGTCGGACGGAAGCGCGCCCGAAGCGGCACTGGACGGCGAGACCGTGCTCCGGTGCGCCGCCGACCTCGACGCCGATCTCGTCTTCGTGGCGCCGGGCCGCCGGCTGTCCGCGGGGCGAATACGGAGGCTGGCCTGGGCCCTGCACGACGGGGGTCGGAATCTGGCCATACTTCCGGGCCTGATCGATGTGTCGCAGCACCGGGTCCGGCTCGCGAAGGCGGCGGGCCTGACGGTGATGCATATAGACCCCGCGGCGCGGCGCGGGATGCCGGTTCTGCTGAAGCAGCTCACGGACCGGCTGGGGGCGTTGCTGCTGTTGGCACTGCTCTCCCCGGTGTTCGCCTTGGTGGCGGCGGCGATAAGGCTCTCCTCCGCCGGGCCGGTGTTCTACTGGCAGATCCGGGTCGGCCAGGATCTGCGGCCGTTCCGGATGTGGAAGTTCCGCACGATGGTGGTCACCGCCGACCGGATGCGGGCGGCGCTGGAGACATCGAACGAGCACGACGGGGCGATGTTCAAGATCCGGCGGGATCCGCGGGTGACGCCGGTGGGCCGGCTGCTGCGCCGCTTCTCCCTGGATGAACTGCCCCAGCTGTTCAACGTGTTGACCGGCCATATGTCGTTGGTCGGCCCGCGGCCCCCGCTGCCCGAAGAGGTGGAGCGGTACAACGGGACCGAGCTGCGCCGACTGTCCGTCAAGCCGGGACTGACCGGGCTGTGGCAGGTCAGCGGGCGGTCCGATCTCTCCTGGGACGAGACCGTCGCGCTGGATCTGAGCTATGTGGACAACTGGTCCTACGTCCGCGACATCAATGTGCTGGTCCGTACCGTGCGGGCCGTCGTGGACGGGCGCGGTGCGTACTAGCGCGCCACGGTGTGCGTCCGGCGCCTCGCCGAGCGGCGGGCGCCGGGTGCACGGTACGGATCCAGGGCGGTCACACCGCGGCCGGCTCCGCCCGCCAGGCCCGGTAGGTCCGGGCGATGCCCTCGGCCAGCGGGATGGTGGGCGTCCAGCCCAGGGCCCGCATCCTGCTGATGTCGAGCAGCTTGCGCGGGGTGCCGTCGGGGCGGGACGGGTCGAAGGTGATCCGGCCCTCGTATCCCACCGCGGCGGCGACACGGGCGGCCAGGTCGGCGATGGTCAGGTCACTGCCGCAGCCGACGTTGACCGTGTCGTCGCCGTCATAGCGGCGCAGCAGCACCTCGCAGGCGGCGGCCAGATCGTCGACGTGCAGGAACTCGCGCAGCGGGGTGCCGGTGCCCCAGAGGGTGAGCTCGGGCAGCCCTTGTTCCTTCGCCTCGTGGAAGCGGCGGATGAGCGCGGGCAGGACGTGCGAGGTCTCCAGGTCGAAGTTGTCGCCCGGCCCGTAGAGGTTCGTCGGCATGGCGGAGATGAAGGAGGCACCGTATTGCCGGCGGTAGGAGCGGATCTGGACGAGACCGGCGATCTTGGCTATCGCGTAGGCCTCGTTGGTGGGCTCCAACGGGCCGCTCAGCAGGGCGTCTTCGGTGATCGGCTGGGCGGCGTGCTTGGGGTAGATACAGCTCGATCCGAGGAACAGCAGCCGACGCACCCCGGCCCGGTGCGCGCCTGCGATGACGCTGAGCTGGATGCTCAGATTGTCCTCCAGGAACTGCACGGGGTGGGTGCTGTTGGCCATGATTCCGCCGACCTTGGCGGCCGCCAGGACGACGGCGTCGGGCCGCGCCGAGCGCAGATACGCCTCGGTGGCCCCGGCATCCCGCAGGTCGAGCTCCGCGCGGGTACGGGTCAGCACGTCATAGCCCTGCGCGGACAGCCGACGGGCCACGGCGGATCCCACCAGGCCTCGGTGGCCCGCGACGAAGACGCGAGCGGGTGTGGGCAGCAAGTCATCCATGGGCCGGATTGTGCCAGTCAACCCGATACGTCCACCGGCTATTTCAGGAAATATCTGCCGCTCCTCGCCCTCGACCGGCGGCAACGGAGCGGGTAGCGTCCACGCCCCGCGGTCCGCCGGCGCGTGGGTAATCCAGCAAGTCAGAACCGATGTACATCACTTCTCGTGGGGGGAAGCCATGCCGAAAACCGCGGTCATCACCGGAATCACCGGTCAGGACGGTTCGTATCTCGCCGAATTGCTGCTGAGCAAGGGCTATGAGGTGCACGGGCTGATGAGACGCTCATCGAGCTTCAACACCGAGCGCATCGACCACATCTACCAGGACCCGCACACCCCCGACCGGCGACTGCTGCTGCACCACGTCGATCTGTCGGACGGGGTGGCCCTGGTGAATCTGCTGCGCGATGTGCAGCCCGACGAGGTCTACAACCTCGGGGCCCAGTCCCATGTCCGGGTGTCCTTCGACGCTCCGCTCTACACCGGCGATGTGACCGGGCTGGGCGCCGTACGGCTGCTGGAGGCCATCCGCGCCAGCGGCGTGCAGACCAAGCTCTACCAGGCGTCGTCCTCGGAGATGTTCGGCGCCACCCCGCCGCCGCAGAACGAGGCGACGCCCTTCCACCCGCGCAGCCCGTACGGCTGCGCCAAGGTCATGGCCTACTGGTCCACGGTCAACTACCGCGAGGCATATGGCCTGTTCGGGGTCAACGGGATCCTCTTCAACCACGAGAGCCCGCGGCGTGGTGAGACCTTCGTGACCCGTAAGATCACCCGCGCGGTGGCCCGCATACAGGCGGGCCTTCAGGAGCACCTCTACCTCGGCAACCTCGACGCCGTCCGCGACTGGGGTTACGCCCCGGAGTACGTCGAGGCCATGTGGCTGATGCTCCAGCAGGACGAACCCGACGACTATGTGGTGGCGACCGGAGTGGCCGCGACCGTACGGGACTTCCTCCAGGCCGCCTTCGACGCGGTGGGGCTGGACTGGGAGCGCAGTGTGCGCTTCGACCCGAAGTACGAGCGGCCCTCCGAAGTGGACGCGCTCATCGGTGACGCGTCCAAGGCCAAGAGCCGGCTGGACTGGTCGGCAAAGGTGCAGTACGACGAACTCGCCCGGATCATGGTCGAGTCGGACATCCGGCAGCTGGCGGACGAGCTCTCCGGTCACCGGGTGCGGGTGGACCGATGACGGTCACCGCCACCGACCGCCGGCTGCGCGGCTTCACCGGCGCCGGCTATGACAAGGGCCGGGGACTGCTGACCCAGGTCGCCTGGTTCGTCGTGCTCAACGTCCTGTTCATGAAGTGGTGGTTCCCGCCGCGGCTGCGGCCCGCGCTGCTGCGGCTCTTCGGCGCCCGGGTCGGCGAACGGGTGCTCATCCGGCACCGGGTACGGGTGCAGTGGCCGTGGAAGCTGACGGTCGGCGATGACGTCTGGGTGGGAGAGGATTCCTGGCTGATCAACCTGGAGCCGATCACTATCGGCCATGATGTCTGTGTGTCCCAGGGCGCCGTGCTGTGCACCGGGAGCCACCAACGCCGTTCGCCCACCTTCGAGTTCGACAACGCACCGATCCGGCTGGAGCCCGGGTCCTGGGTCGCGGCCCGTGCCATGGTGCTGCGCGGTGTCACCGTCGGAGCGGACGCGGTGGTCGGGGCCGGTGTGGTCGCCCACCGCGATGTGCCGCCGGGGGCCGTGCACACCACCGGAGGTGCCGTATGAGGATCACCCATGTGGTGACGCTGGTCAGCGACGACGGGGCCTACGGCGGTCCGGTGAGCGTGGCCACCGGACAGCTGGGCGAACTGGCCGCACGGGGGCACGAGGTGGAGCTGGTCTCGCTGTGGCGGGGCCGGAGCGCGCCCCCGCGGTCGGTGGACGGGGTGCCGCTGCGCGCCCGGACCGCCCGCACGCTGGTGCCGGGGCAGGGTTTCCTGGGCCTGTTCCACCCGGGGCTGCTGCCCACGCTCTGGCGGCGGGTGGGCCGGGCCGACGCGGTGCATCTGCACGCCGGGCGGGACCTGGTGTCCCTGGCCGCGCTCGTGGTGGCCGTGGTGCGCCGCCGGCCCTTCCTCGTGCAGACCCATGGCATGGTCCAGCCCCGCGGCTCGGCGGTGGCCCGGCTCTTCGACCGGGTGTATGTCCCGCTGCTGCGGCGGGCGTCCGCGGCCCTGGTGCTCACCGACGAGGAGGAGGCCGGGCTGCGGAAGGTGCTGGGCCCGCGCGGACCGCGGCTGGTCAGACTCCCCAACGGGGTCCGCTCCCGCCCGGCCGACGGCGAGCGCAGCGACACCGATGTGCTCTTCCTCGCCCGGCTGCAGAGCCGCAAGCGCCCCGAGGCCTTCGTGCGGATGGCGGCGCTGGTGCACCGCAAACGGCCCGAGGTGTCCTTCACCCTGCACGGTTCGGACGAGGGGCGGCTGGCGGAGGTGCGGCGGCTGATCGCCGAGGAGGGGCTGGGCGAGGTCGTGACGTACGGCGGGGCCCTCGACCACGACGCCGCGGTGCGGCGGACGGCGCAGGCCACCGTGTACGTGCTGCCCAGCGTCGACGAGCCGTTCCCGATGAGTGTGCTGGAGTCCCTGGCGGTGGGCACCCCGGTGGTCTGCACCGGCAGCTGCGGGATCGCCGGTACGCTCCGGCGGCGCGAGGCCGCCGTGGTGACCGACGGTTCGCCGGAGCAGCTGGCGGACGCGGTGCTGCGGCTCCTGGAGGACCGTCCGCTGCGGGAGCGCGTCACCCGGGCCGGCCGGGCGGCCGTCGAGGCGGAGTTCTCGCTGGCGGCCGTCGCCGACCGGCTGGAGGGGTGGTACGGGTCCCTCGCCCGGCCCGGCGCACGGTGACCGGGGCGGCGGGGGCCCGGCGCCCCCGCCGCCCGCGGCTACCGTCCGGCGGCCCGCGCGATCCGCAGCAGTTCGGTGATCCGCTCCAGACCGGCCCGGCTGCTGAGCCGCTGCTCCACGTACTGCGGGCCCCGGGCTCCCAGCCGCGCCGCCCGCCCGGGGTCGTCGGCGAGCGCCCGGACCTCCGCGAGGAGCGCCTTCGGGTCCTCCGGTGCGAGGACCGTCCCGGCGCCCGAGCGCAGCACCTCCTGGGCGGTGCCCCCTTCGGCGGCCACCGAAGCGATCACCGGCCGGCCGGTCATGAAGTACGAGGTCAGCTTGGACGGCAGGCTCATGTCCAATACGGAGGCCTTCTGGGTCACCGCGAGCACATCGGCGGCGGCCAGCACCTCGGGGAAGTCCTCGGCGTCGGCGGGCGGCAGGAAGGACAGCGCGGGGACGTCCGCGGCGAGCCGTTCCAGATGCGCCCGCTGATTGCCGTCCCCCATGAGCACGAAGCGCACGGGCGCGGCCTCCTGCCCGGCCAGCCGCGCGGCCTCGACCAGTACCTCCAGCCCCTGCTTGAGGCCCATGTTGCCGGCGTGCAGCACCACGGTCTCCCCGCCGGACCAGCCCAGCCGGGCCCGGGTGCGGTCCCGGTCACCGCTCGGACCCCGCACATGGGTCCAGTTGGGCACCACATGCACCCGTCCGCGCGGCACGCCCATCGCCGTGACCCGGTCCACGAACGATTCGTGCACCACGCCGACGACGGCCGCCTGACGCAGCACCCGCGCCTCCACCGCCCCGGCCAGGGCCGCGGCCCGGCCCCCGCCCTGGATGCCGCTCTGCTCGGCGGCGGCCCCCATCAGGTCCTGGACGACCACGACATGCGGTACCCCGGCCTGCCGCGCCAGCCGCCCGCCGAGCACTCCCCCGGCCAGGCTCGGCATCTGGGTGAGCACCACGTCGGGTCGGATACGCGGTGGTGTCAGGGCACTGTGGGCCAGGATGCTCGCCTCGAACAGGGCCCGGCGAAGGGCGGTCTGGTGCGGCGGAACGGTGTGCCGCCGGCGGTGCACGGTCACCCCGCCGCGGCGTTCCCGGACACGCCACCGGCCGCGGTAGCCGTCCGCGACCCGCCAGGCGGGATAGTGCGGCATGCCCGCGAGGACATGGGTGTCGGCTCCGGATGCGGCCAGGTGCTCGGCGATCTGGGTCGAGTACGGCCCTATGCCGGTGTGTTCGGGTGCGTAATTGGTCGAGACCACGAGCACGCACCGGCCCGCGAACGAGTCTTCCACGAATGGCCCCCCTCTGGATGTGCGGTCATCGTAGGAGCCTGCCGGGGCCCGCGGGCTGTGAATTGCGTTGCGATTGTGTCCCGAAGGCGACCTTGTTTTCCCGATGTCCCTTAGATTGTGGTCGCTGGTGGGGAGTTGGGGGGAGGTGGGCCGATGCCGCGCGGGAAACGTTCGGGCGCCACGGTGCCGGTGCGGGGCGTCGCCGCACTGTGCTGCTGGGCGCTGCTGCTGGTGGTGCTGCTTCCGGTGCTGATCCTTCAGTCGCTCGACGCCCGTTTCGGCGCCGCGCTGGCCGTGCAGTGCGTGGTGGTGGTGCACACGGGTGCGGCGCTGGCACGGGTGCTGACGGACGTCCGGGCGCGGCTGATCGCGCTCGGTTTCTGGCTCTTTTCCTATGTGTGGCTGGGACTCGCGCCGCTGGCGATGCTCGCGACGGACGCCTACCCCCGGGGCTTCATGGTCGACGCGAACACCGCGTTCCTGACAACGGCCGTGGTGGAGACGGGACTTCTCGCCTACAGCGCCGGGTCGGCGGTGGCGTCCTGGCGGTCGTCGCGCGCCTCCGTGCTCCTCGAACCGGTGCTGGCCCGGCGGCTGTCGCCGGGACGGGTGCTGCTGCTGTGCGGTCTGGCGCTGCTGCTGGCGGTCGCGCTGATCCCGGGTCAGGGCGGACTGTCGGCGTTCTTCCTCAGCCGGCAGGCCGCCAACGAGGCCGCGGCACAGGCCGCGCCGGCCGCGTCCGCGGACCGGGCGATGGCCGCCTGGGCCCTTTCGGTACCGGCTTTCTGGGCGCTGGTGGGGCTGGTGCACGTACCGCGGTTCACCGCCGGTGACCGGACCCTGCGCGGCTTGCGGTGGCTGCTGCTGCCGCTGCTGATCGCGGTGAACGTGGTGGTCAACAACCCGATCAGCCAGCCGCGTTTCTGGGCAGGAACGGTCCTGCTGGCGCTGGTCTTCAGCGCCTCCTGGCTGCGCGGGCCGCGGGCGTTCCGGATGGGCGCGGCGGCCGTGGCGGCCGTGGTCCTGATCGTCTTCCCGTACAGCGACTACTTCCGCTACGACAAGCGGGAGCCGGTCCATGTCGTGTCGCTGGCCGAGCAGTTCACGTCCAACGGTGACTATGACGCGTTCCAGCAGATCGAGACGGGTGTGGACTACGTCCATGCGCATGGCTTCACACCGACGGCCGCGCTGGGGCCCCCGCTGTTCTTCGTGCCGCGCGCCGTCTGGCCCGGCAAGCCCGATGACGCGGGCATCCTGCTCGCCCGGCACGCCGGCTATACCTTCGAGAACCTCTCCGCGCCCTTGTGGATCGAGTCGTACATGTGGGCCGGGTTCCCGTCGGTCATCGCCGTCTTCGGTCTGATCGGCGCGGTGGGGCGGCGTATCGACGACCTCCGGCACCGGCTGCGGCGGCGCCCGGGGACCCTCGCCGCGCTGCTGGTGCCGGCCTTCGGCTTCTATCAACTGGTACTGCTGCGCGGCAGTTTGATGGCCATCGTGGGCCCGCTCGCCCTGCTGGTCTGCATCCCGCTACTGATCACCCGTAAGCCGGGACGGCGGACCCTTCCGCCGTCCGCGGCGGACCCCGCGGGCGCCTCGGCGTCGCCCGCGCCCCGCACCGCCTTGCCGCTACCCACAGGAGGAGCACGTACGTGAGCGTCTTCGACGAGCCCGCGGAGGAGCCGGACCAGATCCGGGACCAGCTGCGCCAGCTCTTCCGGTACCGGGCCCTGGTCGTGCTGGGGCTGGTACTGGGCATGCTCGGCGGTGGCGCCGTGTCCCTGCTCGGCGGCTCGACCTATACCGCGACCGGCGAGGTCGTGGTGCATGCGATCAGTACGGCGCCCTTCGAGGCCGGCGGGGTCTCGGTGGACAAGCAGATCAGCATGGGCACCGAGCGGCAGATCGCGCAGAGCGCGTCGGTCGCGGCCGGTGCGGCCAAGGCCCTGAAGCTGACCACCGATCCGGCCCGGCTCCAGCGGGATCTGCGGGTGAGCAATCCTCCCGAGACCCAGACCCTGATGTTCGAGTACGACGCGGACTCCCCGGACCGGGCGTCCGCGCTCGTCAACGCCTTCGTGCATGCGTATCTGGACTACCGGGAGGACGCCGCGACCAAGCGGATAGACAAGACCGTCAGCAAGCTGAGCACCGAACTCAAGCCGCTCCAGGAGCAGCGCAAGGTGCTGGACCGGCGGATCGCGGCCGGGAGCGGGGGGCGGGCCACCGATGAGTCCGAGCGCAGCAACCTGGTGTCGGAGATAGCGGATCTGCAAGGGCGGATCTCCAGCCTGAAGTCCCTCGACACCACGCCCGGTGACATCGTCCGCAAGGGCGATCCGCCGGCCTTCCCGTCCAGCCCCGGTCTCGTCGTGCTGCTGCTGGCCGGGGCCGTGGTCGGGCTGGTGCTGGGCATTCTGGCGGCCTGGGTGCGCTCGGTGCTGGAGCCGCGGGTCCGGTCGGTGGCGGATGTGCAGGACAATCTGCGGGCACCGGTGCTCGGCATCCTGCCCCGCCGGCAGGGCGGCGCGGAGCTGCTGGAGGTCGGGCGGACCGGCCGCGGCAACCGGGCGGAGGCCTACCGGACGATCGCTTTCCGGCTGGTGCACGACCAGCGCTTCGCGGGACGGGGCAGTCTGCTGGTCGTCTCTCCCCGGGAGCATGCGGAGGCGGTGTCGGTCGCGGTCAACCTGGCCGGCGCGTTCGCCGAGATCGGCAACGACATCCTGCTGGTGGAGGCCGATCTGCGTACTCCGCAGCTCGCCCGGCGGCTGCCGCTGCACCACGGTCACGGCCGTCCGGTGCCGGGCAGTTGGGCGGACGGCGAGCGGCTCGCCGTGGACGCGGGGGTGGACGGGCGGTTCGATCTGCTGCCCGGCCGGGAGGTGCCCAACCCGGCGCGTGCCCTGTCCTCACCGCAGTTCGCACGGCTGCTGAACGCCCCGTCCGGCCCGAACGAGAATGTCGTGGTCGTCACCGGGCCGCTGCTGTCGCATGCGGACGGGCTGGCCGTCGCCAAGCAGGCGGCCGGTGTCGTGGTGGTGTGTGATCTCAACGAGGTCCGCCGGGACGATCTGGACCGGGTGTGGGAGCTGATCACCGGCGCCGGCGGGCACATCCTGGGGGCCGTCCTGGACAAGGGCAGCCGCGGGACGTCGCTGCGCCGGCTGACGGACGGCGGACCGACCCACCGCAAGCGCGGCCGGGGCCGTGCGCGGACGGCCCCGGTGGCACCGCCGCCGCGGCCGGGCCCGCCGCCGCCGCTTCTCGGACCGGCCCCGCAGGACGGCGCGTCCGTCGACACCGACACCACCTCGCTGCGCGGATGACGGCCATCCGTCCGGCGGGGGCGGGCGGGCGGCCCGCGCCACCGGCGGCGGGAGCTGCCGGGGCCGGCGGACGCGGGGTCGGCAGCACCGCCCGCGGCAGCATGTTCGGCCTGGCGGGCTCGGCCGCCAACGCGCTGTTCGGGTTTCTCCTCGTCGCCGTCATCACCCATGGTCTCGGGGCCCGCGGGGCCGGCGCGGTGTTCACGGGGGTCGCGGCCTTCACCATCCTGAGCAACGCGCTGAAGCTGGGCGCCGATACCGCGCTGGTCCGCTTCGTCTCCCGGGATCTGGAGCTCAGCGGCGGCGCCGGGGTACCGGCCCTGCTGCGGATCTCGGTCCTGCCGACGCTGCTGGCGAGCACCGCGGGTGCGGCCGTGCTGCTGTGCTCCCCCGGGCTCGCCGGTCTGCTGCTGCCCGAGCTGGATCCGGGCCAGGCCGCCGCGCTCATCCGGCTGTTCGCGGTGTTCCTGCCGGTGACGACGGTGGCGCTGGTGCTGCTCGGGGCCACCCGGGGCTACGGTTCGGTGGTGCCCTTCGTGGGCGTGGAGCAGATCGGCAAGCCGGCCCTGCGGGTGCTGCTCGCGGTGCCGCTGGTCCTGGTCGCGCCGAGCGTGACCGGTCTCTCGGTGGCCTGGCTGGCGCCCGGGGTGCTGGGCGCGGTGGCCGCCGGCGTCTCGCTGCGCCGGTCCCGCCGTACGCACCCGGGTTCCGGGCAACCGCCGTCGCAGTCAGGGGAGTTCTGGGCGTTCGCCGGACCGCGGGCGGTCTCCTCCGTCTTCGACATCACCGCGGTGTGGATCGGGGTGATCCTGCTGTCGGCGCTGGGCACCGGCGCCGACGCCGGCATCTACACGGCGATCGGACGGCTGGTCACCGCCGGGAGCCTGCTCCAGTTGGCGATCAGACTGGCGGTGGCACCGCAGATCAGCCGGCTGCTGGCGGGCGGCGACCGGCACGGGGCGCGGCATCTGCACCGGCTGTCGACCCGCTGGATCGCGCTCTTCTCCTGGCCCGTGTTCCTGGTCCTCGCCGCCTTCCCCCGGACCGTGCTGTCGCTCTTCGGGCCCGGCTTCGGCGGTGGCGCGGCGGGGCTGGTGGTCCTGGCGGCCGCCTGTCTGGTCAATGTCGGCGTCGGCAATGCGCAGACGGTCATCCTCATGGCCGGGCGGAGCGTCTGGAATCTGGTGGTTGCGGGCACCGCGTTCGTGGTCCAACTGGGCAGCGGCATCTGGCTGGTTCCGCGCTACGGGGTGCTGGGGGCGGCGGTTTCCTGGGGCCTGGCGATCGTGGTGGACAACGGTGCCTCCGCGCTGCTGGCCCGCTACCGCCTGGGCTTTCGCACCGTCGACCGGGGCTATCGGTGTGCCGCGGTGCTCGGCGTCGTGACGGTGGCGTTCCCGGTGTTCGCTCTGCGGGCGCTTTTCGGGGACACCGTTCCCGGCGCGCTTTTGGGAATTGTTTTAGCCATTGGGGCTTTCTGCGCCGCCGTCTGGCGCTATCGTTTGCCGCTGGGGGTAGGGGAGTTCTTCGGGGCGCTGCGCAAGCGTGGTTCGGGAAACTCACCGTGAACGTTGGGCCCATTTCCGCACAGAACTCGTCGCGTTCCCACGTCCTACCCTGACAATTCCGATCGCGCCATGCTTCCAGGGGGGACCTGTGCGCCAACGAAGCAGACCTGTCCATCTCTTGCTCGCGGCCGCGGTGCTCGGCACCGCGTCAACCGCCCTTTCCGCCGGCCCGGCTCAGGCCACCGGCGAAACGACCCTCACCGCCGATCCGCTGCGCACCTGGCAGACCGACGGCATCGTGTGGGCGATGGCCTACGCCAAGGGCATCGTCTATGTGGGAGGCACCTTCAGCCATATCCGGCCGCCGGGCGCCGCCCCCGGTACCGGTGAGCTCGCCCGTAAGAACTTCGCGGCCTTCGATGCCAAGACCGGTGAACCGGTCTCGTGCGCCCCGGCGTTCACCGGCGGTACGGGCACGATCCGGGCCATGAAGGCCTCGCCCGACGGCTCGAAGGTCTACATCGGCGGCTCGTTCGGGAAGGCCGGCCCGGTGGGCCGGTCCAACACGGCCGCCCTCAACACCGACGACTGCACCATCGGGGCGGACTGGCAGCCGACGGTCAGCTCGACCGTACGGGCCCTCGACGTCACCGAGGACACCGTCTACATCGGCGGTGGTTTCGGGACCGTCCAGGGACAGACCCGTGAGCGGGTCGCCGCGCTGCGGCCCGACGGCGAGCTGCTCCCGTTCAAGGCGACGATCCGTGGTTCCTCGGTCGGCAACGACCCCACCCCGGCGGTCAACGCGATCACGGTCGCCCCTCAGCTCAACAAGGTCATCATCGGTGGCCGGTTCACCTCGGTGAACGGCAGCCTCTTCGGGGTGCACGCGCTCGCCGGGCTCGACGCCACCACCGGCCGGGTCGTCAACTCCTTCACCGGCTGGATCCCCAACCGCTCGGCGGTCAAGTCGCTCGTCAATGACGGGACCAACTTCTATCTGGGCGCCGAGGGCACCGGCGGCGGGGTCTTCGACGGCCGCGCGGCGGGCCGGCTGTCGGACGGCGGGCAGCTCTGGAAGGACACCTGTCTGGGCGCCACCCAGGCGGTGCTGCCGTACAAGGGCGTCCTCTACAGCGGCTCCCACGCGCACGACTGCTCCAACACCCCGGGCGGCTTCACCGACATCGGCAACCGTCAGCACTTCCTGGCGCAGTCGATCTCGGACAAGACGATCCTGCCGTGGTTCCCGGACACCAACGACGGGATCGGCGAGCAGATCGGCCCGCGGGCGCTGACCATGGCGGACGGCGTGCTGTGGGCGGGCGGCGAGTTCACCACCGTCAATGACGCGCCGCAGCAGGGCCTGACCCGGTTCACGGCGGCGCCGGACACCGGGGCGCCGCAGGTGCCGCTGCTCAGCGGTGCGAGCGGGTCCCGGGGCAAGATCACGCTGAACTGGAAGGCCTCGTGGGACCGGGACGACGGTGTCCTGACCTACAAGATCTACCGGGACGGCGAGTATCTGACCTCGCTCAACCAGGATTCGCGCTACTGGAACCGGCCCAACATGAGCTACACGGACACCGTGGAGCCCGGGGCGCAGCACCGGTACTCGATCGAGGTCACCGACGGCACCAATGTGTCCGGGCGCAATGGCCCGGTCTATGTGACCGCCAGAAACTGACCGTATGCCGAGTGGGGGGTAAATGACGCACCGAGTAGGTTATGCGCCCGGGGTCTACGACCTATTCCACGTCGGGCATCTGAACATTCTCCGGCACGCCAAAAGCCAGTGCGACTATCTGGTGGCCGGTGTCGTCTCGGACGAAATGGCGGTGCAGGCGAAAGGGCAGGCACCGGTCATTCCGCTGGCCGAGCGGCTGGAGATCGTACGCAGCGTCCGATTCGTGGACGCGGCGTTCGTCGAGACGGTGCCCGACAAATTGGAGACCTGGCAGCAGGTACGGTTCGACGTCATTTTCAAGGGCGACGACTGGCGGGGGACGAGTAAGGGCGACAAGCTCGAAAGGGATTTCGCGACGGTCGGGGTCGATGTGATCTATTTCCCCTACACCGTGCACACGTCGAGCACCCTGCTGCGCAAGGTGCTCGACGGGCTCGCGAATTCCGCGTGACCGGCCCGGGGCGTCCGCCCTGGTGAGTGTCCGTCCCCGGCCGGTCAGCGGCCGGGGGCGGACAACTCGCGGTACCACTTCACCAGGAACGCCACCATGAACAGCAGATGGGCGACGAGCAGGCCGCAGTACAGCACCAGGAACACATCGCGGCTGCCGAACAGCAGGAACACGGCGCAGAAGACGCCGTAGTCGACCGGAAGCAGGGCGACGGAGCGCAGTGTGGAGGCGGGTGCCGCGGGTGCCGGCCCGCCCGCACCGCTCCGCAGCCGGTCGGCGCGCTTGAGCTGTTCGGTGAGGATGCCGCCGAAGAAGACCATCACCGCGGCGAACTGGAAGGCGACGGGTACGAACAGATACCGAGGGTCGGAGAGGCCGAAGTGGCGGTAGAACGAGACGAGTACGGCCATGTGGAGGGCGAGCATCTTCGCGCAGTCGACCACATGGTCCAGCCACTCCCCCGCGGCGCTGCCCGTTCCGGTCAGCCGGGCGAGCTGCCCGTCGGCGGAGTCAAGGGCGAAACCGAGGACCAGCGCCGCGAAAATAGCCACCGCCGCGGCGGGCGAGGGGCGCAGCACCGCAATCATGACCACGCCGGCAAAGGTGAAAACCGCACTGATCATGGTGACTTGATTGGGAGTCAGCTTGAGGTGGTAGCCCATGGCGGCTAACACCCGGCCGGCCGGCCGGTTCACATAACGCGAGTACAGGGACACTCCCTTCGCGGATTTCTGGGCCGCAGACAGCTGTCTGATCGCATATCCGAACTGGCTCATGTCCCCCACCTGATGAATGGAACCCCCGAAGGAGCAACATCATGGCAGGCAGGACCTCTTCGTCAACCGGTGGCGCCGATCGCCGGACGGTGCTGGCGGGTACGGCCGCGGCGCTGGCGGCCGCCCTCACCGGATGCGATCCGGCGGCCCCTGCCTCCCGGCAGTCGTCCGACGACGCCCGGGCCCCCGTGGTCACCGGCCACAAGCCCAAGGGCAAGGACGTCATCGATGTGGTCGCGGACTTCGGGGCCAAGGGCGACGGACGCACCGACGACAGCCGCGCGTTCGCCCGTGCGTACTCCTACGCGGCCGGCCGGGTGTGGGACCACATCGGCCGGACCGTGATCGACATACCGGCCGGCACCTATCTCATCCGCAAGCCCCATGCGCTGCTCAACGCCACCGGGGGAAAGCTCAAGGCCAACGGCTTACGGTTCCGCGGGGCCGGCAAACGTATGACGCAGCTGCTCTTCGCGCCGCCCGAGGGCAGCGACACGGCCTACCTGTGCCGCAACGAGGACAGCTGGGCGAATGTGATGTTCGAGCAGCTGGGTTTTGTCTCCGCCACCCCCGGTGCCTCGTTCTTCTACTCCTACTCGACCGGTCAGGCGCAGGACTACCGCTTCACCGAATGTGAGTGGACCGGCGAGTGGACCTACGGGCTGGCCCTCGACGGCAGCAACACCAACTCGGAGATGCGCTGGGACGCCTGCCGGGTGGGCGGGGCCTACCGCAAGGCGTTCCTGTACTCCGGGCTCTCCGAGAAGTCGGTGAGCCACCGCCAGCAGGACCAGTTCCTCAACTACTGGTTCAACGACATGAAGGTCGAGTACGCCTGGGGCAACTTCCTGGAGTTCCCCTACGGCGGCTCCATCACCTGCCGCGGCGGTTCCTATATCGTCACCGGCCGCCGCCCCGAGGATTCCGGCGACTACGGGCGCACCAGCACCTTCTTCCGTTTCCCGCGCGGTCCGCACCATGACTCCGTACAGCGCTTCCACGCCGAGGACATCCGCTTCGAGGTGCGTGACCCGGACACCGTCGTGATCGACTGTGCCTGGGACAGCGGCACGGTGCACTTCAACGACTGTGACGACACCGCGAACGCCTTCAAGTCCTTCGCCGGGGAGAGCAGCCCCCATCGCTACCGCATCGGCTCCCAGGGCCCGCTCGTGCGGTACGACTCCTGCCAGCTGTCCGGGCAGCACTCCTACGAGCAGGACGGCGGCGGCGCCGGCCCCCGGGCCCGCTATGACATGTGCCGGTTGCGCAATCACTCTCCGCAGGACTTCATCAAGGGTGCGGGCGACCGGGTGAAGTTCGTCGACTGTCTGGGGTCCTGAGCGGCGGGCCTGAGCGGGTCGCGGAGGCGGAAATCCGGGGGTCCGGAAACGCCGCTGACGCCCTGTGTGCCCGAGGCCGTCCCCTCGCCGACGGTGACCAACGGCACACATACTGGTCAGTAATGTTGCCGCTGGTCGGGCCTAGAGTGAGGGCCGCAAGGGCGCCGCCGGGCACCGGCGGCGATCCTCCCTCCGAGCCGACCAGGGAGACTGCATGCGTTCTCCGAAGGACTTCTTCCGCCCGCTGGCAGTCGGGGCGCCCACACCGGTACGCGAGGTACCGTTCCGGCCGTCCCGGATGATCCACTTCTTCGACCCGGGCAACGAGAAGATGGCCGCCAAGGTGCCGGCCATCGCGCCCACCGTGGACGTACTGCTCGGCAATCTGGAGGACGCGGTCGCCGCCGACCGCAAGGAAGCCGCCCGGTCGGGTCTGGTGAAGATCGCCAAGGCCACGGACTTCGGTGACACCCAGCTGTGGACCCGGATCAACAGCCTGGACTCGCCGTGGGCGCTGGACGATCTGCTGACGCTGGTCACCGAGATCGGTGACAGGCTCGACGTGATCATGGTGCCCAAGGTCGAGGGCGCCGAGGACATCCACTACGTCGACCGGCTGCTCGCCCAGCTGGAGGCGAAGGCAGGGATCCAGCGGCCGATCCTGGTGCACGCCATCCTGGAGACCGCCACCGGCGTCGCCAATGTCGAGGAGATCGCCGGCGCCAGCCCCCGGATGCAGGGCATCTCGCTCGGCCCCGCCGACCTCGCCGCCAGCCGCCGGATGAAGACCACCCGGGTCGGCGGCGGGCACCCCGGCTACCTGGTCCGGGAGGACCCGCACGGCGCGGACGCCGACGCGCCGCGGGCCACCTTCCAGCAGGACCTGTGGCACTACACCCTGGCGCGGATGGTCGACGCCTGCGCGGCGCACGGCATCCTGCCGTACTACGGGCCGTTCGGTGACATCAAGGACGTCACCGCCTGCGAGGACCAGTTCCGCAACGCCTTCCTGCTGGGCTGTGTCGGCGCCTGGAGCCTGCACCCGGTGCAGATCGCCATCGCCAAGAAGGTGTTCTCCCCCGCGCCCGCCGATGTCGCCTGGGCCCGCCGGGTCATCGAGGCGATGGGTGACGGCACCGGCGCGGTGATGATCGACGGCAAGATGCAGGACGACGCCACGTACAAGCAGTGCCAGGTGGTCGCCGAACTCGCCGATGCCCTCGCCGCCCGCGACCCCGAGCTGCGCGACGCCTACGCCGCGGCCGAAAAGGAGTAAGACCCGTGTCCGACGCGATCCTGCGACCGCGCCGCTCCGTGCTCTACATGCCCGGTGCCAATGAACGCGCCCTGGAGAAGGCCAAGTCCCTCCCGGCCGACGCGCTGATCCTCGACCTGGAGGACGCCGTCGCCCCCGATGCGAAGGCGGAGGCCCGCAAGCGGGTCGCGGCCGCCGCGGCCTCGGGCGAATACGGCTACCGGGAGGTGACGATCCGGGTCAACGGGCCCGGCACCGCCTGGCACGCCGACGACCTCCGGGCCGCCGCCGAGGCCGGCCCGGACGCGGTGGTGGTGCCCAAGGTGGACTCCGCCGACACCGTCCGGGAGGTCGAGCGCGCCCTCGAAGCCGCCGGCGCTCCGGACCGTACGGCGATCTGGGCCATGGTCGAGACGCCGCGCGCGATGCTGGACGCCCGTGCCGTCGCCGCCGCCAGCGAACGCCTCACCGTGCTGGTGATGGGCACCAACGACCTGGCGAAGGAGTTGCACGCCGAGCATGTTCCCGGCCGGGCCCCGCTGCTGACCGGGCTGTCCCTGGCACTGCTGGCGGCCCGTGACACCGGCAAGGCGATCCTGGACGGCGTCTACAACGACGTGAAGAACGCCGAGGGGTTCGAGGCCGAGTGCGTGCAGGGCCGGCAGTTCGGGTTCGACGGAAAGACCCTCATCCATCCGTCGCAGGTCGAACCGTGCAACCGGGCCTTCGCTCCGTCGGCCGACCAGATCGCCCATGCGCGGAAGGTCATTGACGCGTTCGACGAAGCCACCCGCGAAGGGCGCGGTGTGGTCACCGTCGACGGCCGGATGATCGAGAACCTGCATGTCGAGGACGCCCGCCGGGTTCTCGCCCTCGCCGAGGCGATCGCCGGACGGTAGGAGCGCGCGCCCTTCCCGCGGGCCGCGGGAAGGGCGGCTCGGCTCCAGGGCCGTCACGGTGAATCCCATAATCGGACAGGGTGAACAATCGGGACTGGCCGTTGCTCAGGCTTGGTGGTGCGGGGCATCCGGGATAGCAAGATCCCCGGGGACCCACCATGAGTGCAGGAGCACACAGTGAAGAATTCGGCACGCGTCAATGTCGTGATGGCAGGAGCCTGCGGTCTGCTCCTGGCCGCGGGTACGGTCTCGCCCACCCTGGCGTGGGCCGAGTCGTCGTCCGGCGGTGACGGGGTCTCGAACAGCGACACCGTCGCCCGCTTCGATGCCAGATTCCGCTGTGCGCACCGGGCCAGATTCTGTATCAACGGCCCGGTGCTCAGCGGAAACCCCAGAAGATCGCAGAACGTGCATGTCGCCGGCACCGTCAGCAACAGCGGCAGTCCGACCAACACCAACGGCAACACCAACGAGGACACCGGCGGCACGACCGGCACGGCGACCAAGTCCGGCAACAACGAGCAGCACATCCACCATCACCGCGAATGAGACGCGCTTCGGGCGCGTCGAGCCGCTCCGGCCCCGGGCGTTCCGGGGCCGGAGCGGTGCCGTCTCCGCCGGCGCGGTGTCCGGCTCAGTGGTGGAAGAGTCCGAGTCCGAGGATGCGCTGGATGTTGTTGCCGCTGCCCGACGAAGCGCCCGTGACGGAGTTGGCGCCGTTGGTGGTTCCGTTGGTGTTGGAGAGGTTCCCGCTGTTGTTCGGGTTCCCGTGGTTGATGAAGTTGCCGCTGTTCAGGCTGTTGCCGCTGTGCACCGGCCCGTTCACACAGGCGTGGGGGGACGCCAACACCGGTGACCTGTAGTGGATTTGACCCAGGCGGTTGTTGCAGACCACCCCGTTGACCGTGCCGTTCAGGGTGCCCACATCGGCGTCCGCCACAGCGGAGAGCAGCGAGTCCGGAAGGGTCACCGCCTGGGCCGCTCCGCCGCCGAACAGCACCAGCCCGCACGCCCCGACGACCGTTCCCGCCTGCACAATTCTTCTCACGACGCTCCTCGCCTCTTCAGCCTTCTGATGCCAGACGTATCGTGCTGCCGCGGTCGGCCCGCATCGGCGTTCAACCCGCGGGGAGCAAACCCCTGGCGGCCACAATCAGCCGGGTGGCCCACATTCCGGAGGTACCGGCGGCGGCGGGGCCATCAGGTGACGCTGTGCGGGTGGCAGGCCGTCGCCGAGCGGGGCGGCCAGGCCTGGGGGGCGAGGATGCCCAGGACATAGGCGCGGGCGACCAGGGCGGGCCTGGTCGGGGCGTCCAGGAGATCGCGCAGCCGGCTGAGGTGGTAGTCGACGGTCTGCCGGGAGAGGTGCAGCGACGTGGCGATCTCCGCGTTGCTGTGGCCGGCGGCCAGCAGGGACAGGATGCGTACCTGACTGGCCGTCAGCGGCGGATGCGGATCGTGGGCGACCCCCTGGTGGGTGACGACCGCCCAGACACTGGTGGCACGGTCCGCGCTCCGGCCCACCGTCGTCAGATGCAGCCGGGCGCGGCGCTGCTGACCGCGGGCGTCCATGAGCACCACGGTGGTCTGGATGCGCCGGCTGCGGCGGGCTATGAGATCGAGCCAGCTGCGGTGCAGCCCCGGTAATTCCGGAGTCGGGCCCAGCACGCTGTGCGCGCGGCGGCCGACGAGGTCGGAGAGCCGGGTCCGCAGCAGGTCGGCGGCCGCGGCGCTGGCCTGCTGGATGCGTCCGCCCGCGGAGATCAGGGCGCACGGCAGTCCGCTGTGGTCGCGCAGCGCATGCAGGCTCTCCTCGGCCTCCCGGCGCTGGCGCAGCGCCCGGGTGTAGTCGCTGATGTCGATGTAGATACCCGCCACGCACCGCTGGCTGCCCTCCCGGACGGGGAATCGATGGCCGACCGCCTGGCCGCCGGTGCCGTCGAAGCGGTGGTAGGTGAGGGTGTGCCGGACCGGTTTGCCGCGTTCGAGCACCTCCCGGTCCAGGCTCAGGACCCGGTCGGCGTCGGCCGGGCCGTCGACGTCGGCGACGTCCTTGCCGATAATGTGCTCCGGTGTGGTGCCGTACAGATGGGCGTAGGCGTGGTTCGCCCAGAGGTAGCGCCCGTTCACGTCCCGGATGAAGGCCGCGGCGGGGGCGAGGTCCGCGAAGGCGCCGTAGCGGCGGGGTCCCGCCGTATGGGGGCCGACCTCCACCGCCAGTCCACGGGAGCGGCCCTGCCGGGGCACGCCGAGGGGCCAGTTCACATCGAAGACCCGGCCGTCGAACCGGGCCTGCCAATGGCTGATTTCGGGTGCCTCGGCCGGCCCGGCGAGTTCCTTGCGCACGGTGTCGAGGAACCGCTGGGCGGTCACCGTGTCGCCGAAGGCACCTCCGCCGCTGTCGATCACGCGTAGCTCACGGTCGGCCTCCCACCAGGACACCGGAAGGCGTTCGAGCAGCGACTTCAGACTGGTCTCGTCCACGACGGGCCCCTTAGTGGTGAGGAGATCAACGGGTTTCGGACGGCGCGTCCCCGCCATGCGTATCCCCCGGTGCGGGCAGGCATGCCCGGTTCTCGGCCGATCTGGCGACATCCGCGCGTTCACATCTGCTGCGCCGCGGGGACGCCATACGGCATCACGGAACCTCCACGACGGAATGACGGTATCCACAACTCTGGCATTTGCCTGAGCGGTTGCGGCCCGAAGAGGGGAACGGTGGGCCGCACGGCTGCTTCGCTAGAGGGAACGGCGTTCGGATCCGGGGGGCCGGGCGTTGCCAGCCGTTCCGATGGTTCCCACGTATGAAAAGGAGTCGGATTCCAGTGAGCAAGGTGCTGTTCGTGTATGCCAAGGGTGGTCCGCCCTTGGGGTACGCCCTGTCACGGGTCGCCGCACGGTCGGCAGTGCACCTGCTGGCGCTCAGCGCGCTCCCTCCCACCGTCGCCGCGTCCGCGGACCGGCTGTGCGCTTCGGTGCTGTGCCCCGCCGAGTCCGAGCGGCGCGACCTGGTGTCCCTGATCGTCTCCCGGGCCCAGGCGGTGGGCGCGGACGCGGTCGTCACCTTCTCCGAGTACGCCGTCGTCGCGGTCGCCGAGGCGTGCGAGAAGCTGGGCCTCGCCGGGGCGGGCAGCTGCTGCGCCCTGGCCCGCGACAAGCGGATGATGCGGCGCACCTGGCAGGAACAGGGCATATCCCAGCCCCGGTTCCGGCCGGTCGCCACCGCACAGGATCTGCACGACGCGGCCGCCGCGCTCCGCTTCCCCCTGCTGCTGAAGGCCGCCTGGAGCGCCGGCTCCACCGCCCACCGGATCCTGCGCTCCGCCGACGACGTCCCGGCGGCCTGGGAACGGGCGCGGGAGGTGATGGCCGAATCCGCGCAGCTGGGCTATGCCGAGCTGCATGTGGCCGACGCCGGGGCCGACTTCCTCGTCGAGGAGATCGTGCCGGGCACCGCCACCGGGTGGTTCGACCAGGAGGGCTGGGGCGACTACGTCAGTGTCGAGGGCGTCGTCGTGCACGGCGACTTCCGTCCGGTCTGTCTCAGCGGGCGGATGCCGACGGTGGAGCCGTTCACCGAACGCGCCGGGATCACCCCGGCGGCGCTGCCGGACGACGCGCAGCGGCGCATCGTGGCCCTGGCGCGCGAGGCCGTCGATGCGCTGGGGCTGCAGAACTGCGGTACGCACACCGAGATCAAGCTCGGCGCCGACGGGCAGATGTGGGTGATCGAGACCGCCGCCCGGTTCGGCGGGGCGATGACCGTCCCGCAGATCGAGGAGGTCTTCGGCCTGGACCTGATCGGCATGCTCACCGACCATCTGCTGGGGCGTCCGGTCTCCTGGCCCGCCGAGGTGCGCACCCCGCAGGAGGCGCACGGCGCGGCCGGTTCCCTGGTCGTGCTGGCCGTCGACGGCGCCGGTGCTGCCTGGCCGGACCAGCGGGTCTGGGACTTCCCGACGGTGCGGGACGCGGTACCGCTCAGCGCCGGCAGCCATCTGTCCGTGGTCGCTGAGAACTCGCTCCCGGACGGGGCGCCGGTTCCGGTGTACGACCCGGCCGCGGGCGCCAACACCATGGCGGCGCTGTGCCTGTTGTCCGCCACCGACCCGGAGACCGTGATCCATGACTTCCGGAACCTGGTGGACGCCCTGCCGCGGGTGCTCCCCACGGCCGGTCCCACCACGGAGGTGCGCCCATGACCACCACCGCCGTTCTGCCCGCCGGTGCCCCTGGCCCGGTCACCGACCGCACCGTCATCGGTGAGAACCTCTCCCTGCCGCTGTTCCGCACGCTCTCGGGTGTGCTGGCCGGCCACCCGTACCTCAAGGTCGTGGTGGACCGGATCGAGGACACCTGGCATCTGCTCGACACCGCCGTCCACCCCTTCCACGTCAACTACATCGCCACCCGCGTCCTCGGCATGGAACTGACGGAGCTGGACTCCTGCCTGGACGCCTTCAACGCCTCGGTCTACATGGACCCCGAGCGCCGCTTCCTGCTGGGTGTGCTCTCGCTGCACACCGACGAGGACGCCGAGGGCCGGGAGCGGCCCTTCCTCGTGCTGGAGACCACCGAGGCCGACACCATGAACGGCCGGCTGCTGGAGGAGTTCTACGCCTTCGTCCGGCACCGGGTCGACGGCCGCCTGCCGCTGCTGCTGAAGCCGGCGAACCACGGGCAGGAGCACGAACTCGCCGCGATCAGCGACGTACACGTGCCGCGGATCCTCGGCCATCAGCTGTTCGGCAACCGCACCCGCACCCCGCTCAACCCGGGTGAGGCCGTCGGCCGGCTCCGCTACTTCCGGACCCTTGAGGAGTACACGGCCGCGGCCGACGGGCTCGGCTGGTCCGACATCGTGGCCATGCCGTGTCTGCCGGACGACGTACCGCGGGTGGCCGGCTTCCTCAACACCGCGCCGGGCACCCCGCTCTCGCACACCAATGTCCTCGCCTCGGGCTGGGGCATCCCCAACGCGATCGTGCGTGACCTGGAGCGGATGGTCGACGCGGACGTGCTGGACGGCGCCTGGGTCCGCTACCGGGTCCAGGACGACGAGATCACGCTCGTCCCGCTGGCCCATGCCCCGACGCTGGAGGCCCCGGCCTGGCACCAGCAGCGGATCCGGATGGAACCGCCGCTGCTGGAGGACGTGCCGGCGCTGTGGCTGCACCGGCTGCGCCGCGCCGACCGGGACCGGTACGGGACCAAGGCGGCCAACCTCGGCGAGCTCCATCACGTCCTCGACAGCCGCACCGCCGACCTCACCGCCTTCTACGGTCAGCCGAGGCCACCCCGCGCCGACCTCTACGGCCATCTCGCGGCCCGTCTCGGCGTCAAGGACGCGACACCCGAGGAACTGCGGGCCCTGGCGGCCGACTTCGTGGCCGGGGTCATCACGGCACCCGATGGCGTCGCCCTCCCCTTCGCCCTTCAGCACCGCTTCCTGACCTCCTCGCCCGCCGTGCAACAGGGCCTGGGCAAGCTCAAGATGGCGCTCGAACTCGACGCCGTCGACGTGCTGGACGCGCTCTGTTTGCATTTGCAGCAGCTCATCCGGAACACCCCGCTGCCCGAGGACGTGAGCCGTCAGATCACCCAGGCGCTGCCCGGCGGCCCGGCCACCGGCAGGCGTCTGGTGGTGCGCTCCTCCTCCAACGCCGAGGACCTGCCCGGGTTCTCCGCGGCCGGGGTCTACGAGTCGATCACCACGGTCCACGGCGCGGACGAACTCCTCGACGCGGTACGCCAGGTGTGGGCCTCCCTGCTGTCACCGCGCAGCGTCCGGCTGCGCCACCAGGCGGGCATCTCCCTCGACGACACCTATATGGGCGTGATCATCCAGGAGTACGCGCCCGCTGACCTCGGCGGTGTTCTGGTCACCTGCAATCCGACCAGGCGTGAGGACTTCCGCAACGTCTACCTCAACTGCTCCCCCGGCTCACCCGAGACGGTCGTCGACGGGACGACGCTGCCGCTCCAGTACCTGTACAACACGGTGGAGGGCGGCGGCCGTACCGTCGCGCTCGGTTCGTCCGGCGAGGACCTGCCCGTCGGTACCCGGGACAAGCTGGCGCGGCTGGCGCTGACCGGGCGGCTGCTCCAGTCCCACTTCAGCGACTCCGACGTGGACCATCCGCTCGACATCGAATGGCTGATGACCGATCAGGGGGACTTCCGCCTGGTCCAGATCCGCCCCTACGCGCTGTGATCCGCCGGTTCACCGGCCCGCTGCGCACCCGCCGGTCCCGGCCCGCGGGTGCGCCGCTGCCACCACGGGCCCGACGGATCATCCGGCTGAACAACGGCTTCCAGCTGCTGTTCAATCTGCTGTGGTGGATGCCGGTCTTCTACGCCTACCAGCGGGAGGCGGGGCTCTCCGACGGGGAGATCTTCGGCATCCAGAGCATCTACTACGTCGCGTTCTGCCTCTTCGAGATCCCGACCGGGATGGTGGCCGACCGTATCGGTGCCCGCAACTGCCTGCGGGCCGGGGCGGTCGTGATGACCGCGGCGAACCTGGCGCCGGTCTTCGCGCCCAGCTACACCGGCTTCCTGGTGCACTTCCTGGCCATCGCCGCGGGCCGCTCGCTGACCTCCGGCGCCGCCAGCGCCTATCTCTACGACGGCCTGCAGGCCGAGGGCGCGGGCGAGCACTATCTGAAGGCCGAGGGTCAGGCGCGGGCGCTGGGGCTGGCGGCGAAGGTGCTGTGCTGGCCGCTGGTCGGTCCGCTGATGGCCGTCGCGCACCCCACGCCGTATGTGCTGAGCGCCGCGAGCGCGGCGGGTTCGCTCGTCTGTGCCGTGGTGCTGCCGCGGCAGGCGACGGCCCGGCACAGCGGCCCCGGCCGCGGCAAGGGGACGTCGGGCGGGCCGGTGTTCCTACGCGATGCCGTCTCCGCGCTGCGCTGGGTGTGGGCCACTCCCTGGCTCGCGCTGCTCATGGTGCAGGGCGTCGCGGTGTTCACGCTCTCCCGGATCTGCCAGGTCAATCTCTTCCAGCCGGTGCTGCTGGACCATGGCATCCCGGAGAGCTCGCACGGCGGTGTGCTGGCCGCGATGACCGTCGCGGAGGCGGTGGCCTCGGCCCGTCCGCAGTGGCTCGGCAGGCGGCTGTCCCCGGTGGCCTGGGTGTCGCTGCTGAGTCTGGCGATGGCGGGCACGCTGGCGGGCAGCACCCTGGGCGGACCGTGGACCGTGGTCGCCCTGCTGTGCGTGTTCGCCGCGGTCACCGGCTTCGCCTATCCGCTCCAGCGCAAGCTGGTGAACGACGCCATCCCGGCGGGGGCGCCCCGGGCCACCCTGCTGTCCGTCGAGAGCATCGTGGACCGGGGCGTGTGCGCGCTGGCGGCGGTGGCCGCGGGGGCCTATCTCTCGGCGGGCCGGCTGGACGCGCTGCTGTGGCACAGCGCGCTGGCCACCGGTGTGGTGATGGTGGTCCTCCAGCTGGTCCTGCGGCGTGCCCCGGGCCGCCGCAAGGTCGCTCCGGTGGCCGAGCCGGAAACGGAGCTGGTCACCACAGCAGGAAACCCCTGAGCGGCACGGTCATACTGGGGACGTGCGGGGTACCGAAGCCGGGCGTTACGGCGACGGCCTGTTCCGTCCGGAGGAGACCGGCGAGGCCGACCGTATCGACCTGGGCGCGCTCGCCTATGACGCGGTGAGCACGGCCCGGCTGGCGGCGCTGGGCGCCGGGCCCGGGTGGTCCTGTCTGGACGTGGGCGCGGGAACCGGCACCCTCGCGCGGTGGCTGCTGGAGTCGGCGGGTGTCACGGCGGTCCTCGCGGTCGACCGTGACACCCGGTCCCTGGACGCCGGCCGGACACCGGGGCTGTCGACGCTGACCGCCGACATCACCGCGCCGGACTTCGACCCCGGCCGGTTCCAGCTGGTCCACGCACGGTTCGTACTGATGCATCTGCGCTCCTGGCGCCGCATGATCACCAAGCTGGCCTCGCTGGTCGCGCCCGGTGGTGTGCTGGTGCTGAGCGACGCCGTGGACCTGACGTCCGCCGGGGCGCCGGCCACCCCGTACACCACGGTCATGCGGGCGATGTGGCACGGGCTCCGGCAGTCCATCGGCACGGACATCTCCTGGGTGCCCGACTGTCCGTACCTGTTGCGGGAGGAGGGCCTGAGCCGGGTGGCCGCCGAGATCCATGTTCCCCCGTTGGTGCCCGGCAGCCCCCTCAGCCGTTTCTGGGCCGATACCTGGGACCGGGCGCGGGACGCCATGCTGGCGACCGGGCAGGTGGACGCGGATGGAATCGAGCGGGCCGGGCGCGAGCTGGCGTCGGACGACTGCGCCGGGCTCTCCCCCGGGATGCTCACCGCCTGGGGCTGGCGGACCGAGGAGGCCGTCCGCGACGGGCACCTCTGACGTGCCGCCGGCCGGACGGTACGGTCCGTCAGCCGCGGGGCGCGGTCAGCGGGACCGCGCCGGGTCCGGTGCGGGTCGGTCCGCTGTGGGGAGTTGCTGGGTGGAGCAGTGGATACCGCCCCCGCCCTCAGCGATGTTGTCGACCGGCACCTGCACCACCTTCCGTCCCGGATACTGCTCCCGCAGGATCGCGGCCGCCCTGCTGTCGGCCTTCCGGTCACCGAAGCGGGGCATGACGACCGCGCCGTTGGCCACGTAGTAGTTGACGTAGCAGGCCAGGAACTCCTTTCCGCGCCGCCCGAAGTCCGACGGCTCGGGCAGTTCGACCACCTCGATCCGCTTCCCGCGGGCGTCGACGGCCCGGTCCAGGACGCTGCGGGCCTGTTCGTAGGCACCGGTGAAGACGTTGCGGGGCGCGTGCTGCGCGGGGGTGCTGAGGACCACGACGCCGGGCGCGGAGAACCGTGCCAGCGCGTCGATGTGATAGTCCGTGATGTCCTTGCCCTTGACGCCCTTCACCCAGATCACCTTCCGGGCGCCGAACAGATCCTTGAGCTCCCGCTCCACGTCCGCCCGGGTCTTGCCGGGGTTGCGGTTGTCGTTGACGAGGGAGCTCTCGGCCGCCAGCAAAGTGCCCCGGCCGTCGCCCTCCACGGCGCCGCCCTCGCCGATGAGCGGTGCCTTGATCCGCGGGATCCGCGCGTCGGCCAGGACCTCGCGGGCGACCCGGCGGTCCCGGCCGTGCTCCTGCTTGCCGCCCCAGCCGTTGAAGTTGAGGTCGACACCGGCGACGCCGTCGGGGCCGAGCACGAAGACCGGTCCGGTGTCCCGCATCCAGAGGTCGTCCACCGGTACCGGGACGACCTCCACCCCGGACCCGCAGGCCCGCTGTGCCGCCTTCGCGTCCCGGTCCCCGGCCAGCAGCAGCACCGGCTCGAACTCGGCGACGGTCCGGGCGAGCCGGGCGATGTCGGCCCGCACTCCGGCGGTGTACGGCCCCCAGATCCGCCGGCTGGGCCAAGACATATACGTCGCCTCGTGCGGATGCGCCTCATCGGGCAGCCGCCATCCGCCACCGGTCCGCGCCGCCGCGGGGGCGGCACCGGCCCCCTGCCCCGCGGCCCCGTCGCGGTCCGGTTCGCCGCAGCCGCTCAGCGCTCCCCCGAGGGCGGTGGCGACCGCCGCTTGCAGTGTCTGACGTCGGGATATATCCACGATCAGCTCCCTGACTGAAAATTTGGTCAGGACGATGTTAGGGCATGATCGGATCCGAGCCACCTTGATTTCCTCGGACAGCGGGAGCATGCGATGCCGGACAGGCCCACCCAGATCCTCGAAGCCGCCGCCCGGCTGATCGCCCGGCGGGGCGTCCGCGGGCTGCGTGTCGAGGAGGTTTCCGCGGAGGCCGCCGTCTCGACCGCGCTGATCTACTACCACTTCAAGGACCGCGCCGGACTGCTGCGCCGCACCCTGGAGTTCATCAGCCGGCGCGCGGTCCGCTACACGGACGCCGCGCTGGAGACCTCCGACGATCCCCGGGTGCAGCTCACCGAGATGCTGCTGCTGGAGCTCCAGGACAGCCCCCAGGTCAGGGAGAACAGCGCGGCCTGGGGCGAGTTGCGTGCCACCGCCGTCTTCGACCCGGATCTGCGGGAGCTGCTGGCGGCCGCGACCCAGGAGTGGGTGGACGACCTCGCCGGGCTGCTGCGCCGCGCTCAGAAAGCCGTTCCGAACGGGGCCGGGACGGACCCCCACGCGGCGGCCGAGCGGCTCACCGCGCTCGTCGAGGGCCTGAGCGAACGCTGGCTGAGCGGCACCACCTCGCTCCAGCGGGCCCATGAGCTGCTCCGCGGCGCCGTCGAGACGGAACTCCGGCCAGTGTGACCGGACTTACACCCCGGCTGCCCCCGCCCCACGGCGGGGGCAGCCGCATGTTTGCACCGGCGAGAGGCCCCGCCACCACACGGTTACGGCGTCGACACGGCCGCCATAGCGGATGAACTCAGCGCTTCGGTGAATAAGCGGACATCAACGACTGTTTTCGGTCGGAGTCCGGCACGTAACGCTCTGCGCATGATCGCCCGTTCCCGCCCGCGCCCCACCACGGGTTCCCTCGCCCACCAAGGGCGCGACAGGTGACGGTCCTCCGGCAGTTGCCCGTATCTGACGGAAAATTTTCTGTCTTGGTGGGTAAATAGTGAAGAAAGGCGACCGAAAGTGTGCATCGGTTTTTGACCATCGATCGGCCGCTCGGCGATGGTCCTTCGTATGCCCGTCATACCCCGACCCGCGGCCAGCGGCCCGCTGCGCCTGCGCGATTTCCGTCTTCTGCTCGCCGGTGCCGCGGCCGGCCAACTCGGCGCCCAGGTCACCCTGGTCGCCCTGCCCCTCGTCGCGGTCTTGGAGCTCAACGCCCCCGCCTTTCAGGTGGGGTTGCTCACGGCCGCGGAGACCGCCGCGTTCCTGCTGGTCGGACTGCCGGCCGGGGCCTGGGTCGACCGGATGCGCAAGCTGCCGCTGATGATCCGGGCCGATGTCGTACGGGCCGTGGCGATGGCCAGCATCCCGCTGGCCGCCGTCGCCGGGGTGCTGACGATGACTCAGCTGTATCTCGTCGCCCTGGTCACCGGGGTGGCGACGGTCTTCTTCGACGTGGCTCATCAGAGCTTCGTGCCGCATCTGCTGCCCAAGGACCAGCTGGTACCGGGCAACGGGGCGCTGGAGACCATCCGTTCCTCGGCGCAGGTGGCCGGTCCCGGGCTCGGCGGCGGTCTCGTCCAGCTGCTCGGGGCCTCCCTCGCCATCGTCGCCGACGCGGTCGGCTATGTGCTCTCGGCGCTGTTCCTGTGGGGGATCAAGCAGCCCGAGAGCCGCCCGGAGCGCGTCGCGGGGACGTCCCTGCGCCAGGACATCGGTGAGGGGCTGCGGTTCGTCTTCGGGCACCGCCTGCTGCGTGTGATCGCAGTGACGACGGGCCTGGCGAACTTCTTCACCGCGACGCTGATGGCCACCCAGTCCGTCTTCCTGGTCCGGGTGCTCGGCCTGGCGCCGGGTGTGGTCGGCCTGGTGCTGGCCGCCTCGGCGGTGGGCGGGCTCGCCGGGGCACTGTGCGCGGGGCGGCTCGCCGCCCGGTTCGGCCAGGCCAGGATCATCTGGCTGTCCGCGCTGGCCACCGGCCCGTTCGCGCTGTTGTGGCCGCTCTCCGGGCGCGGCGCGGGCGCGGCGCTGTTCGCGGTCGGCTCCGGCGTGGTCTTTTTCGGCGCCGTCGTCTACAACGTCGCGCAGGTGAGCTTCCGTCAGGCGCTCTGCCCGCCCCGGCTGCTCGGCCGGATGAACGCCACCCTGCGGTTCCTGATGTGGGGCACCCTGCCGCTCGGCGCCCTGGCCGGCGGTGCGCTGGCGGACGCGTTCGGCGCCCGCTCGGCGCTGGCGTGGTGCGCGGCCGGATTCCTGGTCGTGCCGCTGCCGCTGCTGCTCTCCCCGCTGCGCCGGATGCGGGACCTGCCGGCCGCCGGGGCGGCCGAGGACACCCCCGCCGACACCACGGACCCGGCCGAGCCCGCGTCCGTCGGCTGACGCCGCGGCCGCCGTATCCGGCCCGGCCCTTCTCTCTCCGCGCACGGCCTTCCCACCCGCCTCACCTCCTGGTGAGGCGCGACCGTCACGACAAAGAGGATCACGTGCTCAGCATCACGAGCCAGTACCTGGCCCGTTTCCGGCGCTTGGAAGCCGGTGACGGCACCCCGGTCCTGCTGCCCGTCACGGGCGCCCAGCGTCGCTTCGCGCTGGTGCGTGCCATGGACCCCCACGGGCGGCCGGATCTCGTGCCGATGTTCTTCGCCTTTCCGCGCGGCACGGTGGACCCCGTGCGCCTCGCGGCGGCCGCGAACCGTCTCGCCGCCCGGCACCCCGTGCTCCGGGCCCGGCCCACCGTGCTGCGCGGCACCCCCGTCCTCCGCCTGGAGCGGCCGCAGGTCCCCGTGATCCAGGAGACCTGCGCGCCCGGCGAGGACGCGGCCACCGTGCTGCGCCGGGCGCTGGGCCGGTGGGCGCCGGAGGGCGCACCGCTGCGGCTGTTCCTGGTGCCGGACGGTCCGGAGGGCACCGAGGAGGTCCTCGCCGTCGTACTGGACCACAGCGCGTGCGACGGCCAGTCGCTGGCCCGGCTCGTCGAGGAACTCGGCGCCGGCTACGACGAGGGCCCGCAGGCCGAGGACCCCTCTCCCGCCGATGTCGCGGCCGAACTGGCCGCCTACCAGGACGCCGTGCTGCGGCAGCTCGACGCGGAGGAGCGCGCGGGGGCGCCGGAGGCGATGGCGTACTGGGGCGAACGCCTGCGCACGGTGTGCGAACAGGCCCCCGTGGCCCGGCCGGAGCCCCTCTCCCCCGGTGCGCCGCCGAGTGGCTCGGCCGCGCTGCGGATGCCCGCGCCCTCCGACGGGGTGCCCTTCCCGCAGCTGCTCAACGCCTGTGGCGCTGCGGCAGCGGTGCTCTACGGAGCGGGCCATGTGGTGCCGCTCGGCTACCCGTGGGGAGGGCGGCCGGCCGGTGCCGCGCCGGTGCTCGGCTGCTTCCTCAACACCGTGGTCTTCCCGACCACCACGGGCGACGCGCCCACCGCCGCGGCCACGGCGGCCGCCTGGTGGGACGACCTGGACCATGCCGCCACCCCCTTCGACGCGGTGGTGCACGCCGCCCGCGCGGCCGGCTCCGGCTGGCGCGGCCGGCTCGACGGCATGCTGACCGTCGACGACACCCGACGCCAACCCCCGCTCCGCCTGGGCGGGGTGACCGGCCGGGAGATCCATGTCGACGGCCGGGCGGTCCGCGGACCCTTCGCGGTCTCCGTCTCCCAGGGCCCCGAGCTGCGGCTGCGCATGGTGTGGGACCGCGCGGTCCTCCCCGATCACGCCGCCGAGAGCGCCTTCACCGCGCTGGCCGACGCGGTACGGACACCCGTGCCGACGGCCGGCTGACCCGGGCCCGCCCCGCACTCATCCACCGAACTTGCCGGACCTGCCGCGCGATCCGCGGCACGGTCCGTGCACCCCCCACCGGCCGGGCCCGACCACGTCCCGGCCGCGCACACCAAGACCCGACGACCTCAGGGATCGCCCATGCTTCCGCTCTCCTCCTCGCAGGAGATCGTCTGGCTGCACGAACAGGTGCAACCGGGCAGCCGCGCCTACAATTTCACCGCCGCCCTCGACCTGTGGGGCACGCTCGACGCCGACGCGCTGCGCGACGGACTCGCCGCCACCCTGGACCGGCACGCCGGTCTGCGGCTGGAACTCGTCGCCGTCGCCGGGGCGATGCCCGGCCAGCGGGTCGCCGGGGCCTGTGCGCCGCGGCTGCGCACGGTGGACCTGAGCGGGGCTGCGGACCCGGAAGCCGCGTTCCAGGAGCTGCTGCGCACCGAGGCGGAGACCCCGCTCGACACCTACGAGGCACCGCTGCTGCGCTGGACGCTGGTCCGGCTGGCGGAGGACCGGCACCGGCT
>NZ_JBVHZH010000052.1:0-59242 GCF_055574515.1 Streptomyces sp. NPDC029466
CCGCCATCCGGCAGTAGGGAGATCGGGGCGTGTTGGGTTCTTTCTCTCTTCCTCCCCCCCCCCCCCCCCCCCCCCCCCCCCCCCCCCCCCGGGGCCCTTCGCGGGCCGGGTGAGCAGCGCACGCGCCGTACCGGTGATGGCGATGAGCCTGGGGGTGGGCGCGGTGGTCCTGCTGGGCGCGGCATTCGTCTCCGGACTGCCGGCGTATCTCGCCGCGGTGACCGCCAGCGGGGCAGCGCTGGGCGTCGACAACGCCCTGACGCTGACCGCCACCCAGGGCGTCATCCGGCCCGAACGCGCCGGTGAGGCCTCCGGCTTGACCAAGACGGTCATCACCGTCACGGCCGGGCTGGGCGTGGTCGCCGCAGGCCCAGCGGCCGGTCCTGACGGCACCGCGGTGACCGGAGACAACGGGCCCCTGGCCGTGGCGGGAGCCGGCTGCCTGGCGGCCTGCGTCCTGCTGGCGCTGTGGATGTGGGTCCGGCGCCGCGCGAGGGCTCGGAGGCCGCAAGAGTCGGTGCCTTCGGCGGCGGGCAGCGTGGTGAGCTGACTGTCGGCATACACGCGCTCGCGCTTCTGCCGTATGACTTCTTACGTGCACTCCTCGGCGTAGCGGGCCAGCCCATCCGCCATGCCCTGCATGAACTTCTGGAGGTAGCGCGGCATGAACCAGCCCAGCAGCCGGCTCGTCTCGTACTCGCCGTACCAGTGGATGACCGTGCCTGAGCTCGCTGTCGGCTTCAGCTCGATGCGTGCGTGATAGTTGTGCATCGACGAATTGAACGCGTCTTCGTAGGCCAAGAGGCGTCGCTCGACCTTCTCGGTCAGCCGTTCCCCGGTCACGGTGCGTCCCGTTCGGAAAGCCCGTACGGCACCGACGCCGTCGTCGCCGCCGGGGTCGAGGCCGACCGACCGGGTCGTGTCCAGACTGTCCACCTTGGACCACAGCGGCCAGCTCGCGGCGTGGACCAGCAGCTTCCAGACGATTTCCGGCGAGGCGCTGGTGGTCACGGTGACGTCGTAGGTGTGCATGGGAGAGGGCTCTTCCTGTCCTGGGGCGGTCCTGGAGAAGGTGGATCAGCGGCCGGTCGTGCCGTCGATGAGTTCGCGGAGGATGTCCGCGTGGCCCGCGTGTCGGCCGGTTTCCTCGATCATGTGGGTGAGTGCCCAGCGGACGCTGGGAGCGGGGCGGTCCGGCCGCGGTCGGGGGACCGGTGCGCCGAGATCGGGGCACCCGTCGAGCACGTCGTTCGCGCGCTGGACCGCGTCTCGGTAGCGGGCGACGACATCGGCCACGCTGTCCGCCGTTGCGGCGTGGAACGTCGCCTGCCAGTCGGTGACTTCGTCCCCGAGGAACATGGAGCGCTCGACGCATGTCAGGTGGTTGAGCAGGCCGAGCAGGTTCGTGCCCGACGGCACCGCGGCTGTTCGCACCTGCGGTTCGGGGGCGCCGTCGACCTTCGCGGCGATCGAGGTCCGGAGGTAGTCGAGGAATCCGCGCAGGACCTCGGTCTCGTTGCTTCCGGTTCGGGGCGGTGGAGTGTCGCGACGGCCGTTGCGGCGCGTGGCGTTGGGCACGTTGGTCTTCCTTCCTTGGCCGGGGCGGGCGTCGGCCGCCGTCTCAGGCGGTGCGGCGGACATTCGGCCGCGGGCCACTGGCCGCCGGTCGGGCCGCGTAGACGCCGTCCCAGAACGCGACCGCATCGGTGCTGCTCATCAAGGCTCCTTGTGTCGGGTGCACGCAGTCTTGCCAGGCACCCCACGACTTGGCACGAAATCTTGCGGTTACGGCAAGATGGCCCGATGGACCGCAAGACGGACGACGAAGTGCTTGACGCCGTGGGGCCACGCCTTCGTGCGCTGCGTCGCGACCGCGGCATCACCCTCGCCGGCCTCGCGGCGACGACCGGCGTATCGGAGAGCACGCTGTCCCGGCTGGAGAGCGGGCAGCGCCGGCCGAGCCTGGAATTGCTGCTGCCGCTGGCCCGTACCTATGACGTTCCGTTGGATGACCTCGTCGGCGCCCCGCGCACCGGCGACCCCCGGATACACCTCAAGCCGATCAGGCGCTTCGGGATGACCTTCGTGCCCCTGTCCCGGCGACCTGGCGGGGTGCACGCGTTCAAGATGATCATCCCCGCCCGGCCGGAACCACTCGAACCGACCCCGCAGACCCACGAAGGTTTCGAATGGCTCTACGTGCTCAACGGACGCCTGCGGCTCGTGACCGGTGAGCGCGACCTGACGCTGCCGCCCGGTGAGGCAGCCGAGTTCGACACGTCTTTGCCCCACTGGCTGGGCAGCGCCGATGGCCGCGCGGTGGAACTCCTCATCCTGTTCGGTCTGCAAGGGGTGCGTGCGCACGTACGCCCCGACCCTCATCGATCCGGTCAGGCCGGGGGACGGCGGTGAACACAGGCGGCCCGTGCGCTCGACGACGCAGCGCACCCCCTTGCGCAGCCCGGAGCCGTGTGGGACGCCGCGTCGGGCGATCATTGGCTTGACGCCGCGTTCCACAGCAAGTGGTGGTACTTGTCGACGTCGTAGCCCCGGTCGGCGCACCGGTGCCGGGTTTTGCGGCGGGGCCGTCCCCGCACACCCCGAAGCGGCGGGATGGCGTCGAGCGGCCTCGCGCAGGGGCTGTCCTACGACAACTCAGGCCCGGCACCTACCACCCCTCCCTCGAACACCTCATGATCAGCACCGCTCAAGGAGAGCCAGATGCCATTCACGCTCAGCCATGCCGCCGCCGTGCTTCCAGCACTCCGGCGGACCGGCACGGCACGCGGTCCACTGGTCGCCTCGGCGCTCGTGGCCGGGTCGTTCGCACCGGATCTGACGTACTACGCCGACAGTCTGATCCCGGGTGCCATGGCCTTCGGTGCGGTCACCCACGCGCCGTTGGGGGTGCTGACCGTGGATGTGCTGGTCACCCTGGCCCTGGTCGGCGGCTGGCTGCTGGTGCGCGAGCCGCTGATCGCCTTGTTGCCCCGGGCGTGGCGCAGCCCGGTCCACACCTTCCTCCGCGGCCGGCCCTGGCGGCCCCGGGGCATACACGAACTCCTCACCCTGGCAACCTGGTTCGTGGTCTCCGCGGTGCTCGGGGCGACGACGCATGTCGTCTGGGACGCCTTCACCCACCCGGGCCGCTGGGGCACCCGGCTGGTGCCCGGCCTGGACCAGGTGGTGGGCGGCCTGCCCGTTTACACCTACGTGCAGTACGGCACTTCGGCGCTCGCGGCGGCGGCGCTGGGGTGGTTCGGGTGGTCGGCCCTGCGGGGGCGGGACGGTGGCACCCACGGCGGCCTGGCGTCCGGGGCGGCCGCGGTACCGGTGCTGACCGTACGGCTGCGGCTGCTGCTGACCGCCCCGGTCGCGCTGTGCGTACTGGCCGGCGCCGTGCACAGGGTGGTGCGGGCGCACGCCGTTCTCGGTCCCACGGTGCACTGGCTCAACTACCTCCCGACCGTGCTCTTCGGCGCGGGTGCGGGCCTCATCCTCGGGCTGCTGCTCTACGGGGTGGCCGTGCGGCTGGTGCACCGCCGTACGCGCCGTTCGGTGCCGCAGGGGGTGGCGCGCAGCGGACAGGTTGCCTGATGGGGCACTAGGCACCGTTGTTGTAGCGACCAGCGACCAGCGACCAGCGACCAGCGGCCAGCGGCCTGGCGCGCCCGGAGCCGGCGCCGAGGCGGGGGTCAGGCGTGCTGGGCTCCGCGTGCCAGCAGTAGCAGGGCGTCGACGAGTTCTTCGGCTGGTGCGCCGGTGGCGAGGCTGCGTAGTTGCAGGCCGAAGACCAGGGCGACGGCGGTGCCTGCCAGCCGTTCGGCGTCGGGTACGCCGAGGCCGGTGAGGATGCGGGCGGCCAGCTGGTCGTAGGCGGCGAAGCACTGCGCGGCCGCGGTGCGCAGCCGTTCGTCGCGGCCGGCCTGGACGTAGAGCTCGAAGGGCGCGATGTACCTGCTGTCGGTCTCCGTGCACCCGGCGACCTGGCCGACCGTGGCGGAGGCCTGGTCGATGTCCATCCCCTCGGTCTGGCACTGGTCGGCGAGCTCGGTGAAGCGCCGGGTCTCCTCTGCGACGAAGTGCAGCAGGCTCTCGCGCAGCATCTCGTGCTGGGTCGTGAAGTGGTAGGTGACCGAGCCGAGGGAGACCTTGGCCTCCTTGGCGATCCGCCGGTTGGTGACCCCGGCGACGCCGTCTTCACCGATGATGCGCAGGACGGCGTCGATGATGCTCTGCCGGGTTCCGGGGGGCTTGGACATGACGGTCATTGTGTCACCGGTGGGGCGGTGGGTGTCAGGGCGGTGCCGCCGAGGTCGTCGGGTGGTGCGAGGTCGTGGGCGTCGTGGAGGCCGCCTCTGCCGCGTCGCCTCTGCCACGTCGTGGATGCCTCCGTCATGCGGAGTGACGGCGGGGGGCCCGGGCCCCGCTGTTGACGTGGCCGCCTGGCCCTCATACTGTTCGTTCGAACGAACAGTTTTCGAGAGGGTCGTCTTATGCGCATCGCAGGATCAACCGTTCTCCTGACCGGGGCCGTAGGCGGCCTCGGTCAGGCCATCGCCCGTGACCTGGCGGCCAAGGGGGCCAAGCTGGTCCTTTCAGGGCGCCGTGCCGACGCCCTGGAGGCGCTCGCCGACGAGCTCGGCGCCCGAGCGGTCACCGCCGACCTCGCCGACCCCGACCAGGTCGACCACCTCGCCCAGGCCGCCCCCGACACGGACATCCTGATCGCCAACGCCGCTCTGCCCTCCACCGGCGATCTCCTCGACTACACGCCCGAGCAGATCGACCGCGCGCTGACGGTGAACCTGCGCGCCCCCGTCATGCTGTCCCGTGCGCTCGCGCCCCGGATGGTCGCGCAGGGCCGGGGCCATATCGTCCTGGTCGGTTCGATCTCGGGGAAGGCGGCCACCAAGTACTCCTCGCTCTACAGCGCGGCCAAGTTCGGGCTGCGTGGTTTCGCGCACTCCTTCCGCCAGGACCTGCACGGTACGGGGGTGGGGGTCTCTCTGGTCCAGCCCGGCGCCGTACGCGACGCGGGCATGTTCGCCGTCACGGGAGCCACCCCGCCGACCGGGGTGCGCATGGTCTCCCCGGGCCAGGTGGTGGCGGGGGTGGTCCGCGCCGTCGAGCGCGATCTGTGCGAAGTCAATGTCGCGCCGGTGGAGTTGAAGGTGCTCAGCGCCATCGCCGGGCAGTTCCCCGGCTTCGCGGAGAAGATGCAGCGTGGCTCCAGTGCCGAGCGCACCATCAGCGAGGTCGTGGCGGCCCAGCGGGAAAGGCGGTAGCCGCCTGCTCCGGCACCGCCGGAGGCCACCGGGCGGCCGCGCCCTCGCGGCAGCTGACTCCGCCCGGTTCAGGGCCGGACCGTGCGTGTCACGGCGACCAGGAGGCCGGGGTTATGTTGCACCCGTGTACGACGTTCATCCATAGCGGGAGTCGCAGTGGTCCTGCCCTACACCGACGCGATCCAGCAGCTGGTCGACGCGCTCGCCGCCCGCATCCGGCATTCGGTCGCCGTGGACGACGAGCGCGGCAGCCTCATCGTGTGCAGCCGTCACTACGGCGACGAGGACCAGCTCCGTATCGACGTGGTGCTGTCCCGGCGGCTGCCGGCCCCCGTTGCCGAGTACCTCAACAGCTTCGGCATCGCGACCTCTGCCACACCCCGCTCGATTCCCGCCCATCCGTCTCTCGGGCTCAAGGACCGGCGGTGCTATCCGATTCGTGATCACGGGCGGCTGCTCGGTTACCTGTGGCTGATCGACGTGCGCACCGAGCGCTTCGATGAGGTGGTGGGCGACTGCGTGGTCCAGTTGTCGGCGCGGCTGCGGGAACGGTCGCTCCGGGTGACGGAGGAGGAGCAGCGGCGCCGGGCCCTGGTGACCGGCCTCCTGCACGGGGGAGAGGGCTCCGCTCGCGCCGCGCGGGACCTGGTCGGCCAGGGGTTCGTCGGAGCGGACGACGAGGTCGTGGTGATCGTGGCCGGGGCAGCCACGGATCCCGAGGCAGTCGCCGCCGTGCTCGCGGACGTCACCCGTCGGGGCGGCCGCGACGAGCCGCCGGTCCGGGCGCTCACGGCTGTGGTGGGGGACCGCGGCGTGGTCCTCGTCGCCGGCCAACAGGGGGTGGAGCGGGCAGCGGCCTGGTGGGCCGAGGAGGTGCGGCGGGGGGTGCGGCAGCGGGACGCGAAAGGCGGCGGTGTCTTCGTCGGTCTGAGCAACCCCGGCCGGCTCGACCAGGCCCCTGATCTGTGGCGTGAGGCGGTGCTGGCGTCGTTCGCCGCCGCCGACCTGCCGGAGCTGGGACCGGTCGTCTCCTGGCGGGACACCGGCGTCTACGGCCCGCTCATGCTCGCCGCGATGACCTCTCCGGAGCTGGTGGTACCGCCGCAGATCGCCGAGCTCGGCACCGGTACCCGCACCGACTCCCTGGCCCGCACCGCCGAGGTGTACCTGGACGCCGCCGGGGACACCGCGGCCGCGTCCGCGCAACTGACGATTCACCGGACGACGCTCTACTACCGGCTGGCCCAGATCGAGAAGAAGACCGGGTGGGACCTGAAGAACGGCCGTGACCGGCTGACCCTGCACCTGGGGCTGAAGATGCGGCGCCTCCACGACAGCGGCATCCCGGCTTTGCTACGGGGAGAGGACGCCCGGCGGGAAAGTTCCTGATCCGCGACGATGCCGGCGGGTGCCGGGCGGTCGGAGACTGCGCGGAACCCGGACGACGGCCCCGGGTGCGGATCGATCGTCAAGGAACCCTCACATGACCCTCCCCACGGACCGCCAGCACCTCGCTGACCAGCTGAAGCTCGGCTCGGAGCTGCTCTACCTGTCCCGGCAGGACGTGGAACAGCTGCAACTGACGCGGGACGCCATCATGGAGCTGACCCGCCAGGCCCTGGTCGAACACGGTCACCGCCGCTACGAGATGCCGGCCAAGATCGGTGTCCACCCGTACGACAACGTCTTCTACCACGCCATGCCGGCCTACCTGCCGGGGCCGGGGATCGTGGGCGCGAAGTGGATCGAGTGCTACCCGGACAACCCGCGCAGGTTCGGTCTTCCGCAGACCACCGGGCTGCTGGTGCTCAACGATGTGGAATCCGGTGTGCCGCTGGCTCTCATGGACTCGGCGTGGCTGACCGCGATGCGTACCCCGGCGGTGACGGTGCTGGCCGCCGCGGCGCTGCACCCCGGCGCCACCACGTTCGGGATGTTCGGCTGTGGCGTGCAGGGAAGGGAACACGTCCGCTACGCGGCCCTGGCGATGCCCGGGCTGGAGACGGTCTACGTCCACGACACCGATGAGGCCGCCACGGACGCCCTGATCACGCAACTCCAGCCCGAACTGGGCGTACGGATCGTCAAAGGCGAGTCGGCCGAGGCGGTCACCAAGAGTGCGGAAGTGCTGAGCTCGGCGACGGTGATCCTGCGGGAGCCGCTCGCGGTCGTGAAGGACGAATGGGTCACCGCCGGACAGACGGTCCTCCCGTGCGACCTGAACACCTTCTGGGATCCCCGCACTTCCCGGCGCGCTGACAAGTACCTCGTCGACAGCGTCGAGGAGCACGAGCTGTTCGCGTCGATGGGGTACTTCCCCGGCGGCCTGCCCGAGGTCGCCGCCGAGACCGGCGAGGTGCTGGCCGGGGTGAAGCCCGGCCGTGAGCACCCCGACGAGATCATCGTCAACAGCAACATCGGCATGGCCGTCTGCGACATCGCGGTGGGTCACGCGCTCATGCACCGCGCACTGGAGCGCGGCATCGGGTCGCGGCTCCCGCTCTGACCTCCGGGGACGGGCGGCGGCCCGGGTCGGCGCAGGAGTTCCTGCGGCACCTGGGGGAGAGCCGAGCCCGCAGGTCAGCGGTCGCGGCCGGTGCTGCTGCGCGGCGTGTCCGCGGCGTCGCCCGGGTGGCCGGGACGTCCGGGGTGGGCGGGGAGGCTGGGGTAGCCGGGTTGGGCGGAGGCATCGATGTCCGGCTTGGGCTGCGGCGTCCGTCCGGCCGGGAGATCCGTAGCCGACCAGCTGCCCAGCAAGCGCAGCGCGTGTGCGGAGGGGCTGTCGGGCTCGGCCGTGTAGAGGTAGAGGGCCTGGTCCGGGTCGTCCGGGAGCGTGAGTGACTCGTACTCCAGGGCCAGTTCGCCGACGAGCGGGTGGCGGTATCGCTTGGTGCCGTGGGTGTACGCGAAGACGTCGTGGTCGGCCCACCACTGGCGGAAGTCTTCGTCGTGCACGGACAACTCGCCCACCAGCTCGGTCAGTCGGGAGTCGTGCGGGTGGCGCCCGGCGTACAGGCGCAGGGCCGCCACCGTGCCCCGGGCAGCGGTCTGCCAGTCGGCGACCAGGTCGCGGGCGGCGGGGTCGAGGAAGAGGAACCGGGCGAGGTTGCGGTCGCGGTGCGGCAGTGCGTCGAAGTCGGTGTACAGGGCCTTGGCAAGGGCGTTGGCGGCGAGCACGTCCAGCCGGTGACCCATGATCATCGCGGGGGTGTCGGTCAGGGAGTCGAGGAGCCGGAGCAGTCCGGGGCGCACCCGCTGCGGCGGCACGGGGCGGAGGCGGGCCGCACCCGGCTCGGGACGGGCCAGGGCGAACAGGTGGGCCCGCTCGGCCTGGTCCAGGCGCAAGGCGCGGGCCACGGCCTCCAGCACGGACGCCGAGACATTCGGATTGCGTCCGCGCTCCAGGCGTATGTAGTAATCGACGCTGATTCCGGCCAGCCGGGCCACCTCCTCGCGGCGCAGCCCCGGCACCCGACGCCGCTTGTCGGTGCCCGGCCCCAGGCCGGCCTCGGCGGGACTGATCCGGGCCCGGCGCGAGCGCAGGAAGTCGCGCAGCTCACCGTTGGGCTCGCGCCTCGCTGACGTGCTCATCGCTCCAGGATAGGAGGGGGTGCGTCAGACCCCGGGCGGGGAAGGGGGGTCTGCCGGACCCCCGCTGCTGGTGCGCGGCGCCCCGTGCCGGGTGGTTTTCTGGAGACCGGCACACCATTCGCACCTGTCACACCACGAGGGATCACCATGTCCAAGCCCCTGATCGTCATCACCGGCGCCAGCTCCGGCATCGGCGCAGCCACCGCCCGCCTCCTCTCCGCCCAGGGGCACCCGCTGCTCCTGCTCGCGAGGCGGCTGGAGAAGCTGGAGGAGCTCGGTCTCCCCGAGACCCTGTGCCGCAAGGTCGACGTCACCGACCGGGACGCGCTCCAGGCCGCGGTGCGCGAGGCCGAGGAGCGGTTCGGGCCGGTGGACGCGATCGTCAACAACGCCGGGGCGATGCTCCTGGGCCGCCTCGCCGACCAGGGCGCCGAGGAGTGGGACCGGATGATCGACCTCAACATCAAGGGCGTGCTGTACGGCATCCGTGCCGTCCTTCCCGGCATGCTCGCCCGCGGCACCGGCACGATCATCAACGTCAGTTCCGTCGCCGGCCGCAAGACCTTTCCGAACCACACCGCTTACGTGGGCACCAAGTTCGCCGTCCACGCCATGTCGGAGAACCTGCGTGAGGAGGTCGCCTCCTCCGGCGTGCGCGTGGTGACCATCGCCCCCGGCGCAGTGGAGACCGAACTGCTCTCCCACACCAGCGACGAGCAGATCAAGCAGGACTACGAGGCGTGGAAGGAGTCCGCCGGGGGTGCCCTGGACAGCCAGTCCGTGGCCGAGGCCATCGCCTACGCCTACGGCCAGCCGCAGAACGTCACCATCCGGGAGATCGTTCTCGCCGCCACCGGCCAGGAAGGCTGACCGCCACTCCCGCCCACGATCACAGCCGGACCGGTGCCGGTCACGTCGTCGCCCGGGAGCCGTCATGGGCCGAACGGCGTGCCCGGCGCCGATGTCGGCACGGCACCGTTCGCGGAAGGACGCCTGGCCTTCGCCGCGACGCGCAGCACCGCGAGGGCCGACAGAGCGGCCAGACCGACGAGGGTGGCACCGGAGAGCAGGAAAGCGGTCCCGATTCCGGTAGCTTCGATGACCGTCGAGGCAACGAAGGGGGCGACGGCCAAGGCGCCTGCGGTGCCGGCCTCCCACAGGCCGAGGGCCTTGGCCAAGTGGCGATCGGGGAGGCGCTGTTGCACCAGTGCGATCAGGGGGATGTCCGTCAGTGCGGAAGCCATGCCCGTCATGGCGAGCAACGCGGCCGCGGCGGCCGGCGAGGGGACAAGGCCCAGCGGGAAGCGGAAGACGCCGAGCAGGGCCCAGGCGAGGACGGCGGTGAGGGCGAGGTGGCGGAGCGGGAGCCGGGCGAGCAGGAGAGCGCCGACGACCTCGCCGAGGCCCGCGATCCCCAGCAGCACGCCGTACTGGCCACCATGCGGGCCGAAGCGCTCACCTACCAGGGCGGCGAGTCCGACGGTCAGGAAACCGCTTGTGGCGGCGAGGGCGACCACGAAGGTGGCGATGACGAGGAGCACATCGGGTTCCGAGCGCAGCGCCTTCAGGCCCGCGGCGAGGTCGGCGCCCAGCCCGCTCCGTTGCCGGCGGCCGGCCGGCCGCCGGGCGCGTACCGCGGTGAGGGTGGCCGCCGAGACCAGGAAGGTGAGGATGTCGAGGGCGAAAACCAAGGTGAGGGAGGAGAGGGCCAGCAGCGGGGCGAGCAGCAGGGGCCCTACGAAGAATGCGGCGCGGAACGACACTTGAAGCAGGCTGGTGGCCTGAAGCAGGTCCTTGGCCGTCACGATCTGCGGCACCATGGCGTTGCGCGCCGGTCCGAACGGAGCCCCGATGAACGACAGCGCGGCAGTGCCGGCCACGAGCACGGTGAGGTTCAGCAGTCCGAGTGCGAGCAACGCCGTCGCGGCGGCCACAACCAAGGCTCGGGCCAGGTCCGTCACGATCATCAGGCGGCGACGGTCGTAGCGGTCGGCGTAGGAAGCGCCCACGAAAGTGGCGAGGAAAGCCGGCCCGTACGCGGCCACGGTGACCAGCGCGACCGCGGTGGGGTCCTGGGTGAGCGACCAGGCCAGCCAGGCGGCGGCTGCGGTGTAGAGCCCGTCGCCCAAGCGGGAGATGCCCTGACCTGCGGCCAGCAGGGTGAAGTTCCGGTTCCTCAGTAGTGCCATGACGACACTGTGGGCACCCGGCCACCGGGAACCAACTGATTCGGCAAGTGGCTAATCGCCGGTCTCGTGGGACCTGCCCAGGAAGGCTTCGAGCGTGGGCGCCAGGGCCGCCACCCGCTCGGGCGCCAGGTGGTAGAGCACGTAGTAGCCCTCGCGGCTGCGGTTGAGGAGGCCGGCCTCGGTCAGCAGCCGCAGGTGCTTGGACAGGGCGGCCTCGCTGATCCCTACCAGCGGGGCGAGCTCCTGGGTGCTGCGCGGCCTTTCGGCGATCAGTCGCAGGGCGCGCAGGCGGGTGTCGTCGGCGAGCGCACGCAGCACACCCACCAGCTGGACCGGGGGGATCCGCGGGCGGGCCTCGCGCACGATCGAGGAGGCGGGAAAGACCAGCCCGAGCGGCCACGGGCCGTCACAGTTGACTCTGACGTGCGGCCAGACATACCTGCTCGGGGCCAGCACCAGCCGGTCCTGAGGGCCGATCTCGACCTCGTGGTCGTGCGGCCGGTTCAGCCAGAACTTCCCGCCCTGTGGATCGCACCGTACCTCCGGCCACAGGCCGCGGAGCACCGCGTAGAGCCCTCGCTCCTCGATGCGGCGGCCGGCTTCCGCGACGCCGGCGGCAAGGTCCGGCTCGATCCGCGCCCACTCCTGCGCGAACGCTTCCTCCCAATAGCCTTCCAGCAGCCGCAAGAACCGCTCCAGCAGCGCACCGGGGTCGTCGAGCAGCAGGTCGGCCAGCTCCCCACCGGCCGCGGCCGTCGCCGCCCGGTGCAGCGACCGGCGTGCCTGCGGATCGGCGAGCAGAGCCGGGTCCCTGCCCTGTTTTCCCCCGTTCCGAGGACTGATCAGCGGAACGGCGAACTCCAGGCGTACCAGGGCGGGGTCGAGCGAACGCAGCCTGCGCAGCTCGCTCTCGAAGTCAAGCAACTCGCCGGTCGGCGAGGGGAAGAAGAACTCCGGAAAGTAGGAGCGGAAGGCGAAGGCGAAGACCTCGATCTCCCGTTTCCACGCCGGTGACAACCGACGCATCGCCCGCACCCACCCGTGCTGGACCGGATGGTGTTTGGGCTCCACCAGTACGTGCAGACTCAGGACGGCTTCCATGGACGGTGAGTAGGAGAACCCCACCAGCTCCGCGCCGGCGGCCGGGACCCGGAACACGATTGCCATGGCGACATCATCACCGCTGCGCCGGCCATGTCACCGGACCGCCACCTGGTACCGGTGACCGGGTGCCGCCGCTCCGGTGATCAAGCGGACTGGTCCGTTCCGGGCAGGCGGGCCCAGCGGGTGGTGCCGTCCTCGTGGCTGCGGGTGCCGTGCGCGGTGGCCAGCGCGCCGACGATAGCCATGCCGCGGCCGTGCTCGTCCTGATCGGGGGATGCCGCCCACGCCCCCTTTCGCGCGGAGGGGCCGCCGTCGGTGATGCCGACCCACACCCGCAGCCCCGCATGCTCAAGTCGCACGTGCAGGGCCAGCGGCGGCCGTGCGTGCTGGACGGCGTTGGTCACCAGCTCGGATACCACCAGCACCACCGACGCGGCGGCGTCCTCGGCGAGCTGCCACCGTTGCAGCCACGACTGGACCATCTGGCGGGCGTGCCTGACCGCCTCCGGATGGTGCGCGAGCCGGCACGACGTGTGGTGGCCACGGGGCGGCAGGTCCGCGGACCCGCCGTGGGGGGCCCGGCCTTCTCTGCGCTGCCGGCCACGAGGGTGATCGTCGGTCTCCGGACCGGGCGGGAGCGGCGGATGCGAGATTTCCATGATCGTCTGCCGAGAGTGGGGGCATGGGTGGGCGAACACATCCAGCGTGCCCAGCGGCCCCCGACGGGACAGCCGAAGAACTACGCACAGGGCCACCCGGATATGCGCTACCTGCTCTCCGGAACACCGGGCGCCCGCGCGGCCCCGTCGCGGGCCGGGCGCAGGGGGTGGAGCGACGCCCGGCCGGTGTCCTACGGGTACCGCCCCGGTGCGTATCCCTACGGGTCGTTCTCCCCTCACAGAATCCGGGCCACTCGCGCATGATCGCGGACATCGCCGCTGGTGGCGCCGAGCGCATCGGACCGACGCCGACCGTCCGCCCGCCCGACCGAGGGGGAACCATCCGCACGCCCGACCCGCACGACGGACCCTGCCCGCACTACCGGGCGGCCCGGCTGCTGCACGACAAGGACGGCCCGCTGGAGGAGGTCGCCGGCCATCTGCTCGCCGCTGAGCCCGCTGGTCGGGCGTGGGTCGCCGGCGCGTTGCGTGCCGCTGCCCGCCAGGCCACGGCACGTGGTGATGCCGAGTCAGCCGTGACCTACCTTCAGCGCGCAGTGCGCGAACTGCCCGCATCAGGGCGGGGCGCGCTGCTGGCCGAACTCGGCCGGGCCGAGGCGCCGGCTCACCCCGCGGCAGCGGTACGTCACTTGTGCGCCTCGCTGGACGAGCTCACCGCCCCGCGGGCGCGCCTGGAAGTGGTGCCCGTACTCGCCGACGCCCTCGCGCGAGGGCAACGGGGGTGCCAGGCGGGTGAGCTCCTCGAACGTGAGGCCGGGCTGCTGGCCGCGGCCGAACCGCCGCGCAGCGGTGCGGTGTTCGGTCTGCGGCTGCACCGTGCGCTGATCGAGCTGAACGACCTGAACGAGCGGCCCTGGATGGGCGAGCGGCTGGCCGAGCTGACGCCTGCCGGTGACGGTGAACGACGGGCGGTACGGGCGCTGCATGCGGCCTTGGCGGTCGGCGCTCCCGCCGACGCGGCCACGGTGGCCGCGTACGCCCGGGATGCGCTGGACCCCGCCCCGCCGCACGATGATGTCTTCACCTCTGCGACCGGCTTGGCCGCCCTGGCCCTGGTCTGGTGCGACCGGCTGGAGGAGACGACCGTCTTCCTCGACCGCCTGTCGGAACGGACCCCATGGCACGACTCCGCTCCGGTGCGGACGCTGCTGGCGATGGGACGGCACGAAGTGGCCTACCGGACCGGCCGCCTTCCCGCCGCGCTCGAAGCGGGACGCCGCTGGCTGGGCCTGACCTCGGCCCTCCGCGGAAACGCGATGGTGCCCCTCGCCGTCGCCGGATCCCTGCGGGTACTGGCGGAGACCGGACGGTGCGAGGAAGCCGAGCCGCTGCTGCGTTCCGTCGGCTCCGAGCGGTACGGAACGCTGTGGCAGTGGGCGCACCTACTGGAGGCGCGGGCGCGGCTGCGCCTGGCCCAGGGCGATCTCCCCCGGGCCCTGGAGGACTTGCAGGAGTGCGGACGCCGTCAGATCGCCTGGGAACGGGACAACCCGGCCATCCTGCCGTGGAGGTCCCTCGCCGCGCTCACCCAGCGAGCACTGGGCCGCCCCGAGCAGGCCACCCGCCTGGCACACCAGGAACTGGAGCAGACCCAGGACTGGGGGACGCCTCGCGCCCTCGGTATCAGCCTGCGCACCGTTGGCATGATCACGCGCGGCCGGGCCGGTCTGACGACGTTGGAGGAATCCGTCGGATCCCTCGAAGAAGCCGGGGCCACACTCGAACAGGCCCGGTCGCTCGTCGAGTACGGCACCTTGCGCTGGGAGGCCGGGCACGGCCGGGTGGCCCGTGAGGTGACCATGCGCGGGCTGGTCCTCGCCCGGCAGTGCGGGGCCACCGGACTCGCCGATCTGGCCCGCGAGCGGCTGCGTGCGTTCGGCGCACGGCCCCGCCGAACGCAGGCGGTCGGGATTTCGGCATTGACCGCGAGCGAACGCCGCGTTGCGCAGCTGGCCGCCCGTGGACTGACCAACCGGGAGATCGGCGAAACCCTGTTCATCACGCGGCGGACCGTCGAGAACCATCTGACCAGCGGATTCCGCAAGCTCGGCATCACTGGCAGACGGCAGTTGGCGCCGCTGCTCGACAGGGAACGGCGGTGATCGGGCGGCGGGACGGTTCCCTGGAACACGTCCCGCCGCCCGGCGCCGAGCGGAGGAGCGGCCGTCGCTCTACGGCTGGTGGTCGGCGTTCCTGGCCCGCCCCAGTCCCGCCCACTGCATCGCCCCGAACACCATCACGGCGACGCCGATGAAGCCTACGTAGGCGTCGCCGAAGGGCGTGAGGGGAAACCACGCCCGCCCGGCCGCGATGATCGCTATGCAGCCCACCGCCCATACGGCGTTGAGGAGGACGGCACTGACGGCGATCGGCCGGATCACGGCGGGTCGGGTGCCCGCGTACCAGAGCGCGGCGGCGTAGACCGCCAGGAACCCACCCTGGGCCCAGTGCAGCCACGGGGGAAGGCCGAGCAGCGGGTCCAGCGCCCTGGCGCCCAGGAGGCTGAGGGCCGCGACGAGCCCGGAGACGGTGCCGTCCAGCTTCAGGGCGAAGCGCAACAGCTCATCGCTCCCGGCGGACCCCGAGGTGTCGGGACGGTTGGTTGTTCGGTCCACCATGCGGCTTTCTCCCTCAGGCCGTGCTGACGACGGCGTGGTTGATGAGGCCGGCGACCTCCTGCGGGTGGGACACGGGCGAGGAGTGGCTGGACGGCACCGAGGTGGTCACCGCCCCCATCCGCTCAGCCATGAAGCGCTGCGCCACCGGCGGCAGAGCCTTGTCCTCCTCGGCCACCTGGTACCAGGAGCGGATCGAGCGCCAGGCCGGCTCGCCGGAAGAGGCTTCCAGACACCTCAGCGCGGAGGGCTTCTGGACCGCGGCCAGCACGTTCGCACGCACCGCCGGCACATCAGCGGCCCACACCTCGCGGTAGCGGTCCACGTCCAGCCCACAGAGTCCGTCCTCGTACGGCTGGACCGCCTCGCCCACCGTCGCCCCGAACCCCTGCAAGATCTGGAAGCTGCTCTCACTCTCGTCCGGAGCGAATGCCGCCACGTACACGAGTGCCGCGACGCGGGACGCCGCCACCCTCACATTGGTCATCACCGTTCCGCCGTAGGACCAGCCGGCCAGGACGACCGGCCCTGATATCCGCTCCAGCACCCGCTCGGTCGCCGCCACATCGTCCGCCAAGGACGTCAGCGGCAACTGCACCGCCGTCACCCGGTGCCCGGCGTCATGCAGGAACGGGATGACCTCGCTCCAACTGGATCCGTCGGACCACAACCCATGTACCAGCACCACATCTGTCACGGTCATCGATTCCTCTGCTCGTATTCGACAGCCCGGTCTCCTCGCCCTCGCCGCCGCTCGCGGGGCTGCGGGGGCGCTCGCCGCCGTGCGGGGGAAAGCACGGCGGCGAGTGGTGGAGGCGGGCCCTCACGAGGAGCAAGCCTGCCGGGACGGACGCTGCCAGGGATCACGGAATCTCCGTGAGAATTGGCCTCCCCGGGTGCCGGCCGGCAGCGGATTGCCTGGCCTGCGGCGGGCGTTTACGGTGTGGGCATGGGCGGCAATGTCCGGGGAGCCGGCGCGCTGCCGGCTGATCTGACCCGGTTCATCGGGCGACGGCGGGAACTCGCACAAGCCAGGACGTTGCTGTCGCGAGGGCGGCTGCTGACGCTGACCGGGCCGGGCGGGATCGGGAAGACCCGGCTGGCGTTGCGGGTCGCGGCCGACGTACAGCGGTCCTTCCCCCGCGGGGTGTGGCTGGTGGAGCTGGCCGCTCTGGAGGACGGGGACCGGCTGGCGCAGACCGTGGCGGCACGTCTGCGGCTGGGCAACGAGGCAATCGGAGATCCGCTGGCCACCCTCGTGGAGCAGGTCGCCGGTGAGCGGATGCTGCTGGTGCTGGACAACTGCGAACACGTACTGGATGCCAGTGCGGCGCTGGTCGCCACCTTGCTGAGCGCGGCGCCGGAGCTGCGGGTCCTGGCGACGAGCCGTCAGGTGCTGGGGCTGTCCGGGGAACATGTGCTGCCGGTGCCTTCGATGGTGCTGTCCGAGGACAGCGGTCCGTCCCCCGAACTGAGCGACGCGGTGGCGCTGTTCGCCGACCGGGCGGCCGCGATGCGACCCGATTTCACGCTCACCCCGCAGAACGTCGAGGTGATCCACGAGATCTGCCGCCGCCTGGACGGCGTTCCACTGGCGATCGAGCTGGCCGCGGCCCGGCTGCGTGCCCTGTCGGCACAGGACATCCTGCTCCGTCTCGATGACCGCTTCGCCCTGCTCACCGCAGGGTCCCGGGCCGCGCTGCCGCGTCAGCAGACGCTGCGGGCGGCGATCGACTGGAGCCACGACCTGTGCACGGACCAGGAACGCCTGTTGTGGTCACGGCTCTCGGTGTTCTCCGACGGCTTCGACCTGCCGGCGGCCGAGCAGGTCTGTTCCGGAGACGGCATCCGGCAACAGGACGTACTCGACCTGGTCGTCGGCCTGGTGGACAAGTCCGTCCTGGCCGGCGAGGAGCGGGGGGCGCGGATGCGGTACTGGCTGCCGGACACGCTGCGCGAGTACGGGCGGGAGCGGCTCGTCGCATCGGGTGAGGAGTACGCCCTGCGGGAGCGGCACCGTGACTACTACCAGGCGGTGGCAGAGCAGGCCGAGGCCGAATGGTTCGGCCCCGGCCAGTTGGCCTGGTTCACCCGGCTGCGGGCCGAACACCCCAACCTGCAAGCGGCCTTGGAGTTCAGCCTCGGTGAGCCCGGTCGGACGCGGGTGGCGATGGGACTGGCCGCTTCGATGTGGATCCACCGGCTCGGCTTCGGGTCCTTCAGCGAGGGCCGACGATGGCTGGGCCGGGCTCTCGCGAGCGAGGAAGAGCCGAGCCCGCAGCGGGCGAAAGCCCTGTTCGTCGATGGTCTGCTGGCAGTGCTCCAGGGAGATATCGGGGCGGCCGACAGCCGGGTGAAACAGTGCCGAGCCCTCGAAGGAGCCCTGGGAGAGGACCCGGACCTGCTCCGCGTCAGGGTGACCCTCGCAGGGCTCGTGGCGCTGTTCCAGAAAGACTTCGCCGAAGCGGTCGCACTGCTGAAGGACGCGCTCGCGAGACATCAGGCGGCCGGGGACGCGGGGCACGCGGCGGTCACTTCCTTCATGCTCACCACGGCCTGCGTCGATCCCGGTGACCCTGCCGGCACCGTCCACGCCGAGCGGTGCCTGGCCCTGTGCGAGGCCCACGACGCCCAGTGGTCACGCACCCATGCGCTGTGGGCCCTGGGGCTCGACCACTACCGGCGCGGCCGGCACCAGCGGGCCGGCACGCTGGTCCGGCACGCGCTGAGGGACAAGCCGCTCTCGCACGACCAGTGGGGTGTGGCCCAGTGCCTGGAGGTGCTGGGATGGTGTGCGGCCGCGGCGGGCCTCGGCGAACGTGCCGCCACGCTGATGGGCGCGGCCGAGGCGACCTGGCGGGTCGCCGGATCCGCGCTCACCGGGCTCGGCCATCTGCACGCCGGCCACCAGCAGTGCGAGTCATCGCTGCGCGGCGAGATGGGCGACGCCGCGTACACCGCTGCCGTCGAAGCGGGTGGGCGGCTCAGCCTGGAGCAGTCCGTCGCCTATGCCTTGGAAGAGCCACCCTTGGCCTCCACCCCGCCGCCGCCCGCGAACGAGGCGTCGGCGCCGCTGACCCGGCGCGAACGCCAGGTCGCGGGACTGGTCGCCCAGGGCATGACCAACAAGCAGATCGCCGCCGAGCTGACGATCTCCCGGCGCACCGCTGAGGGGCACGTCGAACACATCCTGACGAAACTCGGCTTCACCTCACGGGCCCAGATCGCCGCATGGGCGGCCAGACACCAGGAACCTGGCTCCCGGCAGAGCGCCGCGCCCTCTCCGTGACCGCGGCCCGGCCGCGCCCGTTTCCGCCGACCCGAAGCCATGGCCGCCCTGCCGGTCCGCGGTTACAATCCGGCCGTGACCAGCGCAGATGCGGGGTGGACACCGGCGTCCGTCGCACCTGCTCCGACGGAGCCCGGGTGGCGGTCCGGAGAGGAGCCGTGGCTCGACCGCCGGAGTCTGCTGGGGCTCGGCGCCGGCGGGCTCGCCGTGGTTCTGGCCGGGTGTTCGGCGAAGTCCGCTCCCGTGCGTCGGCTGCGGTTGGCGACGGGGCCGCCGGGCGGGCCCTACCGCGCCTTCGGGCAGACGCTGGCGGAGGCCGTCGCCGGCAGCGGATACCGGCTGGAGGTCGTTCCCGTTGGGACCTCGGCCAGCGTGGACAACATACGGCGGCTCGAACAGGGCGCGGTGGAGCTGGCGCTGGCGATGGCGGATGTCGCCGAGGACGCGGTGCGCGGCCGGGCGGAGTTCTCCCGGCCGGTTCCGGTCAGGGCGCTGGCCCGCGTCTATGTGAACTACACCCACCTCATCGTCCCCGCGCAGGGACCGGTCCGCACGGTGCGGGCCCTTGCCGGGCGACCGGTGGCCGCGGGTGCGACCGGGTCCGGAGTGCAAGTGCTGGCGGGGCGGCTGCTGCGGACGGCCGGGCTGACCGGTGACCGGGCGGTGCGCGAGCTGCGGCTCGATCTCGCCACGTCGGTGCGGGCCCTGCGCAAGGGCACGGCCGAGGCGCTGATCTGGTCCGGTGGCGTGCCCACGCCCGCACTGTCGGAGCTCGCACGGACCATGCCGCTGCGCTTCCTGCCGCTGGACGGCTTCGTGGCTCCGCTGCGCGAGCGCTACGGCCCGGTGTATTCGGTGGTCACGCTTCCCGCCGGGGCGTACGGCCTGCGCGAGCCCGTGGGGACCATCGGCGTCGGCAACTACTTGCTGGCGCGGGCCGATGTGCCCGCAGGCGTGGTGCGCGAACTGCTCCAGGTGGTGTTCGACCGGTGGCGCGACCTGCTGCGGGACGTGACGGCCGGGGCGCGGCTGGAGCCCCGCTTCGCCATCTCCACCGGAGGTGTGCCGCTCCACCCGGGCGCCGTCGCCTACTACCGCTCCGCGTACGGCTGACCCGCAGCGAGACCGGGCAGCGGGAAGATGACGGTCAGTGCCTCGCCTCGGTCTCCGGCAGCAGCAGCTCCACCGCGAGGCCCCGCGGTGTGTGGGGGCCGACGGAGAGGTGGCCGCCGCTGAGGCGGGCGATCTCGTCGGCGATGGCCAGCCCGAGCCCGCTGCCGGGCGTGTTCTGGTGCTGGGCGCCGCGGACGAAGCGCCGCAGCAGTGTGGGCAGCTGCTCCTCGGGCACTCCGGGGCCGTCGTCGGCGACCCGCACGACGACGGCGCCGTCCCGCAGCGCGGCACGCACCTCGACCCGGCCGCCGGGCGGTACGAATTTGGCGGCGTTGTCGAGCAACGCGTCCAGGATCCGGCCCACCGCGTCGGGCAGTACCCGCCCCCGCAGGCCGTCGCTGACATCGGCGGTCAGCTCGACACCGGCCTTGCGGAAGACGGACCCCCATGCCGCCACCCGCTCACGCACCGCCGCCGACAGGTCCTGGCCGGTCAGTTCGGCGGTGCCGGACTCCACCCGGGCCAGCGCGAGCAGCCCGTCGAGCAGTTCCCCCAGCCGTTCTGCCTCGTCCAGTGCGCGGGAGACCTCGGCCCGGCCGGGGCCCGGGCGGAGGTGCGGCTCGATGTTCTCCAGCTGGAGCACGAGGGTGGCCAGTGGGTTGCGCAGCTGGTGGGAGGCGTCGGCGACGAAGTCACGCTGGCGGTTGAGGGAGTCGGTCACCGCCTCCGCCATGCTGTTGAAGTGCTGCCGCAGACGGCGCAGTTCGGGTGGCCCGGTGCTGGATACGGCCCGCGCCTGGAGGCTGCCGGCGGCCAGTCCCTCGACGGCCCGGTCCAGGTCACGCACCGGGCGCAGCAGCCACCGGGTGATGCCCACCGCGACCAGGCCCGCCGTGGTGAAGGCGGCGAGGGCGCCCGCTGCGATGAGCGTCGAGCGGACGGCCGCATCCCGCCGGGCCGCGTCGGTGGGGGCGGCCAGCAGCACTGCTCCGCTCACCCGCTCGTCCTGGCCCACAGGTTCGGCCAGCACCACGGTGGCCGGGCCCCAGGGCCAGATCGTCGGCAACTGAGCCGTCGGGCGGCCGGTCAGGGCCTGGCTCCGGGCGTCCACGGCGCGGGCGGCCGCTGTCGCCCGGTCGCCCGCCCCGGCCCGCGCGACCGAATGCCCTGCCGCATCCACGACCAGCACCCCTGCCCCGTACAGCTCGGCGTACCGGCCGATCTCGGCGGCCAACTCGGCCCGGTCGGTGGGGGTGCGGATCCGGTCGGCGAGGTCGGCGAACCGCGCCGCGTCGGCCCGCCGCTGGAGCAGCAGACGCTCGGTCCGGCTCTGTGCGAGAGTGCCGGCCAAGGGCATGGAGAGCAGCAGCACCGCCGCTCCCATGAGCACAATCAGCACCGCCAGCAGCCTGCGCCTCATGAGCTGTCCTGCCGGCCTGCGGCCCCGAGCTGGTAGCCGAACCCACGGACCGTACGGATCAGGCCCGGCCGGCCCGTCTTGGAGCGGACGCCCGCCACGTGGACATCCAGAGAGCGCGATGCGGTCAGGAACACATCGCCCCAAATACGGTCCAGGATCTCCTCGCGGGAGTGCACCTCGCCCGGCCGCGCCACCAGGAACGCCAGCACGTCGTACTCCCGGCGGGTCAGTCGCACCTCCGCCCCCGCCACCGTGACGGTACGGGCCGCCAGGTCGATCTCGACGTCACCGGTGCGGACCCGCCCGCCGGTGTCCCTGCCACCTGCGTCCCGCCCGCCGGAGGGAGTGTCCATGCGGCGGCGCACGGCATCGATGCGGGCCATCAGCTCAGCGGTCCGGAACGGCTTGACCACGTAGTCGTCGGCGCCCGCACGCAAGCCCTGCACGATGTCGCGCTCCCCGCAGCGCGCGGTGACGACGATGACGGGCGCGCTGGAGACGGCCCGCAGCCGCCGCAGCAGCTCAAGCCCGTCCAGATCCGGCAAGCCGAGGTCGAGCAGTACGAACTCGGCTTCGTGCGCATGCCGCAGGGCGTCCGAGGCGCGGCCGACCCTGCGGACGGTGTGCCCGCGCCGGGCGAGGGCGGTGCCGAGGGCGTGGGCCATGCGGTCGTCGTCCTCGACCAGAAGTGCGTGCATGCGGGCTTACCCCTGTCACCTGGGACAGTGTGCCTTCTGGCATATCTCATCGGCAGCCCGCGCGGAAGAGGCCGACCTGACCGGAGGCCGTGGTGCGGCCACCACCGCACCACGGCCTCCGGCTGCGTCCCCGGCAGCTCACCCTCTGGCTTCCACGGGAGCGCCTGCCACGACGGCCGACTCGGACGCGGCCTCCGCCCGGCTGAGCGCGACATCGCGGGTGTCCGGCATCAGGACGTACGTGATCAAGGAGACCAGCGCACACCCGGACACGTACCAGAAGAACAGGGTCTCGTGGCCCGCGTCCTTGAACCACAGCGCGACATACTCCGCCGTACCGCCGAAGAGGGCGTTGGCGATCGAGTAGGGGAGTGCCACGCCCAGTGCGCGCACCCCGGTGGGGAACAGCTCCGCCTTCACGGCCGCGTTGATCGAGGTGTACCCGGTGACGATCACCAGCGCGAGCAGCGACAGTCCCAGTGCCGACCAGTACGAGGACGCGGTCCGCAGCGCGGTCATGATCGGGTAGGTGCCGACGGTACAGCCGACCGCGAAGGTGATCAGCAGCGGGCGCCGGCCGATCCGGTCCGACAGCGCTCCGGCGAAGGGCTGGAGCACGGCGAAGACCGTCAGCGAGGTGAAGCTCACCAGCGTCGCGGTGGACTTCGCCATGCCCGCGCTGCCGATCAGGTACTTGGTCAGATAGGTGGTGTACGTGTAGTAGGCCACCGTGCCGCCGAGGGTGAGCGCCATGACCAGAGCCGCCTGGCGGCGGTGCGCCCACAGCGCCTTCAGCGTGCCGCGGGTGTCGTCTCTCCGGCCGCCGTCGCCGGCCACCTCGGTGAACGCCTGGGTCTCCTCCAGACGCCGCCGGAGCCAGAAGACCACCACCGCGAAGAGCGCCCCCAGCACGAACGGGATCCGCCAGCCCCAGCTCGACAGCTCGTCCTTGCTGAGGGTGTGCTGGAGGGTGATGAGGATGCCCAGGCCGAGCAACTGGCCGCAGGTCATCGACACATACTGCATCGACGAGCCCAGCCCCCGGCGCCCGCGGGCCGACGCCTCGGTCAGATAGGTGGCGCTCGCGGCGTACTCGCCGCCGATGCTCATCCCCTGCAACAGCCGCGCCAGCAACAGCACCAGCGCCCCGAAGTGGCCCGCCTGCCCGTAGGTGGGTGCGACGGCGATGAGCAGGGCGGCCACCGACATCATGGCGACGGTGAGGGTGAGCGCGCTCTTGCGTCCGTGACGGTCCGCGGCGCGTCCCAGGATCCAGCCGCCGACCGGCCGCATCAGAAAGCCGACGGCGAAGATTCCCGCTGTATTCATCAGCTGGGCGGTCGGGCTCTCACCGGGGAAGAACGAGTCGGCGAAGTAGATCGCGAAGGTGGCGTAGACGAACCAGTCGTACCACTCGACGAGATTGCCGAGCGACCCGCCGACCAGGGCCAGACGGCGCTTCGCACGCTCGCCGCGGGGTGGTGTTTCGCGCATGCTGGCGGACGGTGACATGGCGGCTCCTGACGAGAAGACCCCTGGTGAGAGGGGTGACGTGCCCAGAGCATGCGCGCGCCGACAGACCGGAACAAGGCCGGACCGCCAGATCTAACATCCCGCTAAGAAAGGCAACGGGGCGCTCGCCGAGCCCGCCGCGGCGGCCGGTTCCACCGGCTCACCGCAGATACCCGAAACGGGCGTGGGGGAGTGCGCAGTTGCCCCGTCCCCGTTCGAAGACGGACCCCAGGGGGCCGCCGCCGGGCCGCGACGGCGGCAGCCCCCCGCAGGTTTCAGCCCTCGCGCGGGTAGAAGACGCCGGTGGCGTCGCCGTGGGCCGTGCAGTCCGTGTCGCGGTAGCGGTCGACGAAGGTGCCGGTGAGGCCGGTGAACGCCTCGTACGTCTGGTCCATGGGCAGTTCCTTACTCACCCTGAACCGCAGCTGCACGTGGACGGACTCGCGGGGCTTCAGCGTCTTCGGGCCGGGGATGGTGCCGCGGGCGTTCCCATCGGCCTGGCGCAGCGTCTTCCAGGTGCGCTGCGCGGGGTCCCAGTACTGTAAATCGCCGTACGGGCTCAGATCGCGCTCGCCCTCGTTGTAGACATAACTGCCCAGCTTGGCGCTGAGTTCGAACGACTTCAGCGTCTTCGCCGAGGCGTTGGTGAGCGTGGCGGTGTAGGTCGTCCAGTGCGTGCCGAGGGTCATCGACTTGGGTATGCCGAACGTGCGGCCCACGAAGACGTTGCCGTCGTACTGCCCGTTGCTGACGTCGTAGCACGTCGGGATGTCCGCGGCAGGGGCCGCCTGGGCGGCGGGCGCGGCGGCCACCACCACGGGGAGCAGGGCGGCCGTCGCGGCCGATACCGACAGGGTGCGGCGCAGTTTCATGAAGATCTCTTTCCTGGTTCTTCGGACCCTCGGAGCCTTTGTTTCCAGGTGTCACTGAGTTCTCAGGCCGTGGATCCGTGAGTTGTCAGATTCTTGGAGAAGCGGTGGGGCTTACGCGGTGACGTCCGTGGCGCCCGGACCGGCCACGCCCTTCCGGCGGCGTACGCCGATGACCGCACCCGCGCCGACCACCATCGCGGCTCCGGCGGCGAGAGCGATCGCCGGGAGCGCGGACGGGGAGCCGGTCGCGGCGAGCTGGGCGCCGCCCTGCGGGCTGAGGCCACCGGCGGAACCGGAACCGCTGGTACCGCCGCCGGACGCGGCGCTCTGGCCGGTCTCGGCCGTGCCACCCGGCTTGCCCGGCTCACCCGGCTTGGCGGTCGGGGGCTGCGTCGGCTTCGCGCCCGCCGGGAGGATGGTGAAGTCGGACCAGGCTTCCTTGGCCGAACCACAGGAACCGTCGCGGTTGCGGTAGTCACCGGCGGCGAGCGCGTACCCGGCGCCGGGCTTGGCGTCCTTGACCACGCGGGTGCGCAGTTGAAGCGTGACGGTGCTGCGCGGACCGACGGCGAAGAAGCCGAACAGGTCCTCGGGCTCCGCGTCATGGAAGGTCTTCCACCGCCCCGTCTTGGCGTCGCGGTACTCGGTCTCCAGCTCCCAGTACGGCCGGTCGACCTCTTCGGCGGAGGACACGCGCAGGAAGGGCAGGACCTTCTCCAGGGGCTTGCCGGTGGTGTTGGCGAGCGTCATGGAGAAGGGGGTCCAGGCGCCGCCCGCAGCCAGCCGGCGCGGCAGCCCGCGGACGGCCACCTGCAGCTGGTCGGACTCGAACGCGCAGGACTGGGAGTTGGGGGAGGCGGGCGTGCGGGGGCCGGCCTCGGACACCGGCTCCTTGGCGAACGCGGGGGCGGGCGCGGCCAATAAGGCGGCGGGCGCCAACACGGCAGCCGCTGCGGCGGCTGTCAGGGTGCGGCGAATCTTCATCCAGCAGACCTTTCGTATCCCAAGTGCCGCCTGGGCAGCACAGGTTGACGTTCGTCGTGGTCAGGTCGTGCATGACTCATGGTGTGCGTGAGTGCGCCTGCAGATATGCGTACATGCGCACAACTGCTCCCCATATAGGAGGACTCGCACTGTGAAGAGGTTCCACACGCAAGTCATGCAAGTCACGCAAGTCATGGAAGTGACGGTGAGGGAAGTGACGCATCGCGTGGCGGCGACCCGGCATCGCCACCCGATACGGGAAGACCGCCGCCTCCTGCGAAGCGGCGGTCACGCTCCGCCGCGGGGACGGTGTCTGTGGGGGCCGTGGCCGGCCCGCCGGGACGGGGCATGGCTCCATGGATGCCGGGATCCCACGGGCTCCGAGGGCGCTCCAGGATAGGCCGCCCGAGGGGGCTATCGCGCATACTGGAATGTATGCCGCACATGGGCGGGCTGTACGAACGAAGCGGCGAGCTCAAGGCCTTGCGGGCAGCTATGGATGCGACCCTTGGCGGCCATGGAGAAGCCGTGATGATCGAGGGTGCGCCCGGAATCGGAAAAACCAGTCTGCTGGCCGAGGCCAAGCGGCTCGCTGTTTCCACCGGTTTCCAGGTGGCCTCCGCGCGAGGATCGGAACTTGAGAGCGACTTCCCCTTCGGCGTCGTGCGGCAGCTTTTCGAACCGCTTCTCGCACGGATGGCAGCGGAAGAGCGGCAGCGCATTCTGTCCGGAACCGCAGGCCAGGCGGCGATCGTGCTCAAGAAAGTCGTACCCGAGCATTCCCTGGGCGGCGATTTCTCCGTCCTCCATGGGCTGTACTGGCTGACCGCAGATATCTGCGAAAAGCAGCCGCTGGCCCTTACGGTCGACGATATGCACTGGGCGGACAGCGATTCGCTGAAATTTCTCAGTTATCTCATGCCGCGGCTTGAGGACATCCCGACCTGTGTGGTGGGCACGCTGCGGCAATTTGGAGAATATGGCCAGTCGACCACTGTCGACCAGATCGTCACCGCACCGCCCTCGGTGATCGTTTATCCGTCCAAATTGAGCGCCGAGGCATCGGCCTCGCTCATCATCAGTGAATTCGCGAAATCCGGGTCACCCGAACCGGAGGACGAGGACTTCCTCGCCGCCTGCTGGTCCGCGACCGGCGGGAACCCGCTCCTGCTCAAGGAGCTCACCGAGGCACTCACCACCGAGCACGTCGAGCCCACCGCGGCGCACATCCCGCAGGTCTACGCCCTGGGCCCGCGTGCCATCGCCCGGCGAGTGGCGATGTGGATGCGGCGCCTCCCCCAGGGCTGTGCCCCACTGGCTCGGGCCCTCGCGGTGCTCGGGGACGGTGCGGACCTGAGCCATGCGGCGGAGCTGGCGGGGCTTGACCGGGACGATGCGATGCAGGCCGCGAAGAGCCTTGAGCACGCCCGGATCCTCTACACCGTCCCCTCGGACGAGATGAAGCCCCGGATGGGGTTTGTGCATCCGCTGGTGCGGGCCGCCGTGTACGAGGAGATCGCACCGGCCGACTCCCACCGCGCCCACAAGACCGCCGCGCGCCTGCTCCGGGACTCCCAGGCCGAGATCGAGAAAGTCGCCCTGCACCTGCTGCACACCCTGCCCTCCGGTGACGCCGCGACCGTGACCACGCTGTGGTCGGCGGCGCGGAGCGCCCTGGCCCGCGGCTCGCCGGAGACCGCGGCGACGTATCTGCGCCGCGCTCTGGCTGAGCCTCCGCCGCCCGGCGACCGGCTGGACCTGCTCTTCGATCTCGGCAACGCCATGCGGCGGGTGGACAGCGCGGCGGCCGTTCAGTACCTCAGCGAGGCACACGAACTGGCCGGGCCCTCACGGCGCAGCGTGGAAATCGCCCTGGCCCTCGGCGACGCGCTGCTCGCGCTCCGGCGCTCTGAAGAGGCCCTGGCGGTCTGGCAACAGGCCCTGGCCCGTACAGCGCCCGAGGACACCGAACTGCTCTACCAGCTGAACGCCTGCATCCTCTCGATTCCGCTCTACGAACCCGGCCGGCCGGATCTGCGTCAGGACATCCTCAGCCGCGTCGCGGAACTGCGCTCCCCCAAACCGAGCGAGAGCATGGGCGGCCGGTACCTGGACTGCGTCATCGCCGGCCATGACGCCGTCATCGGCGACCCGCGCGCGGTCGTACGGGCACAGCGCGCACTCCACGAGGACACACCGGCCCGGCCGTCCGACGGACAGTCCTCGCTGTCCTTCGGCTGGCTGGCCCTGATCAGCGCCGACCGCAAAGAGGTCCTGGCCAGTCTGGACGCGGCGGTCGAGCAGGCGCACCGGCAGGGCTCGGTCAACGACCTGACCGGGGCGCTGACCTATCGCGCGATGGCGTGGCTGTACCGGGGCAATCTCGAAGAGGCCGCCGCGGACGCCGCGGACGCGATGCAGGCCGTCGAAACGTCCGCGCCAGGGCTGCACCGGCTGGTCCTCGGCCCCGTCCAGGCCGAGGTGCAGATAGAGCAGGGCGCGCTGTCCCGTGCGCAGGCCACCCTGGAGTGGACCGGAGTTCCCGATCCCGCGCCGCTCACCGGCCTGATGTACTACGTGCTGTACAGCCGGTCCCATCTGCTGCGCCTCCTGGGCCGCACCACGGAGGCATTCCACGCCGCGCTCGCCGCGGGCCAGTCGTTCAGCGCGGCCGGCGGGGACAATCCCGCCCTCGTCCCCTGGCGGTCGGAAGCCGCGCTGTGTCTGCATCTGCTCGGCCGGGACGAAGAGGCCAGGGCCCTGGCCGACGCGGAACTGAAGCTGGCCCGCTACTGGAGCGCGCCCCGAGCCCTCGGCCGCGCTCTGCGCATCGCCGGCACCCTGAGCGAGGGCGACGCGGACGTCGGCCTGCTGCGCGAGGCCGTCACCCGGCTGAAGGGATCCCCGGCCCGCCTGGAATACGCCAAGGCGCTGGCGGACTACGGGGCGGCGCTGCGCCGGCACGGAGTACGCAACCAGGCGCGGACCTCGCTCAGCGACGCCCTGGACATCGCCGAGGCCCGGAGCGCGGCCCCACTCGTCCAGCAGATCCAGGACGAGTTGCATGCGGCCGGGATCCGCCCGCGGCGCCATGCGGTCACCGGTCTGGATTCGCTGACGCCGAGTGAGCACCGGGTCTACGACCTCGCCGTCGCCGGAGGCACCAACCGGGAGATCGCCCAGCAGCTGTTCGTCACGGCCAAGACCGTGGAGGCGCATCTTTCCAATGTCTACCGGAAGGTCGGCGTCACCAGCCGGCGCCAGCTCAGCGGGCTGTCCGAGCAGACCGACGTCACAGAAGAGCCGGAGTGACTCATGTCCGCCGCGCCCGATGCGAAGCCGCCCGGAGCCCCGGACGCACCGCGGAGCGGGTCGCGCAGCAGCCGCGGAATGCGCTTCGTGCCCCGGATCTGGCACAAGCTGCTGGCCATCTGCATCGCCCTCATGCTCCCGCTCGGGCTGGCCACGTTCTACCTGGTCGACCAGCAGAACAGCAAGATCGAATTTGCTCGTACCGAGCTGAGTGGCGTTCAGTACCTGCGTCCCGTGAGCGCATTGATGCAGGACCTCTCCGATCGCCGCGCGTTGCTGCACCGCCAGAGCACCGGAGAGCCCGTACCGAGGAGCCGGATCGCGGCAGCCGACCATGCCGTCAACGACGGCTTCACGGCGCTCACGAAGGTGGACCGACGGCTGCGGGAGCCGCTGCGCACGACCGTCTCCGACCTCGCCGCCAAGGGGAAGGCCCCGCTGGCGCCCGCGGCTCTGCGCCACGACTGGGCGCAGCTGTCCTCGGCTCCGTCCGGCGCCCGCGCCGACGAAGCGCGGTACAACCGGCTCATCGGGAAGCTGCTGGCGCTCGGTTCCTACGTCGGCGACACCTCGAAGCTGATTCTCGACCCCGACCTCGACACGTACTACACGATGGCCGGCCTGCTGCTCCGCGAGCCGCAGATGATGAACCAGCTCTACCAGGTGGCGGGCACGGGAGACGCGATCCTGGCGCAGGGCGGCACGTCCGACAGCGACCGGGTCCGTATCGCTTACGACAGCACGGGGCTCAACCAGAACCTCCTTCAGCTCAACAGCGATCTGAACCGGGCTTTCGAGTCCACCTCCCACACCGGACTCCGCCCCGCGATCCAGCCCCTGCTGGCCAAGGCGACCTCCTCGGTTCGCGAGGTGACCGGCACCGTGAACCGGCAGTTCACGAACGGCGACCGGAGCGATATCCCGCGGGCGGCCTGGGCGGCCCGGGCCGGCGGCGCCATCCGGGCGAACGCGAACCTGTGGAAAGCCCTGTTCGACCAGGAAGACCGGATGCTGAACGCCCGCCTGGACAACTTCCACGACCGCAACCTGCGGGTCCTGGCCGGCATTGCCGCGGTCCTCGCCGCGATCATCGTGGCGGCCGCGCTGCTCTCCCGGCGTATCACCGGCAATCTGGCGGCCGTGGTGCACGCCGCGCAGGCCCTGGCCGCGGGCGACCTCACGCGGCGCGCGACGGTACGGAGTCACGACGAGGTCGGCGCGATGGCCACCGCCTTCAACGTCATGGCCGCACGGCTCCAGGAGAGCTACTCCGCCGTTGAGGAGGAGGTCCGCCAGCGCACCTCGGAGCTGCATCAGAAGACCGAATCCCTCAGCCTGCTCCAGCATGTGGCGTCCGCCGCCAACGAGGCGGAGACCTGGGAGGACGCGATGCGGACGGTCCTGGACCTGGTGTGCCGGCACATGGGGTGGCCGGTCGGCCACGTCTACCTCGTCGAGCCCGCGTCCGGCTCCCGCACCGGCCGGCCCGCCCCGGACGCGGAGCTCACCGTGGTGCCCATCTGGCACGTCGATGAACGGAACCTGCGGGTGCCGCTGGACGACCTCGCCGCAGCAGCCGGGCTGTACGAGCCGGAGGGCCTCCCCGCCACCGTGCGCGCGACCGGCCGCCCCGCCTGGGTGCGTGACATCACCGCGGACTCCTCCGGGCCCGGCAAGCCGTCGCCCGTGGTCGCGGAGAGCGGGGTGACCGGCCGCATCGCCCTCCCGGTCATCATCGGACGGGATGTCGCGGCGGTCCTCGATTTTCTGACCCCGGAGGCCATGGAGCCGGATGACGCCTTGCTGCGGCTGATGCTCGACGTGAGCACCCAGCTCGGGCGGGTACTGGAACGGTCCCGCGCCGCCGCGGAGCTCCAGGCGTCCAAGGAGGCGGCAGAAGTCGCCACCCAGGCCAAGAGCGCGTTTCTCGCCACCATGAGCCATGAGATCCGCACGCCGATGAACGCGGTGATCGGCATGACCGAGATCCTGCTCGACACCCCGCTCAACGCCGAGCAGACCGAATTCGCGCATATCATCCAGAACAGCGGTAACAGCCTGCTCACCATCATCAACGATATCCTTGACTTCTCGAAGTTCGAGGCCGGAAAATTCGATCTCAGACTCCAGCCGCTGGAGCTTCGCCAGTGCGTGGAATCAGCCTTCGACTTCGTTTCTCCGATGGCGGCGGAGAAACAAGATCTCGATCTGGCGTACATCATTGATCCAGAAGTGCCGGAAGAAATTATCGGGGATATCGACCGGCTGCGCCAGATCGTCATCAATCTGCTCAATAACGCCGTGAAATTCACCGAAACCGGCGAGGTCGTCCTCAGGGTCGGTCTGGCCGACTCGGAACCGGATACCTCCGGGGAGCCGCCGGAAACGGTCCACGCCGGCGCGAAGGACGCGGAGGACGCCATCCGGCTCCACTTCTCCGTGAGCGACACCGGGATCGGAATGGCCGCGGACCGCCTGGACCAGCTGTTCCGGCCCTTCGAACAGCTCGACGCCTCCACCACCCGGCGTTTCGGTGGCACGGGACTCGGGCTGGCCATCAGCAAGCGGCTGGCCACGCTCATGGGCGGCACGATGTGGGTCGAGAGCGAACTGGGAGTGGGGTCGACTTTCCACTTCACCGTGGAAGCGCGAAAAGTTCCCGAAGCCATGCGTACGAGCCATGTGGTCCCCCGTGTCGACCTCCGGGGAAAACACCTGCTGGTCGTGGACGACAAAGCCACGAACCGGATGATCCTCACCCACCAGGCGAGCTCCTGGGGGATGGTGGTGCGAGCCACCGGATCCCCGCAGGAAGCCCTCGAATGGGTCCGGCAGGGCGATCCGTTCGACATCGGAATTCTGGATATGCAGATGCCGGACATGGACGGCGTCATGCTCGCGGAAGAGATCCGCCACCACCGGAGCCGGGACGAACTGCCGTTGTTCCTGCTGACCTCGGTGGGCCGCCCCCTGACGTCCCAGAGGAGCCTGGCCGAGTTCTCCGGGTACCACACCAAACCCATCCGGGCCGCCGAACTCTATGCGGACCTCTGCCGCACTCTGCTCGGCACCGCACCCCCCATAGAAACGCCCCGCGCGGCACAGCGGCCGGAGGCAGCGGAGAGCCGCCCCGCGCCCCTGCGCATCCTCCTGGCCGAGGACAACCTGGTGAACCAGCAGCTGATCGTCCGGATGCTCCGGAAGATCGGCCACACAGTGGATACGGTCGGCAACGGAGCCGAAGCGCTGGAATCGCTGCGGCGCACGCCCTACGACGTGATCCTGATGGATGTGCAGATGCCGGTGATGGACGGCCTGGACGCCTCCCGGCGGATCCACCGGTCCGTGTCCGCCGCGGAACGCCCGTACATCATCGCCCTCACCGCGAACGCGATGAGCGAGGACCGCGACGCCTGCCTCGCCGCCGGGATGGACGACTACCTGAGCAAGCCCCTGCACAGCGCCGATCTCGCCGAGGCGCTCGACCGTGTGCCACACGGTCCGCCCGAGCCGGGCCCGGAGGCCGCGCAGCCCGCACGGAGCCCGGAGGCGGCAGCGCCCGCATCCGGCCCGGAGGAGACCGCGCCGCCCGTCCTCGACACCCCCGCATTCCAACGCCTGGTCGGCTCCTTCGGCGAGGAATTCGTCGGTCAACTCGTCGATGCCTTCCTGGAGGACTCCCCCCAACTGATCGAGAGTCTTCGCCGCAGCCTCGACGAGGGGGACGGAAGCGAACTGCGCCGGGCAGCTCACACGCTCAAGTCCCATGCACACACCTTTGGATTCCCGCGGCTCGTTCAGCCGTGCCAGGACGCGGAGGACCTCGGAGCCACCGGGGACCTGAGCGAAGCGGCACCGCTGGTGTCCCGCATCGAAGCCGAATACCGCGCGGCGAGAGACGGGCTGGTCGCACAGAGAGCGGAGCTTGACCATGACGGGTAACGCTGTGGCGGATAGCAACGCCGTGACGGACGGAACCGGCAGAAAAGGGCGCGTGCTGGTCGTGGACGACGACCGCACGAACCGCATGATGCTCACCTACCGCCTGGAAATGGCCGGGCTGGAGACGGCGACATCCGAGAACGGGCTCGAAGCTCTCCAGATGCTGCGGGAGAGCGACTTCGATGTGGTGCTGCTCGACATCCTCATGCCGGGGATGGACGGCTACGCGACGCTTGAAGTGATGAAGCACGATCAGCAGCTCAGCCGGACACCCGTGATCATGATGTCGGCCGTCGGCGATCTGGACAGTGTCGTCCGCTGCCTCGAAATGGGCGCCGAGGACTATCTGCCCAAGCCCCTGGATCACCTCCTGCTGACCTCAAGGGTCGACAACATCCTGCTGAAGATCCGCCTGGAGCAGGTGGAACAGGGGCTCGGCCGCATCACTGACGCCGTGCAGGCCATGGCCGGCGGTGCGCTCCCGGCCGGGGCCCTGGACCAGCTCGCCGGGCAAACCGGCTCCGTGGGCCGTCTGGCGCGGCAGCTTCAGCAGCTCGCGGCGGTGACCTCGCACGATGAGCGCATTGACGCGGGTCAGGGGAAGAGCCACCACGCTGAGTAGCCCACGCTTGCCGCACGCAATCAGCCCTGGCAGACGGGTTTGGTACGCGGACACCGGCCCGTCCCCGGATTCCTCGCCCCGGCACCCGTAGCCTCGCCCACCGCCGCACCGTGCCCTGTTTGGGGGGCGTACTGGGGGGTTCCCCTAACGACACCCGTTCGGTGCCGGCGCAGGCTGATTTACATCAGCTCACCGTCACCACCGATGGAGCGGACAGGAGAGGTGGGGTGGACGTCATGACCCGGGATTCTGTGCGCACGCCACAGCCCTCCCGGGGACACCAGCGGAGCCCGTGTGACCTCCGGACTCGCCCGGCCGCCCGCTGCCCCACCGAGAAGCGAGGGAAGACAGATGTTCCCCGAACCAGAGCCGGTCCCGGGCACGACCCGACCGCCGGCGGCGGGCACAGGGGTGACACCGTATGCGTTCTCCGGGGCCGTGCCTCAGGAAAGGGCTCTCGTACGGCAGCCTCAGCCCCCTCGATACCAGGCTTCCGCCGCAGCGGATTCCGTTCGCCCGGACCACATCGCCATGAGCACCGTCGTTCGCGCACTCCGTGATGCCGCACGTGACGGCGTACTGCTCCCGCTGTGCCGTCTGCTGGGGCGGCTGGCGGCGGCCACCGCCGCAGGGGTCACTCGGCTGTCCGGGTACCTGCGGACGACGCGCGGCAAGGTGGTCTCCCAGCTGCTCGACCCCCATGTACGCGCCGTGCCCCAGGCCCGCCGGATCATCCGGGCCGAGCTGGCCCGATGGGGGCTGCACGAGCATGCCGACACCGCTGAACTCCTGGTGAGCGAGCTGGTGACCAACGCACTCCAGCATGCCTGGGGCCCCATCCGGCTGCGGATGTCCCACTCCGTCGATGGCCGCACACTGCGCTGCGACATCGCCGACGGCTGCCCCGCCACCCCGCCCGCAGCCCGCCCGCCCGCTCGCACCGACGAGGAACACGGCCGAGGACTGCACCTGGTCGAGCAGCTCTCGACCCGCTGGGGCATCCTGCGCACCCCCGCTGGGAAGCTCGTCTGGTTCGAACTGGGCACCCCCGGCAGGGCCCGTCCGCCGAGGCGTCTGCGGCGGAGGTTCTTACCCGCGCTCCGAGGCCGGGCCGCACCCGCCGCACCGCACGACGGCGCGCCCGGCGCCCGTTCACAGTCACACACCGTCTTCGTGGCCACCCGAGGTGGCGTGTCCGCGCACGGCGGTACGGAAGGCGATCGGGGACTGGCCGGCGCGCTGGTGAAAGTACTTGCTGAAGTTCGTGGCGCTGGAGAAGCCGAGTTGGGCGGCGATGCGTGAGGCCGACTGGTCGCCGTGTGCCAGCAGGCGCCTGGCCTCCAGGATCACGCGTCGGTCGATGAATTCCTTCGCGCCGATGCCCGCGGCGGTCAGCGTGGCCCGGGAGAGGGTGCGGGGCGAGTAGCCGAGGGCCTGGGCGTAGTCCTCCAGGCGGCGGGTGCGGGTGAAGTCGCGTTCGACCGCGTCCCGGAAGCGGAGATAGGTCTCACCGGGTTCGGGGGCCGGGCTGCCGACCGGGGCGGTGAGGTGGGCGAGGCGCAGGACGAGAACTGCCAGCAGATGGCGCAGCACCGCCACATGAGCTTCGAGAGGGAGCCGGCGCAGGGCCTGGAACTCAAGTGCCAGATGGGCGGTGGCCGTGTCCAGGGCGTGCCGGTCCTCCACGTCGGGGACCTGGAGGGCCGGGGCGTGCCGGTCGTCCACGGCCGCGGCGGTCACGGTGCCGGGGTCCAGGAAGTCGCGCTCGAAAAGGATCAGTGTGCCTTCGGCCTCTTGCAGGTCGCCCCATTGCTGCACCTGGCCAGGGCGTACCCACAGCCAGGAACCGGGCTTGAGGGCGTAGCCGGTGAAGTCGACGGTGTGCCACAGGGAGCCGCTGGTGACGGTGAGCAGATGATGAAAGGCCGGACGCTGGGGCGTCGTGAGACCGGCCTTACCCATCCGGACGGGGGCTCGCTTCCGCAGCTCCGCCAGGGACAGGACCTCGATTCCGGTGGGCGTGCCGACGGGCGCCACGAAGGCGATGTCGGCGATCTCGCGGGGGTCGCCGTGTCGTTTATTCACCATCATCAGTCGCCAATGCATCCGGCTGGACTCCTGGCCACCTCCTAGTTTGCGGCATGCCGCCGTGGTCGGGGGAGTGGCCGGCAGCGGAAAGAGGCAAGGAATCCGGAGGTGCGCGAGGACTCGCGCCCGGCTGACAGACGCCTTCGAGGCCGGGCCCGAGGATTCGGGAGCGGCCGGCGCCCGCCGTGATCAGAGCGCGCTGCCGGGCGTGTCAACGCCGCCGACGCCCAAGGGCGCGGCGGGGCACGACCAGGGCGGTGAGGGCGGCCCCGGCGAGGGGCGCCAGCAGATAGGCCCACAGGTATGCGGGCCGGCCCGCCCAGATGGCCGGGCCGAACTGGCGGGCGGGGTTGGCCGATCCACCGGTGAGGGTGCCGAGGACGACGATGACCGTGGCCACGGCGGCGGGGACGGCCAGCGGGATCCACTTCGTCAACAGAGGGCGTGACAGGAGGAAGAGGGCCACCGCGGTGATCGCGGCCGTGGCCGTGGCCTCGGCAGTGAACACCGCGGCGGCCGTCCAGCCCGGGCCGGGCCGGACGGCGGCGTACGCCAGCCGGCCGCCGACGACCGGGCCCCACACGAGCCGCGCCAGACCGGTGCCGGCCAGTGATCCGCCGAGCTGGGCCGCGGCGTACGGCAGGACATCGCGGCCCGGGAAAGCGCCCGCCAACCACAGGCCGAGGGTGACGGCCGGGTTGAGGTGCCCGCCGGAGAAACGGCCCCACCGGGAGGCGAGCGTCAGTGAGAGCACAGCTCCGACGAGCACGGCCACTACCGCGAGTTGGAGGTGCACGTGGGGCAGCGTCCGGCTGAGGGGGGAAGCCATCGTCCACCGGACGGCTGTGACCACGACGAACAGCGCCGCCCCGGTGAGGGCGAACTCCACGGCGGCCGCGGCCCATGCGATCTTCTCCCGCCGGGCCGGGTGCCTTCCGGCGGCGACGGTGCCGCCGCCGGAAGCCGTGCCGTTCTCCCGCCGGGGGAGGACACGGATGCCTGTCCGCACGGTCAGCCCCAGGCCATCTCGCCGGTGGCGACCTTGGAGCCCAGCTCCAACGCCACCAGAAGACCCAGGTCCGGATGGTGACTTCGCATCGCGGCCTGCAACGCCTCGGCATCGTCCGCGCTCTTCGCCAGCTCATCCTCGAACTCGGCCAGGTAGGCACGGGTGAAGGCGATCACGGAGGCGTCGGTGGCGGATTCCGCGGAGCGGTGGCCGGCGACGACGTAGCGCGGGTTCAGCCTCTCCATCTCGGTCAGCGCCTCGGCCCAGGCGGCGCGCTCGCGTGCCGTGCCGGTGTCCGCGGTCCACACATGCAGGCCGGAGAAGAGCAGGACACCGCCGACGACCGCCCGGTCCTCGGGCTGCCACAGGTACTCGGTGCGCCAGACCAGGTCCGGGTGTCCGCCGCGGAGTTCGAAGCGGTGTCCCTCGATGCTGACGTGGTCCTCTTCCAGCACCTCGGGGATGACTATCTCGGTCGGGAGGTTCTTGCCGAGATGCGCCCAGGTGCGCAGCTTGGACTCCCAGCTTGCCGTGATCCGCTCGACGGTGGTGGCCGTGGCGACGATTCGGGCCTGGGGGAACGCCTGGCGGATCACTTCGAGGCCGAAGTAGTAGTCCGGGTCGGAGGTGGTGACCACGACCGTGGTCAGATCCTTGCCGCTGTCGATGAGGTCCGCCAGGACCCGGTGCTGCTCCGCGCGCGTGAACTGGCCGTCCACCAGCAGGGCCTCGCGTTCACCGGTGATCAGTACGGATGACTTGTGCAGGCCGGGGCCGCCGGCGGTGTGCACGGTGTAGGTCAATGCGGACATGGAAGTCCTGCTTTCAAGAGAGGAGACTGCGAACGGGTCGAGGGGAGGAGTGGTTCAGGCGGCCGCGGCGGCGAGGCGTTGGTCCAGGGCACGCGTAAGGGCCTCGGCCGAGGCGACAGGTCCGCCCAGGCGATCGGCCCCGTGCGCGGTGTGCAGCAGCAGCGTCGGGTAACCCTCGACGCCCAGCCGGCGCACTTCGAGGAAGTCCGCCTCGGCCTGGGCGCGGGCGGCACCCGAGCCGTACGCGGCGGCCACCGCCTCGGCATCCAGCCCCAGCCCGGCAGCGATGTCCCGGTACACCCGCACGTCGGAGAGGCTGCGGCCGTCGAGGTACCAGGCGCGTTGCATGGCGGCGGCCGCGTCCAGAGCCTGCGCGCCCGGCTGGCTGCGCAGTGCGGCCAGGCCCGTGGCCGCGTCGGTCGAGTCCATGACCGCAGTGCCCTCGGCGAGCACCTGTTCGTAGCCAGGACCGAAGGTGACACCGGTCAGCTCGGTGATACGGGCGTTGGCAGCGGGAATGTGGGGGTAGGCCGCCACCGGCAGGGCGCGCGGACCGGTGAACAGCCCGCCGGACACCACACGCAGGTCCATCCGGTCGGCGTTGGCAGCGGCGAATGCATGCAGGGCCGGGCCGAAGCCGTAGCACCAGCCGCAGTAGGCATCGAAGGCATAGGTCAGTTGGGTGCGCTCCACGGAGCTCATCACACGTCCTTTCCGGATTCCGTCGCCGGCCGCGTTGTGCTCGCCGAGCGACAAGCTCAAAGCTAGGGCGAGTACTGGCGTGTGCCCGGGTCCGTCCACGACGTCTGATGGTCAAAATCCGACATCCAGCTCCCCGCGAGTGCAGTTCTACGTCCGACCTGCCCGACCTGCCCGACCTGCCCGACCTGCCCGACGGCGTGCGGCGGCACCTCGGCCGGCTGCGCAGTGCTCAGGTGAACTCGCTGTCCTGCGGAGCAAGTTCGCAGGACCGGTCAGACAACAACGACTGACAACAAGGACTGACAACAACGACTGACAACAAGGACTGACAACAAGGACTGACAACAACGACTGACAACAACGACTGACAACAAGGACTGACAACAACGACTGAGCCCCAGGTCAATGACCTGGGGCTGTCAGGTGGAGCGAGTGGGCGCAGCTCTCCCGTCGAATCTCCGTCGAATGCCCGGGACGCCCCTGCACCGGTCGTCCGGTCAGCCTTGGGCCCAGCTCTCCTCTTCCTCGCGGGCCGCGTCGTAGGCGTGCCGGGCGGCGGAGACCGCGGGGAGGTGGGCAGCGGACCAGTCGGTGATGGCGCTGAAGAGCGGTGTCAGGGTGCGGCCCAGGTCGCTGATCTCGTATTCGACCCGCGGGGGGATCTCGGCGTGGTACGTGCGGACGACCAGGCCGTCACGTTCGAGCTGGCGCAGGCGCTGGGTGAGGACTTTGGGGGTGATGGTCGGCAGGTGCCGCTGCAACTCGTTGAAGCGCAGCCGGCCGTGGTGTTCGAGGACCCACAGGATCGGTGTCGTCCAGCGGCTGAACACCAGGTCGATCACCGGGTTGATCGGGCACGCCTGCTCCACCGCATCGGTCATGACTGCTCCTCTCCCTCCTGGCTCACGATCGCGACCAGGGTACTTTCCCATGGGAAACCACTATACCGAGGAAACTAGCCTGGTGGTGTGAACAGCGGCCCCGGTTCCCCGGGGGTCGCACGGAGCCAGGCCGCCTCTGTTGAGGCGGGCTGTCCCATGACGATGAAAGAGGCACCACCATGACATTCCCGGCACTCCCGCCCCGTGAAGGCGAGCGGCCCCGGACGGGCCCCGAAGTCCCGCACCTGCAGTTGAGCCAGACCAGTCCGGCCGAGGTCAGGCAGGGGCTGCTGCGGTGGATGGACGCCGCACTGCCCGGCACCGCCTGGGGTCGCAGCAAGGTGTCCGCCCCCAGCTCCCGCGCGCTGTTCCTCGACGGCACGCCGCCCGCCCCGGGTGCGGTGCTGATGCCGCCGCACGGCGACGAGGAATTCACGCATGTGCACGCCGACGGCAGTCTCCATCTGGCGCTGGACCCGGCCGACCATGCCGCCTTCCTGGCCTCCGGCTGGGGAGAGAAGCACCCGCTCTACGACCTCGGCATCAACGTCGTGATGCTCTACGCCCCGCGTGACCGGACCGAACTGGAGGTGGCCAAGCAGGTCATCACCGCCTCCTATGCCTACGCGACGGGCCGGCCGCCGATCTCCGACGCCGCCGCGGCCTGACACCGCGCCGTCCTCTGCCCCGCTCCCGTCCTCTGCCCCCGACCTCTGCCCCCGCTCCCGACCTCTTCCCGAGCCGGTCGGGCGTGCCGGCCCTCCAGGACTTCCCAGGCCGGCCGTACCCAGCTGCCCCGAACGAGACGAAAGGCCGCTTCCGATGCGCAACTCCCTCTCTCCCACCCCTGTTTCCGGCGGAGTGCCCGCCGGGTCCGCCGCAGCTTCGCGAACGATGACCGGCAAGGCGATGCTCTCGCTGGTCGCCGTCTTCACCGGTGTTTCGCCCTATATCGCCGACTGGAACGAAACGCACGTACTGAATCCGCTCTGGCCCGCACACGCCAAGTTCCACAACGGTCAGACGATGGCCATGGGGACCCTCCTCGCCCTGGCCACGTTGTACTTCGTCTGGCGCCGCCGGGGCGACGCCGGTTCCAACCTGCGTGCCGCGGTCGTCCTCGCCGGCCTGTACTGGGTCAGCCAGGCGGCGGCCATCTTCTATCCGGGTGCCGCCTACTTCGACCCGCAGTTCGACAAGCCGGGCATGTACGTCGCCGGTCTGCCGGTGCAGGCGGTCATCGAGATCGTCGCTCTGGCCCTCATCGGGGGCGCGGTCCTGCTCTCGCGCCCGGCGCCGGGCTCCGGTGTGCCGGAGAACGGCAACTGACCACCCCGACCGCCGGTGTGTCCGGCCGTCCGCGGGGCGATCAGCCCGCGGACGGCCGAGCCGGAGAGCCGGAAGGCAAGGAGAACCTCATGATCGTCATCACTGGTGCCACCGGGAACATCGGCCGCTCCCTGGTCGGGCGACTCGTCGCCGCCGGGCAGCCGGTACGGGCGGTGAGCCGTGATCCGGAGCGTGCCGCGCTCCCCTCAGGAGTGGAGGTGTTGCCGCTCACGTCGGACGGGCTGTTCGAGGGGGCATCGAAGCTCTTCCTCCACGTGCAGGCCACGGGCGACGGCATCGCCACCGTCCTCGACCGGGCCAGGGCCGCCGGCGTACGGAACGTCGTCCTGCTCTCCTCGGGCATCATCGAGGAAGGCGCCGATGAGACCAACCCGATCTACACAGCGCACACGGCAGCCGAGCAACTGGTCCGTGCCAGTGGTCTGGAATGGACCTTCCTGCGCCCCACCGTCTTCTCCGCCAACGCCCTCCAGTGGGCCCCGCAGATCCGCGTGGGCGACACCGTGCGCGGGCCCTTCGCGGCCGCGGCATCCGCGCCGATCCACGAGGACGATATCGCCGCGGTGGCCGAGCGGGCCCTGCTCGACACCGGTCACCACGGCGCCGTTCACCGGCTCACCGGGCCCGAGGCGACGACGACCGCGGGGCAGGTCGCCACCCTCGGGAAGGTGCTCGGCCTGCACCTCCGCTACGTCGAAATGCCCGCGGCGGAGGCGGAGGCCGCCCTCTCGGCGCACCTGCCGCAGCAGGTGGCACGGGGCGTGCTGAAGTCCTTCGCCGCGATGGTCGGTTCCGAACCCGAGATCACCGCGACGGTGCAGAACGTCACCGGCCACCCGGCACGCACCTTCACGGCGTGGGCCGAGGACCACCGGGCCGACTTCACCACCTGAACCGGCCCGCTCGCGGGGTGCCGTCCGAGAAAGGTACGCGGGAGGCACCCCCCGGGCCGCCGCCCGGCGCCCGCCGCCCGGCGCGCGGGACAACGTGCAGGCGCCCCGCGCCTGTTGCCTCCCGCCCCTGTTCCATCGCCCGGCACCAGCGCACCGGGAGCGCAACGGCCCAGGTACCGGCAAGGGGCGTGGGGGCGGGACCGGCGCCGTCCATACCGGTCCGCGCACGGGGCTGCCGGATTCCAGACCCGGCCACCTGTGCCGACTGTGTCAACCCGGGATTTCTGCGACTGCGATGGTGAACAACACACCCGCCGTGGCCTGACGCCCACGGGCCCGTCGGCCGCCAAGGTCCAAGTGGAGCACCTCCTGGGGGCGTCCCCCATGAGGTGCTCTCACTCGCCTCGGACCCGATGTGACGGTTTCGGTCATCTGTGCCAGAAATTGGCCGTGGGATGTCTGTGAAGATTGTGATGATCAGGTGAAGATGGATTGACCTGACCATGCCGGGATCATCTCCGCGGGGCATGACCACGGAACCGCGCGCCCCGATCTGCGGCGACGCGCACCGAGTCGACCGACATCTCTGATCGCATCGGCGTTCCGCATGGCTGGTCTTTGACATTCATGTGTATGGGGGGAGTTCGTATGGGGTGGCGTGGTGTGCGGGGGCGGCCGATGTCAGTGACACTGGCCGCGCTGACCGCGGTGGCCGCCTGGGGCACAGGCCCCATGGCCGGGGTGTCGTCGGCGGCGCCCGGTGATGGATCGGATTCCCTGGTGGAGGATTTCGCTTACCCCGACCGGGACAAGCTGCTCGCGGAGAAGGGCTTGAAGCTCGTCTCAGGCGACGGCCACATCACGCTCGTCGACTGCGCCTCCGGTGGCAGCGATCTGGTCCGGGTCAACAGCCGTACCAGCGGCGACGCGTGTTTCGCGGTCTCCGGGCCGGTGGGGTACCTGGCTCTGGAGATGAAGCGCTCCTACCTGGCCAAGTCCGACAGCCGGGAAGGCGTCACAGCGACGGTGCGGACGGACAACCCCGCTACCAACGAGAGCAAGGTCGAGGAAGTCGCCCTCGAACCCGGTGCCTGGAAGTCGCTGGGCGAGGGGCTCGACCCCGCCCTCAACTCCACCGTGCTGGAACTCAGCGTGGGGGAGGGCAAGGCGCCCGTGATGACCGGAGACTCCGCTCGCCCGTGGCTGGCCCGGGTGACCGTGGGCCGGCCCGGGCAGCAGGGAGGCAAGGGGTGCAGCGGTGCCCTCGTCGACCGGACCTGGGTTCTCACGGCGGCGAGCTGCTTCTCCGACGACCCGGCCAAGCCGGTGTCGGCGGGCGCGCCGCCGCGTGAAGCGACGGCCGCTTTCGCGGGCAAGGCGCCGGTGCGGATCAACTACGTGGTGCCGCGCGACGACCGTGACGTGCTGCTGGCCCGGTTGACCGCTCCGCTGACCGACATCGCCCCTGCCCGGATCGCGGGAAGCGCCCCCGGAGACGGGGCGGCGCTGATCGCGGCCGGATACGGGCGCACCGGCACGGCGTGGCTGCCCGACGGTCCGCACAACAGCAATGTGACCCGGAGCAGCGCCACGGACACCACCATGACGCTGACCGGCGGCAGGATGTGCAAGGGCGATGCCGGAGGGCCGGTCCTCGACGGGAACGGTGGCATAGCGGCGGTGCAGAGTCTCGCCGGTCACGCGGGCTGTCTGGGCCAGTCCGGAGAGAGCAACAGCTCCTCTGTGGCACGTATCGACAACATCGCGGCATGGGCCAACAGCAGCGCCTTCGCAGGCAAGGCCGCCTTCCCCCTGGATGAGAATGCGGGTGCGCGGCGGGTGCTGGGTGGTGCGGCGCGGGAGTTCACGGCGGAGCTGGTCGGTGGCGCCGAGCCGGGGACGGTCGGCAAGGTCGGCACGGCGCTGAAGCTGAATGGCACCTCCGCTTATGCGGCCACCGCCGGGCCGGTCATCGACACCACCAAGTCGTTTGCCGTTTCCGCGTGGGTCAAGCTCGACAACAAGGACAAGAACCAGACCTTCCTCTCGCAGGCGGGTAATCGCGCCAGCGGCTTCCAGCTCTACTACTCCAAGAACTACGACAAGTGGGTCTTCAACCGGCACCTCGCCGACACCGACGAGACCACCATCGCCCGCTCGATCAGCACGGACACTGCCCAGGCCGGCGTCTGGACCCATCTGACCGGTGTTTATGACAGTGCCACGAAGAAGGTCCAGCTCTTCGTCAATGGCAAGCCCCAGACGGCTGCCGACTTCACCACCCCCTGGCGGGCGAGTGGCGCCCTCCAGATCGGCCGCCTGCGGTGGCAGAACACCTGGCAGGAGAATGCGGCCGGCGCGATCGATGAGGTGCGCACGGTGCAGTCCGTTGTGACGCAGGCCGATGTCACGGCGCTCTCCGCCGGCCAGTTCCCGGCGCACTTGCAGGAATTGGCGTCCTTCCCGCTGGATGAAAGTGCGGGGGCGACGCACGTCAGCGGAGGCATGGGTGCCGGCCCCGTCGCCACGGTGGCCGGAGGCGGCGCCCAGCTGGGCGTATCCGGCAAGGTCGGCACCGCCCTGAAGCTGAATGGCAGCTCCGCTTATGCGGCGACCGCCGGGCCGGTCATCGACACCACCAAGTCGTTTGCCGTTTCCGCATGGGTGAAGCTCGACGCCAAGGACAAGAACCGCACGTTCGTATCGCAGGCGGGTAATCGCGCCAGCGGTTTTCAGCTGTACTACTCCAAGAACTATGACAAGTGGGTCTTCAACCGGCACATCGCCGACACTGACGACACGGCCATCGCTCGGTCCATCAGCACGGACGTCGCGCAGACCGGGGTGTGGACCCATCTGACCGGCGTTTATGACGGTGCCACGAAGAAAGTCCAGCTCTTTGTGAATGGCAAGCCCCAGGCGGCTGCCGACTTCACCACCCCCTGGCGGGCCAGTGGTGCGTTCCAGATCGGCCGTCTCCACTACCAGGGCACCTTCCAGGAACACTTCGCCGGAACCATCGACAACATCCGCATCTGGGATCGGGCCATCGGCGTGGACGAGATCTTCAACGACGGCATCCAGACCAGGAATTAGCGGTCTCCGGAGTCATTCCTCACCGGGGCCTTGACCGGCGATTCGCGCCGGGCCGGGCCCCGGCTTCCGTAAGCACGGAGACGCGCTCTCCGCATGCTCCAACGCTTGATGAACAAGGATCAGAAATGACACTCCACGGTCGATTAGTGCTGCCCTTGATGGTGACAACGTTATTGGCCACCGGTACCCCGGCGATGGCGTCGAGCGAGCTGCTCGCGGCTTCACCGGCAGGGCGGGCCCCCTCCGCCCGGTCGGCCGGCGTGGCCGAGCAGGCGGCATTTTCCCTGGATGAGGATGCGGGTTCGCGGCGGGTGCTGGGTGGTGCGGCGCGGGAGTTCACGGCGGAGCTGGTCGGTGGAGCCGAGCCGGGGACGGTCGGCAAGGTCGGCACCGCGCTGAAACTCAACGGCACCTCCGCCTACGCGGCCACCGCCGGGCCCGTCGTCGACACCACCGAATCCTTCTCCGTATCCGCATGGGTCAAGCTCGACACCAAGGAAAGGAACCAGACGTTCCTCTCCCAGGCCGGCAACCACGCCAGCGGCTTCCAGCTCTACTACTCGAAGACCTACGACAAGTGGGTCTTCAATCAGCACTCCGCCGACACGGACGGCCCGGACCTCGTGCGTGCCGTGAGCAAGGATGCCGCGCAACCGGATGAGTGGACCCATCTGACCGGTTCCTATGACGCGGAAAAGCGCTCGCTGTCGCTGTTCGTGAACGGTCGGCTCCAACAGTCGGTGCAGGCCGCGCCTGCTTGGCGGGCCGCCGGCGGTCTTCAGATCGGCCGGCTGCGCTCGCACGGCGTCTGGAAGGAGAATGCGGCCGGCGCGATCGATGAGGTGCGCACGGTGCAGTCCGCTGTGACGCAGGCCGATGCCACGGCGCTCTCTGCCGGCCAATTGCCCGCGCACTTGCAGGAATTGGCGTCGTTTCCGCTGGATGAAGGTGCGGGGGCGACGCATGTCAGCGGAGGTATGGGCGCCGGCCCCGTGGCCACCCTCGCGGGAGGCGGCGGCCAGCTCGGCGTACCGGGCAAGGTCGGCACCGCCCTGAAGTTGAACGGCACCTCCGCCTATGCGGCGACCGCCGGGCCGGTCATCGACACCACCAAGTCGTTTGCCGTTTCCGCATGGGTGAAGCTCGACGCGAAGGACAAGAACCGCACGCTCCTTTCCCAGGCCGGCAATCGCGCCAGCGGCTTCCAGCTCTACTACTCCAAGAACTACGACAAGTGGGTCTTCAACCGGCACAACGCCGACACTGACGACACCACCATCGCTCGGTCCATCAGCACGGATGCCGCGCAGACCGGGGTCTGGACCCATCTGACCGGCGTTTACGACAGCGCCGCGAAGAAGATTCAGCTCTTCGTGAATGGCAAGCCGCAGACGGCTGCCGACTTCACCACCCCCTGGCGGGCCAGTGGTGCGTTCCAGATCGGCCGTCTCCACTACCAGGGCGCCTTCCAGGAGCACTTCGCCGGAACCATCGACAACATCCGCATCTGGGACGAGGCCGTCCTGGTCGGCTGCTCGCGTATGAATGCCATCGGGCACCGCGGCGCGCCGGAAATAGCCCCGGAGAACACGCTGGCCTCTTTGGAGGCCGCGGCCGATCGTGGTGCGGACTGGGTCGAGACCGATGTGCAGTTCACCAAGGACGGCCGGCCGGTCATCATGCACGACGCGACCGTGGACCGGACGACGGACGGCACCGGACGGGTCGACGAACTCACCGCCGAGGAGATATCCCGGCTGACGGTCAAGGGCGGAGGCCAAGTCCCGACGCTGGAGCAGGTGCTGGCCTCGCTCAAGGACAGGCCGGCCCGGCTCCTCCTGGAGATCAAGGGACCGCAGTCGTCCGCCGCGGTCGGCCGGGCCCTCGGGCTCGTCTCCGAGGCGGGGATGACCGAACGCACGCTGCTCCAGTCCTTCGACGAGCAGGTGGTGCGGGACGCGTCCGCCTCCCCGCACCGGACGAAGGTGGCGTTGCTCCGGTCGGTCCTGGACGCCGACCCCGTGGCCACCGCCCGGCAGTTCTCGCTCAGCGCGTATGCGGTCAAGTTCAGTGGCCTGTCGGCTCGCCCCGCGGTCGTGGACAAGCTGCGGGCCGCGGGCGTCGAGGTGTTCGTCTGGACGGTCGACACCGAGGCCCAGTGGCAGACCGCGACGGCATGGGGCGTCGACGGCGTGATCACCAACCGCGCCGATCACTTCGTCCAGTGGCGGAATGCGCACTGCGCCGAAAGGTGACGCGAACTCCCGGCGCGCTTCGGGGTGCCGCCCGAGGCGCGCCGGGAGACGCACCGCCCGGCTGTCCATGAGAACCGTTCACTCACTCACAAGGAGAAGTGTTGTGGTAGCAGGATTACGGAGCGCCTTCGGCCGGCGCGGCGTCGTGGCGACGCTGCTGGCCATGGCGCTGATAGCGGGCGCGGACTTACGTCCCGCCACGGCTGATGAGGCGCCTCCGGCGTATGACAGATCCGACGTTCTCCAGCAATGGCAGACCGGCGGTCCCGGGGTGCGCAAGGCGGCCGAGGCCGTCTTGCTGGGGCCGGACCAGAACGTCGACACGTTCATGGAAAAGGACCTGCCGTCGGTCAGGGAAGACGACCTGCGGGTTCAGGTGGCGCAGGTCATGACCATGGGCGGGCCGGGCGTGCGGGAGGCCGCGAACAAGGCGCTGGACGGCGGCGTCCAGGAGTTGCAGGCGTTCCTGAACGGTGGGCTCGTTCGGCCCTATGACGATGATCTGCGTGTCGAGGTGTCGCAGATCATGGCCGCCGGCGGGCGGGGTGTGAAGGAGGCGGCCGGCAAGGCGCTGGACGGCTCGGCCGACGAGTGGCGCCGGTTCATCGATGACGGGCAGTTCCGGGCGCGGGAGGAGGACAACCGGGTTCAGGTCGCCCAGTTGATGACCGCGGGTGGCCCGAATGTGAAGAAGGTCGCGCAGCAGGCTCTCGACGGTTCTCCGGAGGATGTGCAGGAGTTCCTGGACGAGGGGTGGCAGGTCGCCGCCGCGCGGGACCAGGAGGCGCTGACGGTTGCGCAGTTGGCTGCACTCGCTGACCGGGCGCAGAAGAAGGCCAAGGAGCTGACCGAGGAGGCCAAGGAGGAGGCGGCCAAGGCGGAGAAGGCGACTGAGCGGGCCAAGGAGGCGGCGCAGGTCGCGGCGAAGGAGGCCGAGGCGGCCAAGTCGTCGGCGCACAAGGCGGCGGCAGCGGCGTCGCGGGCGGCTGCTGCGGCCGACCGGGCGGCGCAGGCGGCGCGTACGGCGGTGGCGGCTGCTGCTGCGGCGAACCGGGTGGCACGGGTGGCCGCGACGGCTGCGGCGCAGGCGGCGTATGCCGCCGGGCGGGCCGGGAGCGCGGCCTCTTCGGCTCGGTCGGCGGCAGCGGCGGCGGCCGGTAATGCGTCCAAGGCCAAGGAGGCCCGGCTGGCGGCGCAGAAGGCGCGTGATGCGGCCGCGGGGGCGAAGAAGGCGGCGGACGCCGCTGATCAGGCCGGTATTGCCGCGGACAACGCGGCGAAGGCGGCGGGTGCCGCGGCCAGTGCGGGCGCCAATGCGGCCGCGGCGGCCACGTCGGCCGCCGAGGCGGGGCGCTGGGCCGGTGAGGCCGGGGCGAAGGAGGCCGAGGCGAAGGCGGCGGCGGCCCGGGCCCAGCGGCTGGCGGGGCAGGCCACGCGTGCGGCCGTGGCGGCGCAGACCAATGCCCGGCAGGCCGCGGTGGCCGCGCGGCAGTCGCGCAACGCCGCCAACGACGCAGCGAAGCATGCCGAGGCCGCGGCCAAGGCGGCGGACAAGGCCGCGGACGAGGCGGGCCACGCGGTCGACGCGGCCAAGGAATCCACGGCCGCGGCGGACGCCGCCACGGAGGCGGCCAATGACGCGCAGACGGCAGCCGGCCAGGCCAGGACCGTGGCCGAACTGGCCCGCAAGGCCGACACCGAGCGGCTGACCGAGCAGCAGGAGGAGAACGTCCTCGCTGCCGAGGAGGCCAAGAAGGAGCACGATTCGAGCGTCGCCGCTGCCCAGTGGCAGGCCGGCCGGGTACAGCAGTTCAACACCGTGACCCAGAAGCTCCGCGAAGAGGCCACCGCGGCGTCCGACCCCCAGGTCACGGTGGCCAAGGGCCGGCAGCTCGCGGTCAACCTCGCCTCCAGCGGCGGCCCATGGGTCGTTGAGGCTGCCGAGCAGGCCTTGATGGGGACCGACGCGGATGTGGTCGAGTTCGTACGTGCGGGGCTGACGGTGGCCACCGAGCAGGACGACCGGGCCAGCGCGGGGCACATCGCCGCCACGAGCGACAACCCCGCACAGCAGGCGGCGGCTCTGGCCGTGCTGGACAAGCCGGCCGACCAGGTGCGGGAGTTCCTGCGCACCCGGGCCTACCCGGGCAAGGAGCACGACGACCGCATCGCGGCCTCCCGGATCATGGCGGCGGGCGGCCCGGGGGTGAAGGCCGCGGCCAACAAGGCTCTGGACGGCACCCCCGCCGACCTGCACCAGTTCCTGGAGACCGGGCAGTACAAGGCGCGCGAGGAGGACGAACGGGTCGAGGTCTCCCAGGCGATGACGGCCGGCGGCCCGGAGGCCAAGGCAGCGGCCCAGGCGGCGCTGTCGGGTCCGCCGTCCGAGTTGCACGACTTCCTGCACATCGGGCTCTACCGGGCGCGGCAGCGCGACGCCAACGCCGCCGCCCACATCGCCGAGATCGACATCCTGCTGGCGGGGGCGGACCGGTCCGCGGCGCTCGCCCACAAGGACGCCGCCCAGGCACAGAGCGTCGCCGCGGACGCCCGCGACGAGGCCACAGAGGCCGTCAAGTGGGCCGACAAGGCGCGCAAGTCCGCCGATAAGGCAGACACCTACGCCAAGCAGGCCGACAAGTCCGCCGACCAGGCCGCCGACTCGGCCAAGAGCGCGGCCGAGTCCGCCAGGAAGGCCAACAACGCCGCGGCCTCCGCCCGCAAGGACGCGCAGGCGGCGGCCCGCTCCGCGGAGCGGGCCGAGCACTCCGCGGGTATCGCGTCCTCCTACTCCCTGCAAGCCAACTCCGCCGCCTACGAGGCGAGCGTCTCCGCTCAGGCCGCGGGGAAGGACGCCACAGCGGCGGCCAAGGCGTCGACCGAGGCGATGAAGTCCGCGGCCGACCTGCTGCTCTCGGAGATGAAGAAGCAAATCCAGGACGAACTTCTGGAGAAGAACAAGCCCCTGTCCGACAGCGAGATGCGCAAGACGCTCGACAAGCGGCTGATCGAGTACCGCAGAAGCCTCCTGGGAAGCGGGGGGCTGAAGCCCGGCCAGGTGGTGCTGGTCTGCGCGGGCGACGGAGCGGGCGGGATGAGCTGCACGAGCAGCACCTACCTCGACCGCCTGATCGCCTGGTATGTGGGCGCGGAGGAGATCGAACAGTGTCTCCAGACGAAGAAGCTCTCGTGCCTCAAGGGCCTCGCGCTCAGTGCTCTCAAGCTCAAGTTCCTGAAGAAGGGCAGGCCGTGCGAGAAGAACAGCTTCGTCCCCGGCACCCGCGTCCTGATGGCCGGTCACCGGACCAAGCGGATCGAGGACATCCGCACGGGAGACCGGGTCATCGCCACGGACCCGCGGACCGGCCGCACCGCGGCGAAGCGTGTTCAGGCGACCATCACCGGCTTCGGCCGGAAGGATCTCGTGCGCGTCACCGTAACCGGCCCCGGTGCACGGTCCTCCGGCACGGTGACCGCCACCGGCAGGCACCCCTTCTGGGCGGCGGGCGGCAGGAACGCCTGGCTCGATGCCGAGCAACTCAAGCCGGGTGAACGACTGCTGACCGAGGCCGGACGCCAGGCACGGATCGACACGACGAAGTCGTGGACCATGTCCCGGCAGCGCGTCCACAACCTGACGGTCGCCGATCTGCACACGTACTATGTGCTGGCCGGCGAGACTCCGGTACTCGTTCACAACACCAACCCAGGCGATTGTTTCCGGGGCGCCAGGGCCGGGGAATCGCCGAGTTTCCATCCGAGGCCCAACGACTACAAGATCGATGCGGAAACCGGGTTCGTGCGTGAATCTCATGGAGTTTCGGTGTTCGACAACTCCGGGAGCGTTTCCTCGAAGGGATTCATTCCGCATCAGATCGACCAGTCCAGCTTCCCCAGCACACTCCGGGTGATTCGGCGCGGCAGGGATCCCAGGCATTATGAGATCGTTCCGGCTCCAGGGGCGAATCTCACCCCTGAGCGATATGCGGAGGAGCTGGCCAAAATCAAGACTCGACAGGACTGAAGGGGTGGTGAAGGTGTACGACCTGCAGTTCCCTGACTATCTGGCGGGGTACGAAGTCGAAACGGAAGCGAAAGGCTATCTGGTGGGCGTGCGGGTGGTCGCACCCGAGGCCACCTACGAGCTGACCGTCTACGACGTTGCACGCCTGGGGGAAGAGGTTGCCGAGGAAGTGCAGTCGGACGGGTCTTTCGCTGTGGCGAATCTGGTCGTCGTCCCGCGTGTGACTCGCGTTGACATCGCTCAAGCAGTGGAACGCCTGTCTCGAAGCGACTTCGCGGGACTCATGCCCCGGGCCGAGGTGTAGTTCCGCCCGGGTCGCTGTACGACGAGGGCAGCAGTATCCGCACAACCGAGGAAGCCCCACCAGGCGGTGGCGGATTCCAGGGGTCGTTGCGCACAAGGCCGGTTGATCAGGCCGCGAGCAGTTCATGCAGGCGCTCGACTGGGGTTTCCCAGTCGAGCGTTTTGCGTGGACGGCCGGTGAGTCCAGCGGCGACTGCCGTCGTGCGGCGCGCCTGGCCGACGCCGACGCCGACGCCGGTTCGCCATCGCCTCGTTCAGTTCGGGCTGCTACTCCACCGCATACAGCAGGTTGTACTCAGCACCGTCCGCTCTGAAGCGCAGACTGCGCTCACCAGGCGTATCCGTGATCCACTGCTCCCCGAGCCTGCCGTCCCCGGTTGTTCCGCCGGCCTCCCCGAGAGAGACGGCTATCGTTCCCGTGAAGTCACAGTCGTACTTGACGGTGTACATCCGGTCTCCGAGGACCGTCCCGTTCCACACAGTGCCACGATTCTGGACGACAAGCCTCTGCTCGTCGAAGCCGCTCCAGCCCTCAGTCGTGACGCACTTGAGCTTTTCCAGATAGAGCTTGGCCATACCGTCCCCTGTGCAGGATCCTTCTCGACGCTTCACATCCTGCCGAGCCTCGATAAATGATCACTAAACGAAGGGTCGCGGTGCTCGCGCGAACTCGCCCTCCAGATCTGCGCGGCCCGGCGGTTCCCGCGCCGCCGGGCCACGTACGGGTCAGGCGAGGCCGATCTGCTGGTAGAAGGTCAGGTTGTCCCAGAAGAGGAACTCCTCCTCCATCACTGCGTGCTTGTTCCAGATGCCGACCGTGGCCATGTTGATGGCGAACTTCTTGCCCGTCGGCTGGACGAAGCCGCCCTTGCCGTCCGGCATGGGCCGGGTGAAGGTGCCCTGCATGACGCCGGTCACCGAGGTCAGGTTGTCCTTGGCGATGCGGATCGGGTGCTCGGTGATGCGGGTGTCCGGCGCCCAGACGAACTTCGTTCCATCGCCGGGCGGCCCCGGTCGCCCTCCGGCCCTGGTCGCCCTCCGGCCCTGGTCACCCTCCGGCCCTGGTCACCCTCCGGCCGCCGTTACCCTCCCGCTCCGGCCGCCATGCGGCGTGCCGCCTCGTGTACCGACTGGGCGTGCAGTTCGAACATCGCCGTCAAGTTGACGGCGTCGCCGGTGATCTCCCGCTGCACGAACAGGCCGTCGGTGCCCGCGATGGCGTACGTCGTGAGCGTGTGGATCTCGGCCTCGTTCAACTCGGGGTGGAGGGTTTGCAGTATCTCGGTGACCTTCCGGCGCGCGACTGCTCTGGCCTGGAGGAACACGGTCCGGCCTCGGGGCTCGGTGGGGCGCCGCTCCAGGGCGAGCATGAGGCCGAGGCGCAGGAAGTCGGGCGCGTCGACCAGCGACTTGGCCACGTTCGCGGCCATGGCGGTGACCCGCTGCAGGGGGGTGCCCGTCTCCTCACCCGGCAGCTCGACCGCGGCGAGCCAGGTGTCGAAGCTGCGCTCGATGACCGCGGCGATCAGGTCGTCCTTGTCCTTGAAATGCCAGTAGATCGAGCTCGCGGGCAGTCCGCACTTGGCGCTGACGGCCGCGATGGACGTGCCCTCGTACCCGCGCTCACCCGAGATCTCCACGGCGGCATCGAGGATGCGCTGCCGCGACTCCATTCCGTTCGCCCGCTTCCGGCGCGTCGTGTGGGGCCCGGTCATGGCACTTCCCTTCTGTTGTCTTCGCCCTTGACCGTATCCGGCGTCGAGCTTACTGTAGCGTTCATTCCAATTGGAGTGAACGCTACAGCAAGAACCACGACGAGACGGCGACCGTCAGGTGGCCGAAGGCAGGAGCCGGCGTCAGAAACGGCGCCGGAGACGCATGCGTACGACGTTGGCGGTGACCGGGTACCCCACGGGGTGACCGCACCTACTGGGCATGGGCCCCAGGACCGTCGTCCTGGAGCGCGTGCCGGGGTTTCGCCTCGCGACCGGTCCGCTTCAACGAAGTCCGGCAGCTGGGCCCCGGCCGCGGATGGCCAATGGCCAATGGCCAATGACCAGGGGCCGGGGGTCAGGGAAAGCGTCCTGCTGCCTGGATGACCACCCGCCGTACGGGCGCCTTCGCCCCGCGACCCACGCCTACGTCTCCGCAGCCACAACTGCGCCCCGGCACTCGCCGCGCCCCCATCGGGCCCGGCCCCAGCCGACGCACCCCGCCCGACCGTGAACACCACCCAGTACCGCGAACACCACCCAGTGAGGACCGACACCATGACCCCGCAGACCGGCCTGCCGACGATGCAGGAGACGACGTACGACATCGGCGGAAAGAAGATCTTCGCTGCGGAGACGGGCGACGGGCCGCCCGTGCTGCTGCTGCACGGTGGCGGGCCCGGCGCCTCCGGCGTATCCAACTACGCCCGCAACATCGCCGAGTTGGCCAAGGAGTACCGGGTCATCGTGCCCGATCTGCCCGGCTACGGGCGCAGCAGCAAGGGTGTCGACGGCAGTGACCCCTTCGGCTATCTGGCCGACGGCATCCGCGGTCTGTTGGACGCACTCGGCCTGGAGAAGGCCCATCTGGTCGGCAACTCCTACGGTGGCGCCTGTGCCCTGCGGCTGGCCCTGGACACCCCTGACCGGGTCGACCGCATGGTGCTGATGGGCCCCGGCGGGGTCGGCAACACCCGCGCCCTGCCCACTCCCGGACTCAACAACCTGCTGGGCTACTACGCCGGCGACGGACCCTCGCGGCTGAAGCTGGAGACGTTCATCCGCAACTACCTCGTCTTCAATGCCGCCGAGGTCCCGGACTCCGCCATCGAGGAGCGCTACCAGGCCAGCATCGACCCCGAGGTGATCGCCTCGCCGCCGCTGCAGCGCCCCGCCGGGCTGCGCACCTTGTGGAAGATGGACTTCACCCGTGACCCGCGCCTGAGCCGGCTGCCCGTGCCCACCCTCGTCCTGTGGGGCGCGGAGGACAAGGTCAACCGGCCGTCCGGCGGCCGGATGCTGGCGGACCGCATGCCCAACTGCGACCTGTACCTCGTCGCCAACACCGGGCACTGGGTGCAGTTCGAGCGCACCGATCTGTTCAACCGCCTGTGCGCCGACTTCCTGGCCGGCCGCCGATGACCACACATGACGCCCCGTCCGTCTTCGGTGCCGTCCGCCTCGGATACCTCGTCATCGAGACCAACCGCTTCGCCGACTGGCGCCGCTTCGGCACCGACGCCATCGGCATGCACCACCACGCCCTCTCCCGCAATCTGATGCGCTTCCGCCTCGACGACCAGGAGTGCCGCTTCCTCATCCGGCGTGGCCCTGCCGAGGACGTCGTCGCCACCGGCTGGCACATCGACGACCACGCCGCCTTCGAACGCATCGAGGCCCGCATCCGCGCCCACGGCGTCCCCTTCGCCGTCGGCACCGACGAGGAAGCCGCCCTGCGCGGCGTCGAGCGCCTGCTGCGGTTCCCCGGCCCCAAGGGCATCACCCAGGAGATCTGCACCACCCCGGCGACATCGGCCGAGCCGCTGCGCATGCTCGCCTCAGGCTTCGTCACCGGCGACGGCGGCATGGGTCACATCGCGCTGACCTCCACCAAGCCGATGCAGACCCGGAGTTACTTCCACACCGTCTTTGACGCCCGTCTGACGGACTACATCGACGAGACCTTCAGCGGCGTCAAATTCAAGATTCGCTTCCTGCGCGTCAACGAACGCCACCACTCCATCGCGATCGCCGCCGCCCGCGGCCTGCCGATCGATGCCGTCCGCACCCGCGTGCAGCACCTCAACGTCCAGGCCGCCACCCTCGACGACCTGGCCCAGAGCTACCAGCGCGTGCACGAACTCGGCTTCGACATGGCCCTGTCCGTCGGCCAGCACACCAACGACAAGGAACTCTCCTACTACGCCCGCACTCCCTCGGGCTTCGAGTGGGAGGTCGGCTGGAACCCCGTCCTCGTCGACGAGACCACCTGGGAGCCCACCACTCACCAGGGCATCAGCATCTGGGGTCACCTGCCGGTCGGCCGGACCATCGTTGACAGACTCGCCCAGTTCCAGGCCGGGGCCCGCTCCCTGGGCCGCCCGGAGAGCACGGTTCCGTCGCTGAGTGGCGCAGGCATTCCCGGCGACTGACCAGTCCAACGCCCGATCACGTACCGGAGCGCAACACACGGGACAGTCCCAGCGCGGCGGTCCGTACCGCCGGGGCGAGCTGGGCCGGCCGGAAGCGGCTGCGGGGCACGGCGACCGACAGCGCCGCCACCGCCACCGCCCCGTCGAAGACGGGTGCCGCGATGCAGCTGACGCCCGGGGTGGCCTCTTCCTCCTCGTAGGCCAGGCCCGCGACCTGGGCCTGCTCGATGGCGGTGCGCAGCCGTTCCGGATCGGTGACCGAGTGCGGCGTGAGGCGGGGGAGGGGGGCGTCCAGCACCTCCTCCGCCAGCTCCGCGCCGGAGAAGGCCAACAGTGCCTTGCCGATGCCGGTGCAGGTCAGGGGAAGCCGACCGCCGATCCGGGAGGGCAGCCGCAGGGCGCCATGACCGTGGATGCGCTCCACGTAGACCACCTCGTGGCCTTCGCGCACGCCCAGATGGACGGTCTCGTGCGTGGCCTCGAACAGGTCCTGGAGAAACGGCAGGGCCGCCTCGCGCAGATCATGCCGGCGCGGCACGAGCGAGCCGAGTTCGAAGAGCTTGCCGCCGAGCCGGTAGTTCTCCGCCTCGCGTTCGAGCAGACCGAGCCGGACCAGTTCGCCGCACAGCCGGAACGCCGTGGTCTTGGTCAGACCTGTACGTGCAGAGAGTTCTGTAAGGCGGAACGATCCGCCATCCGGTCGGAAGCAATCCAAGACTGCCACTGCCTTGTCCAACATATTTCCCTGCGTGCTGTTCCGTGTCATGGAACATATTTTGCCGTTGCTCACGATGCGCGTCTATACCTGGCATGCGTCACGGCGACGGCCCGCACACCCGTACCGAGCCCCGCACCAGCTTCGCTCCCTTCCGGAGGTATCCCGCATGACCATCCCGCAGCCCCTTCGCACCGCTCCCGACAAGAGCGACGCATGAACGCCCACGAGTCCGCCGGTCCGGTGGCCGAGGTGGCGGCCGTCCTGGACGAAGCCGCCCGCGCCGGTGTCCCGTGCCCCCCGGTGCGTCATCTGCTGCCCGAGGCGGACATCGAGGCCGCCTACGCGGTGCAGCGCCTGAACGTCGAGCGGGGCCTCGCCGCCGGCCGGCGCCTGACCGGCCGGAAGATCGGTCTGACCTCGCCCGCCGTGCAACGTCAACTCGGCGTCGAACAGCCCGACTTCGGCGCCCTGTTCGCCGACATGGCGGTGCCCGAGGGGCAGCTGATCGCCCCCGGCCGGCTGTTGCAGCCGAAGATCGAGGCGGAGGTCGCCCTGGTGCTCGGCGCTGACCTGCCGCACCGGGACCCGACCGTCGCCGACCTGCTGCGGGCAACGGCGTTCGCCCTGCCCGCGCTGGAGATCGTCGACAGCCGCATCGCCGACTGGGACATCAGCATCGTCGACACGGTCGCCGACAACGCCTCCTGCGGCCTGTACGTCCTCGGCGGCACCCCCGTACCGCTGGACCGGGTCGATCTGCGCGACGTACGGATGACCCTGACCAGGAACGGCGAGACCGTCTCAACGGGCACCGGCGCCGACTGCCTGGGCAGCCCGCTCACCGCCGCGCTCTGGCTCGCCTCGACACTCGCCGGCCTGGGTGAGCCGCTGCGGGCCGGTGACATCGTCCTGACCGGCGCGCTCGGCCCGATGGCCGTCGCCGCCGAAGGCGACGCATTCACTGCCCGCATCGAAGGACTCGGCACGGTCACCACCGCGTTCGCCGCCGCCACGGAAGGAGCCGGAGCATGACCACGAAGGTCGCCGTCATCGGCTCGGGCAACATCGGCACCGACCTCATGATCAAAACTCTGCGGCTCTCCGACTCTCTGGAGATCGCCGCCCTGGCCGGCATCGACCCCGACTCCGACGGCCTGGCCCGCGCCCGGCGGCTGAAGGTCGCGACCACCCACCAGGGCGTGGACGGCCTGGTCGAGCTGGACGAGTTCGCGGACGTGTCCCTCGTCTTCGACGCCACCTCCGCCGGGGCGCACAAGCGCCACGACGAGGTACTGCGCGCACTGGGCCGCACGGTCGTCGACCTCACCCCCGCCGCGCTCGGCCCGTACGTGGTACCGCCGGTCAACGGCGACGCCCATCTGAACGCGCCCAACGTCAACATGGTCACCTGCGGCGGGCAGGCCACCATCCCCATAGTGGCCGCCGTCGCCGCCGTGACCCCGGTCCACTACGCGGAAATCGTTGCCGCCATTTCCTCCCGTTCGGCGGGCCCCGGCACGCGGGCGAACATCGACGAATTCATCGAGACCACCTCCTCGGCCCTCGAACAGGTCGGCGGCGCGGCCCGCGGCAAGGCCATCATGGTCCTCAACTCCGCCGAACCGCCCCTCATCATGCGGGACACCGTGCACTGCCTCGTCGGCGACTGTGACGACGCCGCCGTGACCGCCTCCGTGGAGGAGATGGCCGGGCGCGTCCAGACGTACGTCCCCGGCTATCGCCTCAAGCAGAAGGTGCAGTTCGAGCGCGTCGCCTTGGACGACCCACTGCGCTCCCTCCTGCCGGCCGCCTCCCGGTCCGGCCGGGCCGCCAAGGTATCGGTGTTCCTCGAAGTGGAGGGCGCCGCCCACTACCTGCCCGCCTACGCCGGCAACCTCGACATCATGACCTCGGCCGCCCTGCGCACCGCCGAGCGCATGGCCGCCCACCGCACCACGAAGGTGGTTTCCCCATGACCGCGCACCGGCCGAACACCGTGTACGTGCAGGACGTGACCCTCAGGGACGGTATGCACGCCGTCCGCCACCGCTACACCGTCGAACAGGCCCGCACCATCGCCGCCGCACTCGACGCCGCCGGAGTCGCCGCGATCGAGGTCGCCCACGGCGACGGCCTGGCCGGCTCCAGCATCACCTACGGCGTCGGCGCCCACACGGACTGGGAATGGATCGAGGCCGTCTGCGACGCCGTGACCCACGCGGTGCCCACCACCCTGCTCCTGCCCGGCATCGGCACCGTGCACGACCTCCGCCGGGCACACGCCCTCGGCATCCGCTCGGTGCGCGTCGCCACCCACTGCACCGAGGCCGACATCTCCGCCCAGCACATCGCCGCCGCCCGCGACCTGGGCATGGACGTGGCCGGCTTCCTGATGATGTCCCACATGGCCGAACCCGCCGAACTGGCCCAGCAGGCCAGACTGATGGAGTCCTACGGCGCGCACTGCGTCTACGTCACCGACTCGGGCGGCCACCTCACCATGGACGGCGTACGCGACCGCGTCCGCGCCTATCGCGATGTCCTCGACCCGTCCACCGAGCTGGGAATCCACGCCCACCACAACCTCGGTCTCGGGGTGTCCAATTCGGTCGTCGCCGTCGAGAACGGCGTCACCCGGGTCGACGCCTCCCTCGCCGGCCAGGGAGCCGGAGCGGGCAACTGCCCCCTGGAGGCGTTCGTCGCGGTCGCCGACCTGATGGGCTGGGAGCACGGCTGCGACCTGTTCCCCCTGATGGACGCCGCCGACGACGTCGTACGCCCCCTCCAGGACCGCGAGGTGCGGGTGGACCGCGAAACCCTCACCCTCGGCTACGCGGGGGTGTACTCCAGCTTCCTGCGCCATGCCGAGACGGCCGCCCGCCGCTACGGCATCGACGCCCGCGCGATCCTCACCGAGGTCGGCCGCCGCGGGCTGGTCGGCGGCCAGGAAGACATGATCACCGACATCGCCCTCGACCTCGCCGCGGTCCGCACCACCGCCTGAACCACGGACCTTCGGCGTCGGCTTTGTATGCATCGCATCCGATTCATCGCATCCGCGGCTGGGTGACAGGGTGACCACTTTCGGTGACCGGGGGTGGTGGGACGGGAGCGACTGGCGGGGATTCATAATGGAAGGAAGCAGCCCGGGCGAGTGCGTCCCCTTCCGGCAACGCACGCCGGGCGTGTGGTACGTGCCCCCAGGGTGGATCTCATGGACCCCCAATTCTCCGAATCGGCACCTCAGGCAGCCGCCGGACAGCCGCAGCCGCAGTGGGGCCGAGTCATGGCGTCCGCACTGCGCCACTTGGACGCTCGGCTGGGGGCTGCGACGTGTACCGCCTATCTGCTGACCTCGGACGCCCGGTCGCTGGTCGCGGCGATGACGGTGAGCACGCCCTTGAGCTTCACCATCCTGCCGTCGATGGCGGCAGACGATCTCTCGCTCGCCTCCGCCAGAGCCCACCAGTCGGGTGGGTTGGTGTTCATCGACAGTACGGAGGTACGGAGTTCCGCCCGTCAAGCGCCGGCAGTTCTCCTGCACATCCCGTTCGCCACGGCCTTGGGGGGGGGGGGGGGGGGGGGGGGGGGGGGGGGGGGGGGGGGGGGGGGGGGGGGGGGGGGGGGGGGGGGGGGGGGGGGGCGGGGGGGGGGGGGGGGGGGGGGGGGGGGGGGGGGGGGGGGGGGGGGGGGGGGGGGGGGGGGGGGGGGGGGGGGGGGGGGGGGGGGGGGGGGG
>NZ_JBVHZH010000053.1:0-57942 GCF_055574515.1 Streptomyces sp. NPDC029466
GCCGGCGCGTCACCAGCCCCTCGCGCTCGGCACTTCCCCCCCCCCCCCACCCCCCCCCCCCCCCCACCACCCCCCCCCCCCCCCCCCCCCCCCCCCCCCCCCCCCCCGCGCCCCCCCCCCCCCCCCCCCCCGCGCGGGTGTTGGGGGGACCATCGGAGTACGTGTCCCTCGGAACGGCCCGCAGGAAGGACCCCTCGTGACCGCCACCCTGTCCGATGACCTCAAGCAGCTCCTCGACACCCCGGTCTTCGTGACCGTGGCGACCGTCCAGCCCGACGGCAGCCCCCAGGTCTCCCCGGTCTGGGTGAAGCGCGACGGTGACGATCTGCTGATCTCGACGACCGTCGGCCGCCGCAAGGAGCGCAACCTCCGCCGCGACGCCCGGGTCTCCGTCGTCGTCCAGCCCTTCGACGCGCCCTATACGTACGCAGAGGTCCGCGGCTCCGCCTCGCTCAGCACCGAGGGCGGGCCGGAGCTGATCGATGAGCTGTCGCGGAAGTACACCGGCAAGCCGTACGCGGAGTTCAACCCGGCGTCGGCCGACGACGCCGAGCGGGTCGTGGTGCGGATCACCCCGCGCAAGGTGGTGGGCAGCATCTGACCAGGCCCCGGGCCCACCCCGGGCAGGTGACACTTCCGGCGAATCGGGCGGTTGTGGCGGATCTGTTTCCCCGTGGCCCAATGGGTCGCGGGGCACTGCCTCGTTCCGACTACCCTGGTTCCGTGACGATTCGCCTGTACGACACCAGCGCCCGGCAGATTCGCGACTTCACCCCGCTCGTGCCGGGCTGTGTCTCGATCTACCTGTGTGGCGCGACCGTGCAGGCCGCCCCGCACATCGGGCACATCAGGTCGGGACTGAACTTCGACATCATGCGCCGCTGGTTCGACTACCGCGGCTACGACGTGACGTTCGTGCGCAATGTCACGGACATCGACGACAAGATCATCAAGAAGGCGGCCGAACAGGACCGCCCCTGGTGGTCGATCGGCTACGAGAACGAGGTCGCGTTCAACACGGCCTATGACGCCCTCGGCTGCCTGCGTCCCACGTACGAACCGCGCGCCACCGGCCACATCCCCGAGATGATCGAGATGATGCGCGGCCTGATCGAGCGGGGCCACGCCTACGCCGCCGACGGCAACGTCTACTTCGACGTGAAGTCCTTCCCGGAGTATCTCCAGCTGTCCAACCAGGAGTTGGACAACCTCCGCCAGCCGGAGGGCGAGGGCGAGACCGGCAAGCGGGACCCGCGCGACTTCGCGATGTGGAAGGCGGCCAGGGAGGGCGAGCCCAGCTGGGAGACCCCCTGGGGCCGCGGCCGGCCCGGCTGGCACCTGGAGTGCTCGGCGATGGCCCACAAGTACCTGGGCTCCGCCTTCGACATCCACGGCGGCGGCGTCGACCTCGTCTTCCCGCACCACGAGAACGAGATCGCGCAGGCCAAGGCGTACGGCGACGACTTCGCCCGTTACTGGTCGCACAACGCCTGGGTGACCATGAGCGGCGAGAAGATGTCCAAGTCGCTGGGCAACTCCGTGCTGGTCGCGGAGATGGTCAAGCGCTGGCGCCCGATCGTGCTGCGCTACTACCTGGGCACCCCGCACTACCGCTCGATGATCGAGTACAGCGAGGAAGCACTGCGCGAGGCCGAGTCCGCGTTCGCGCGGATCGAGGGCTTCGTCCAGCGCGCGGTCGAGAAGGCCGGCGTCGTCGAGCCCGCGCCCGAGGTGCCGCCGGCCTTCGCCGAGGCGATGGACGACGACCTGGGCGTCCCGCAGGCGCTGGCGATCGTGCACACCACCGTCCGCCAGGGCAACTCCGCGCTGCTCGCCGACGACAAGGAATCGGCGGTGGCCCGGCTCGCCGAGCTGCGGGCGATGCTCGGGGTGCTCGGCCTGGACCCGCTCGACGAGCGCTGGTCCGGCGGCGGCACGGACCGCGGCGACGACCTCCACGGCGTGGTCGACTCCCTGGTCCGCCTGGTCCTCGACCAGCGCCAGGCCGCCCGCTCCCGCAAGGACTACGCCACCGCCGACGCCATCCGCGACCAGCTCCAGCAGTCCGGACTCGCCATCGAGGACACCCCCTCGGGCCCGCGCTGGTCGCTGTCCTGACCCCCCTCCCGCCCGTCACCGGCCACCCGGATTCGACCGTCCGGGTGGCCGCGGGCGACACTCATTCCATACGTACGTCCCCACTCCACGTCGCGAGACGTCGAGAGCAGTGAAGAAACAGGTGACCCATGGCCGGCAACAGCCAGCGCAGGAACCGCCGCACGTCCAACAAGAAGGGCGCGCAGGTCGGCAGCGGCGGCAAGCGGCGCCGGGGCCTGGAGGGCAAGGGCCCGACCCCGCCCGCCTCCGCACGCAAGGGGCACGTCAAGAACCGCGTCGCCAATGCCCAGGCGAAGCAGGCCGCGGCGCGCCGCCCGGCCCCGCGGCGCGGCGGCGCCAAGGGCACCGCTGAGCTGGTCGTCGGCCGTAACCCGGTCTTCGAGGCGCTGCGCGACGGCGTGCCCGCGACGAACCTCTACGTCCAGCAGTTCATCGACACCGACGAGCGGGTGCGCGCCGCACTCCAGCTCGCCTCGGAGCGCGGCGACATCAACCTGATGGAGGCGCCGCGCCCCGAGCTGGACCGGATGACCAACGGCCTCAACCACCAGGGCCTGGTCCTCCAGGTCCCGCCGTACGACTACGCGCACCCCGAGGACCTGGCCGCGGCCGCCTTCGACAACGGTGACGACCCGCTGATCGTCGCGCTCGACGGCGTCACTGACCCGCGCAACCTCGGCGCCGTGGTCCGCTCCGTGTGTGCCTTCGGCGGCCACGGCGTGGTCGTGCCGGAGCGCCGGGCGGCCGGGATGACGGCCGGTGCGTGGAAGACCTCGGCGGGCACCGCGGCCCGTACGCCGGTCGCCCGCGCCACCAACCTGACCCGGACCCTGGAGTCGTACCAGAAGGCCGGTCTGACGGTCGTCGGGCTGGCCGCGGACGGCGAGCTGGAGCTCCAGGACGTCGAGGCGCTGGACGGCCCGGTCGTGATCGTCGTCGGCAGCGAGGGCAAGGGCCTGTCGCGGCTGGTCGGCGAGACCTGTGACGTCCGGGTGCGCATCCCGATGCCGGGCGGCGCGGAGTCGCTGAACGCCGGTGTCGCGGCCGGTGTCGTCCTGTGGGAGGCGGCCCGCCGCCGCGGCTGAGTCCGCTGCCCCGGGGGCGCCCGGCACACCGCCGCGCCACCCCGGGGCAAGACCTGACCCTCCGTACGTCTTTGCCGGATCCCGTGATCTTTGACGGGTCTCGGACAGATCGACCCGGTCAAGGCAGTGTCTTTCACGCGAGTCACTCGGTTAGATGAGCGTGGACACCAGAACACCCCGCACGCCTACGGGGGGACGCTCGCCGGGCTTCGATGACGAGCCGGGCCTGAGCTCGGTCAAGGTGCCGTGCGATCCCGCGCAGGTCATCGTCAACCACGCCAGTTTCCGCGTACAGCTCGCCGCGCCCGCGGCGGGCGGCGCCATGGCCGACACCGCGCACATCCCCGCCGTCCGGGGCCCGTCCGCCGGTGCCAGACGCCGGGCGCCCGTGGTGTGGAGCGGCCGCACCGCACCGGGCGGGACGGCCGGCGCCACCACCCAACTCCTGCACGCGGTACGCGACGCGGGCATCGGCCTCGACGGACCGGGCGAGGACGTCGGCACGACCCAGGTCCTGCCCCGGGTCCGCCTCGACGAGGCGCCCCCCGCCCAGACCGTGATCGGCCAGCGCGGCCCTGCCCAGAACGACACCAAGCTGCTGCGTGGCGTACGCCCCGTGGGCAGCGCGTACGCCGACACCCCCTACCGGAACTCCGCGTACGGCAGCCGGGGCCCGCTCGACGACGGCTACGAGGACGACCGGTACGAGGCACCGGACGGCTACGACCCCGGCGGCCGGCGGCGCGGCGCCGACTCCGTGCGGCACGCGTACTACCCCGGCCGCCGGATGAACCTCGGCGTCGTCCTGCTGCCGCTGCGCATCTTCCTCGGTCTGATCTCCGTCTACGCCGGGATGGGCAAGCTCTGCGACCCCGTCTACTTCGACGGCGGCGAGCGGGGCTCCATGGTCAAGTGGCTGATGTCGCTCGACCCTTGGGCGCTGGCGGTGCCGCTGCGCGACTTCGCCGTCTCGCACCCGGTCGGCGCCGGGCTGACCGTCGCCTTCCTCCAGGTCGTCGTCGGTGTGCTGACCATCTGCGGACTGTGGCAGCGGGTGGCCGCCGCGATCGGCGCCCTGCTGTCCGCGGCGCTGCTGATGACCGTCAGCTGGCGCACCGTCCCCGCCTACGACGCCCCCGACATCATCTACCTCGCCGCCTGGAGCCCGCTGATCATCGCGGGCGCCCCGGTCTACTCCATGGACGGGCGGCTGGCCGGTGAGGCCTGGCGTCGGCTCGGCCCCCGCGTCGAGGTGGCCGACCTGCGGCGCAGGGTGCTGCGCCGCGGCGCCGTGATGACCGCGGTGGTGGCCGGACTGACCCTGCTCATCGGCTCGCTGCTCGGCGGCGCCGTACGGTCCGCGACGGTCGCGCCCGTACCGCGGCCCGGCGAGCCCGCGATCAACAACCTGCCCGGCTCCCCGCTGCCCCGCCCCGGCAAGCGCGCCACCCGGCCCGGCCACCGGCACACCGGCAGCGCCGCCCCGCGCCCCGGCAAGCCCTCCGCGGGTGCCTCGCACAAGGCCCGCAAGCCCGGCACACCGGCCGCCTCGGCCCCCGGCACCGGACGGTCGACGGGCAGCAGCAGCGGCCTCTCGGAGCAGCCGGGCGCGACCACCAGCGCACCGCAGCAGACCGTGCCGACGCGGCGGGCCCCGGTACCGAGCCGGGTGCCGCCCTCGGCGGGCGGCACCGGCGGTGGCACCACCGGCAGCAGCGGCAGCAGCAGCGACTCCGGAAGCGACTCCGGCCGCGACGCCCTGGGCGGCCTCCTGGGCTGACCCGCCGCCTCCCCGCACCGTCCCCGATCTCCCCGATCTCCCCGTACGGCTCCTCTGCACCGGCCGCCAGGGGGAGGGAGGGGTGGTCGGGGACAGTTGTGTGTGGGGAGGGGGAGGGGAGGGCGGAGGATGGCCGCGGGGCGTCGTGAGGGGCCGAGGCGGCGGCGTGGTGGCCCGTGGACGGCGTCGGGGTGGGCGTGGTGGCCTGTGGCGGCGGCGTGGTGGCCGTGGTGGGGGCGCGGTGGCCCGTAGTGGCGACGCGGGGGCGCCGTACGGCTACCGGCGCCCGGGGGCCCGTACGGCTACTGGACGCCCGGGGACCCGCCCCAGCCCCGCGTACGCCGCCCGCTCAACGCCCTTGGGCGCTCAGCTCCTTGGCGGCCTCGGTGAGGTCCTTGGCGGTGTCGATGGCGCGCCAGTAGGCGCCCTGGGGGAGCGGGAAGCCGGCCAGCCGGCGTTCGCGGGCGAGGCGCGGGAAGGTGGTGCGCTCATGGTCGCCGCGGTCGGGGAGCAGCCCGGTGAAGGCGGCGGAGAAGACATAGACGCCGGCGTTGATGAGATACGGCGAGGGCGGCGACTCGATGAAGTCCAGCACATGCCCGAACGCGTCGGTCTCCACGGCACCCCAGGGGATGCGGGGGCGGGCCAGCGCGAGGGTGGCCTCGGCGGCGCGCTCGTGGTGGAAGGCGGCCATCTCACGGAGCGGGAAGCGGGTCCAGATGTCGCCGTTGGTGGCGTACCAGGGCTCGTCCGGGCGGGGCAGTGAGCCGGCCGCGTACTTGAGGCCGCCGCCGCGGCCCAGTGGTTCGGTCTCGACAACGGTCGTGACGCGCAACGGGAGTTCGGCCCGGTCCAGCCAGTCCTGGAGCACTCCGGCGAGGTGCCCGCAGGAGATGACCGCGTCCGTGACGCCTTCCTCGGCCAGCCAGTTCAGCTGGTGGCCGATGATCGGGGTCCCGGTGCCGGGAATCTCGACCATCGGCTTGGGGCGGTCGTCGGTGTACGGGCGGAGACGTGAGCCCTGGCCGCCGGCCAGGACCACGGCCTGCGTGGGATATGGATGCGGGGCACCTGTCATGGATCGCACCCTATGCGGTGCGAGCGGGGGTCACTGGGCGGCGGCGACGCCGGTGGCGAAGGAGGTGTCGCAGACCGGGCGGGAGAAGGCCTGAGCGCGGTGTGCGGCGCCGTACTTGGCGACCGCGGCACGGCCGAGGTCACGGGCGATGGAGACGCAGTGCTTGGCCAGCGAGGGCCGCTTGGTGGTCGCCTCCTGGAGGTGGGTGAGGGCGACGCCCGGGTCCTTCTCCTGGAGCTCGACCAGGAGGCGCTTGCGCAGGGCCTCCTCGGGGGCGCGGGCGGCGGTCTTGGTGACGGCCTTCCCGGCGGCCGCGGTCAGTACCTGGGAGTCGGTGGCCGTCGACGACGCCCACGGGACGGCGGTGACGGCGAGGGTCCCGGACAGCACCAGGACGACGGGGAGGACGAGGGCGAGAGTTCTGCCGATGCGGCGGGCTGCGGAGTTCACGGTCGCGATCGTAGCGAGGAGTGATGATTTGGCGACATTTGGTCACCTTATCGGGGGACGCAATGGCCCGTCGGTGCGGTTGTGGGGTTGACGCACTGGTGCGGAAAGTCGGGTTATGTCCCTATGGTGCCGACTTGGCGGCGGGGTGCGGGAGTTGTTGCCGGCGAACGCCGCGGCGGCCCCGGATGTGCCCGGGACCGCCGCCGCGCTCGCTCTCCGCCCGAATCAGTCGGTGAGGCGCTCCCCGGACGACGTCGAGAAGACATGCGTCTCGCCCGCCCGCGGCACGACGTGCAGCCGGCTGCCCTTCTCCGGAACCTGGCGCCCGTTGACCCGTACGACGAGATCCTTGACCTCGCCGCCGACCTCCGCGGTGCCGTACACATAGCCGTCGGCGCCGAGTTCCTCGACGACATTGACCGTGATGGCCAGACCGGCCGGCGCGTCCGCGGACTCCTTGGACAGCGACTGCGCGGCGGCACCGTTCTGCTCGACGATGTCGAAGTGCTCGGGGCGCACGCCCACGGTCACCGTCCGGTCGCCCTTGTCGGCCGCCGAGGCCAGCGCCTCACGGGGGACCGGGACGACGCTGTTGCCGAACTTCACGCCGCCGTCGGTGATCGGCACCTCGACGAGGTTCATCGCGGGCGAGCCGATGAAGCCCGCCACGAACAGGTTCGCCGGCCGGTCGTACATGTTCCGCGGCGAATCGATCTGCTGGAGCAGGCCGTCCTTGAGCACGGCGACCCGGTCGCCCATCGTCATCGCCTCGACCTGGTCGTGCGTGACGTACACCGTCGTGATCCCGAGCCGGCGCTGAAGCCCCGCGATCTGCGTACGGGTCTGGACGCGCAGCTTGGCGTCCAGGTTGGACAGCGGCTCGTCCATCAGGAAGACCTGCGGCTCCCGGACGATCGCCCGGCCCATCGCGACCCGCTGCCGCTGACCGCCGGACAGCGCCTTGGGCTTGCGCGACAGGTACTCCGTGAGGTCCAGGATCTTGGCCGCGTCCTCGACCTTCTGCCGGATCTCGGCCTTCGGCACACCGGCGATCTTGAGCGCGAAGCCCATGTTGTCGGCGACCGTCATGTGCGGATACAGCGCGTAGTTCTGGAACACCATGGCGATGTCCCGGTCCTTGGGCGGAAGGTGGGTGACATCGCGGTCCCCGATGCGGATGGCGCCTCCGTCGACGTCCTCCAGCCCCGCGAGCATCCGCAGCGAGGTGGACTTGCCACATCCGGAGGGGCCGACCAGAACAAGGAATTCGCCGTCTTCGATGGCGATGTCCAGTTTGTCGACGGCGGGCTTGTCGGAACCCGGGTAGATGCGGGTTGCCTGGTCATACGTGACCGTAGCCATGGTGAAAGTCCCTTCACCGGCAGGAACGTGCCGGACGATCCGAGTAAAAGGAGTGGTGTAGTCCACTGATATGGACTCTCCGTGACGCTACCCGCGGCGGGCCCCGATGTCAGTAGCCCGGCAGTCACGAAATGGGAACCGGCATCCGGCGCGCCTGGGTACACTGCTTCACGCACGCCTCCTTAGCTCAGCTGGCCAGAGCACCGCTCTTGTAAAGCGAAGGTCGTCGGTTCGAATCCGACAGGGGGCTCTTAGCATGCCGCGCTGACCTGGGGTTTTTCCCCAGAGAGGCGTTCTATTCGGCCTCGGACTCCTCGTCCGGGGCCGTTTGCGTGCGCGGTGCGTGAGCGGATGGGGCACCAGAGCCGCCCTCGGCCGCGGATTCTCCGGCACTGTCCGCCACAGCTTCGGCTTCGGTTCCGGGTTCTTCGTCCGCTTCGATGTCCGCCTCGGTCGCGGTGGCCGGCTTCGTCGGGCGTGCGCGGGGGACGAGGCGGGCGGCGGCTTCGGCGATTGCCCGGTCGGTCTCGGGCAGCAAGCTCGTGTAGGTGTCCGCCGTGATCGCGATCGAGGAGTGGCCGAGCATCTCCTGGATGTCCTTCAAGTCGGCCCCGGCCGCGTGGGCGAGAGTCGCCGCCCCATGGCGCAGGTCGTGGAGCCGGATCGGTGGGAGGCCGATCTCCTCGCACAGCTCGATGAAGCGGCGGGTGACGTTGGCGGGGTGGAGCATCTCGCCGTTCTCCTTGGTGAAGACGCGTCCGGTCTCCGCCCAGGCGCTGCCCCACTCCTCGCGGTCCATGTCCTGCTGGATGCGGTGCCGCTTGAGGGCCCGGACCGTGTCTGAGTCGAGCGCGATCGTCCGAGCGCCCGCGTCGGTCTTGGGATCGTCCTCGTACACCTCCCAGCCGCTCACGACGAGTTGCTTGGCGACGGTGATGCGGCCGTCATCGAGGTGTGTGTCGGTCCACCTCTGCCCGCACGCCTCGCCTCGCCGCAGTCCACGGAAGACGATCAGGTGCCAGAGCGCGTAGAGACGGTCCTCGGCGACGTGGTCGAGGAAGAGGCCGGTGTGCTCCGGCGTCCAGACCATCACGGGCGAGGGCTTCTCGCCGGTGCGCTTCCAGTGGAGGATGCGCTCCTCTGTCCACACCAGAGCCTTGGGGCGCTTGCCGGCCTCCAACTCGACGTGGGAGGCCGGGTTGAAGGTAATCAGCTGCTGGGCGATCGCAGCGTTCAACGCGGCTCGCAGCGTGGAGCGAATGCGCTGACGCGTGGCTGGAGTGGCGACGCGTCGGAAGGGATCCATCTCAGCGATGGCAGCCTTCAACACCTGGCGGCGGGCGCGGTGGGCGCGACCCTTCCAGGGAATCTCGGCCAGGTCCTCGATCGCCCTGCGACGGGTGGCATTTGCCTCGGTGATGTCGACGTTGGCCTCGGCGATGGCCTCGAACATCTCCGACAGGTGGCTGACGCGCAGGCGGTCAAGGCGGAGGTGCCCGATCCGCGGTTTGAGGTGGAGGCGGATGTTGCCCTCATCGCGGCTGATGGCACTCGGTCGCCCCTTCTTGCCCGCCAGCCACATGTCCAGCCAGTCGCCGACAGTGAGGCGGCTGGTCAGGTCCAGGCCGTGGCTGAGGCGCCGCCGGGTCTCTTCGACGTTCGGCAGGGGCGCCTTCTCGTCCGCCACCTTCTCCAGCAGCTCGGCGATCTGGGTCAGGCCCTCGGGGTCGTCGGCGTCGGAGAGCCCGAGCAGGGCGCGTATGTGGTCGAGGTCGGCCTGTGCGGCTTTGAGGGACTCGTAGCCGGCGCGGCTGAAGGAGCGGCGGGTGCCGTCCTCGCGGGGTGGGAGTTCCTGGCGTATGGAGTACGAGCCGTGCTTGCGGCTGTTGAGCTTGGGGCAGTTCTTGCCGAGCGGCTTGCCGGTCTTGGGGTCGCGGCAGTAGCAGCGGCGGTGGGTGGAGCCCTTCAAAGATCGTTCTCCTCGGTGGTGACGGTGTCGGGTTCGGGTGGATCGACGTCGGCGAGTGGAGAGGGCAGATGGGGTGGGGTGCCGCCGCCTTCGCGGATGGCGTCGCGGTGCCGACGCAGTTCGTACTTGGCCTGGGTGGCCTGGTCGGCGTATCGGACCAGGGCGCGCTCGGCTGCTTCCCGTTGGACGCGGTTGGCGGCGGTTTTCACCTTCCAGCGTTCGTAGTCCTCGCTCTCCACGGCAGCCAGGGCCGAGCGGAGTTCGAGGTCGTGGGCTTGGAAGTGATCGAGCATGTAGTCGGTGGCGTCATCGGCAGGGGAGTCGCCGACGAACCACTGCAGGGCGTCCCAGGTCGATTGGGGGTCCTCGAAGGGGAGCTGGCGGACTTCGGCGACGTAGCCGACGGGGTAGATCAGGCTGATCGGGGAGACGAGCAGAGCCTTCGCGAGGACCATGATCTCGAACAGGGGCAGGGTGGCGCGGCGGCCGGACTCCATGTTGGCGATGACGTTGCGAGGGATGGGGTAGCCGATTTCCTCGCACTTGTCGGCCAGGTCCTGTGCGCTCCACCGCAGTTCCTTTCGTCGTCTGCGGACCTCGCCGGCCACGGTGGCCATGACGTGGTCCTCCCACTCAAGGAAGTCGTCCTTGTCTTCCTTCTCGTATCCATGGTCTGAACGGTGTTGTGTCATGAAGACACATTAGCTCTGGTCACAGTGGTTCTCATGCCTGGAGACGGACGTGCTCGTCGCGTTCGCCGAGGGCTCACTCATGGAGGAAGCGCCGCGTGCGTGAGGACGAGATCACTGGTAAGTCGTTCGGGATGAGCCGGGAGGAGCTGCTGGCACTGCCTGCGGCTGTTGACCTGGACACGGGTAACCGGGCTCTGGGGTTGGGGCGGAGCAAGGGGTACGCGCTGGCGAAGCAGGGGCAGTACCCGTGCAGGGTGTTGCGGCTGGGTAAGGCGTACCGGGTCGTGACGGCTGATCTGTTGGAGCTGCTGGGCCTTGCCGCGTGACCGGGCGTGCCCGTAGCAGGTGTGTCTGCGCTGAGCTGACACAGAAACGCTGGACTGTGGACAGGTGTGGACGTACTGTCCGTGTTCCCTCGCCCCGGCCAAGGAAGCGAGGAAGCCTCCGGCGGGCCAACGCCGGAGGCTCAGCACACTCCACTGCCCGCATTCCACGAACGACCTGGGTGACCTGGGCCTGCACGTCACCGGTAAGGAGCTGCCCTGTGCAACCTACGGCACCTGAGCCCTATTCCGCAGCCGGCAAAGCGGTGTGGCCTCCGGTTGCAGTGCCCGGTCGGCCCGACCACTCCGCACCCGAGGTCGCCCCGGCGACTGAGGACGCAGCGTCGGCCCGTGCGCAGGCCGTTGACCCTGCTGAGGAGGAGGCGGTCCCGGATCCGGCGCCGACCGAGGGCTCTGCGCTGCTGGACGAACTGCGTGCGCAGATAGCCCGATTCGTGATCCCGCCCACCCAGCAGGCGCTGGACGCCGTCACGCTGTGGGTTGCGGCCACCCACCTCCAGCCTGCGTGGCAGCACGCGCCGCGCCTGGCGGTGGTGGGCCCTGCAAAGCGCTGCGGCAAGTCACGGCTGCTGGACGTGCTGACCGAGACGGTGCACGAGCCAATGCTCACCATCAACACCACACCGGCGGCGGTCTTCCGATCGATCACGGAGGAGCCGCCCACGCTCCTGGTGGACGAGGCGGACACGATCTTCGGCACGCCGAAGATGGCGGAGAAGAACGAGGAGATGCGTGGCCTGCTCAACGCCGGTCACCAGCGCAACCGCTACGTCACGCGGGTGGTGGGCAACGACCACACGCCCCGCAAGTTCGAGACCTTCGCCATGGCGGCTCTTGCGGGGATCGGCGACCTGCCGGACACGATCATGGACCGGTCGGTAGTCGTCCGCATGCGCCGCCGGGCCGAGGGCGAGACCGTCCGGCCCTTCCGCTCACGTCGCGACACTCCGGCCCTGCACCACCTGCGCGACCGGATCGCTGCGTGGGCCCGGCCGTTGCTGGATGAGGCCGCTGACCTGGAGCCGGTCATGCCGGTCGAGGACCGTGCCGCCGACACCTGGGAGCCCCTGGTGATCGTCGCGGACCTCGCTGCCGGACCTTGGCCACGTCTCGCGCGGGCGGCGTGTGCGCAGATGGTCGCTGCCGAAGCGGCCGCCGAGGAGGAACACCCCAGCGGAGCGAGGATCCTCGCCGACATCCGTCGGGTCTTCGTCGCCCAGCGCGAGGTCGACAGCCTCTCCACCGCGGATCTCCTCTACCAATTGCGCCAAGACGCGGAGAGCCCGTGGGCCGAGTGGGGACGAAACGGGCTGGGTGCCCGTGACCTGAGCGCGATGCTGCGCGAGTTCGGCATCAGGTCCGGCAACGTCCGCATGGCCGACGGAATGCAGCTCAAGGGCTACATGCGCAACAAGTTCCTCGACGCGTGGCGGCGCTACTGCCCCACCGTGCACCCGGTCGACGCCGGTCCCGCGCCCCATTCGGGCTGAGGTCCGCCCCTCCGGTTGCCGTCCTTGCCGTCCCTGCCGTGATCCCGCAGGTCAAAGGGAATGTCGGTAAGACGGCAGCCGGGCTCAAGACGGCAACGCGATCATCAACGGCGCGCTGACCGCCAGGACGTCTCCCATCTCCGTCTTGTGCCGTCCTAGGCGTCCCTGCCGTATCGCCGCAGGTCACAAGGGCTTGGACCAAGACGGAGGACGGATCCGCCCCGTCCACTGCCACCCCCACGTTCACGCCGAGGGCGGCGGTGCCGCAATACGTCGGCACCGCCGCCGAGACGGAACGCCAGCACCTGTGCCGTACCAGCTCTGACCTGCGGTTTCAACGGCCAAGACGGCCAAGACGGCCAAGACGGACTACGCCACCACCACAGGAGAACCCCGCTTGACCACCCTCGCACCACCCGCCGACCACACCGATCAGGAGCCCGGTGCGTGCCGCACTCCGCGCTCAGGAGGGCAACTGGTGATGACCAAACAGACCGCCGAGACGTATGCGCTCGTCGCGGCGGGAACCGTCATCGTTGCCCTGACCGCTGGTGGGTTCTGGCTCTCCTACGCGCACCTCGCCGAGGTTGCCGGGCAGCATGGACTCAGGAGTTCCCCCGTACGCCAATGGGCCTGGCCCGCGACGTTGGACGCGTTCATCGTCGCGGGGGAGTTGCTGATGCTTCGCGCGGGCCTGCGGCGGCTCACCGATGGGTGGGCCATCGCCCTCACGGCCACCGGGTCGGTCGGTTCCATCGCGCTGAACGTAGCTGGGGTCAGCGGAGCCGGCGGTCCCGGAGCGAAGCCCCTGCTCGACTATGTGGTCGCTGCCGTACCCCCGACCGCCGCGCTGCTGGCCTTCGGTGTTCTGATGCGGCAGATCCACCAGCTTGTCGACCGGCCGATCGGCCGACTGGGACCGGCGTTGGATGAGGCACGGGGGACGGCGACCGATGCGGCTGTCCACGCCGCTGAGCCACCGGCTGGCAGTTCCGCCCAGTCGCCGGAACCTCAGCTTCGTGAACCGGACAGCAAACCACGTGGGGGCCGCCCAGCTGGTGCCACGGTCGACGAACTCGTGGAGATCGGTCGTATCGCCGCTGCCGAGCAGCGCAAAGTCACCCGGGCCATTGTCCAAAAGGCCATACGGGCCAAGGGACTGACGGTCAGCGGGGAACGGCTGACCGAGGTGATGGAAGTCCTTCGACGCGAGCTCGAAGCCGCTTCCGGCACCGGTCCCGATAGGGACTGACCGCTCGCCCTATGGGGTGACCGGAACCCTTCCGGTCACCCCGCCACCGGTCACCGCCCCCTCACCGCTTGGTCATCCACACCTGTGGAGGGGGCCGTGGACCGCCTGGACTCTGCCTGCCCTTCCTCGTCAGCCCGCCTGCCCCACTCGCACCTTCCGGAGAGCCACCCATGACGCACGACCCACACCACGCCGAGGTCACTCACAACGAGCCACGGCTGCTGACGAAGTCCCCTGGAGCGATGGGCCTTTTGCGGCGGGCATTCGGATGGATTGCCCCTGGCGGAGCCAGTAGTACCCCGAGTCCGACTCAAGGCCGGCCTTCGGGGATCTCCGCCCCAGGGGTGGCGGAGACGGCCCAGCGCCAGGGGACGCCGGGCCAAGGGGTCGGGGCCGAGGGTGGCCCCGACCCGGACACGCTCCACGCCATCCAACGCGAGACCCTCCGCCCCGCCCGTGCTGCCGAGAGCGCCACCGGCGAGCCCTCCGTGAAGAACGCCCAGCCCACGATCCGTCGCTTCAGCGGCAACAAGCGCACCGTCCGCGTCGGCCCGCTGCGGTTCACCGACTACGAGCACGCCGGCCTTCAGGAGGCCGCCACCGAGCACGGCTACAAGGGCGAGTCCGGCTTCGCCGCCGATGTCGTCCTGGCCTTCATCACCGGCCGGTTCACTGCCAACCTTCCCCTGTCCGAGGATCGCCGCCGCACGCACATGTTTCGCGCCCAGGTCCTGCGTCAGCTCAACCGCATCGGCGTCAACGTCAACCAGATCGCCCGCGCCCTCAACAGTGACCTCACCCCACCCGACATACGCCACCGCCTCGACGAACTCCACCACCTGCTGGAACTGATAGCCGAGGCCCTGCGCCAGCCTGCCGACCCGGGGGAGGACCTTGCCGCATGATCGCCGCCATCAAGGCGCCCGGCGCCAACACCCGTGGCCTGCTTGCCTACCTCTACGGCCGAGGAACCCACGACGAACACTTCGACCCGCACATCGTGGCCGGCTTCGCGATGCTCGGCATGCCCGACCCCGGCCGCGACGAGACGGCCACCCTCACCGAACTCGCCCGCCACCTCGACGAGCCCGTCCGCCTGCGCAACAGCGAGTTCGGCAAGCCTGTCACCGACCACGTCTGGCACTGCCCCGTCCGCGCCGCCCCCGAAGACCGCTACCTCTCCGACACCGAATGGAGCGAGATCGCCCAGCGCGTCGTCGCCGCGGCCGGCATCGCCCCTGCCGGTGATGACCTGGCCTGCCGCTGGATCGCCGTACGCCACGCAGACGACCACATCCACATCCTCGCCACCACCGTCCGCGAAGACGGCCGCCGCCCCAAACTCCACGACAGCGGCATCCGCGTCGGCGACGCATGCCGCGAGATCGAGTAGGACTACGGTCTGCGCCGCCTGAAGAAGGGCGACCGCACCGGCACCCGACGTCCCACCCAGGCCGAAATGCACAAAGCCCAGCGCCTCGGCTGGGAACAGACCAGCAAGGACTGGCTCCAGGACCGCATCCGCGCCGCTATCCCCCACGCCACAAGCGCCGAGGAACTCCTCGCCTACCTCGAAGCCGAGGGCATCCGAGTCAAGGCCAAGCGGGGACCATCCGGCGACCTCCTCGGCTACGCCGTCGGCCGCCCCGGCGACCTCAACAAGGACGACGAACAGATCTTCCACCCCGGCGGAAAGATCGCCCCCGACCTCTCCCTTCCCAAGATCAAGGCCCGCCTCGAATCCAGCCAGCCCGAAGAGCACCCCACCGCCCGCCGCGCCCAGCCCAGCACCCCCTGGCACCGAGCAACTGACGCCCTCGACAGTCTCCACACCGACCTTGCCTACGACGCACGAGCCCAGGCGCACATCACCGCCCTCGGCGAACTGATCGAAGCCACCGCCCAGACAGCGCCCACCGACCTGCGCGCTGAACTCCAAGCCGCCTCGAAGGCGTTCGCACGGGCCCAGCGCTCCCAGATCCGGGCAGAAGACCGAGCTGCCCATACTCTGCGTAACGCGGCCCGCGACATCGCCCACACCGCCACCGGCCCCGACGGCAGCGCCCTCGCCGCCCTGGTCGCAGCGCTCGTCTGGGCCGCAATCGTCGCAGGACGCTGGCATGAGGCCAAGGGCCACGCACACCAAGCCGATGCCGCCCGCCAAGCCCTCCAGCACCTGCGGACCGCCGCCGACCGCGCTCTCACCCCGGAACTCACAGACCTCGTGCAACGCCAGCCGAAGGAGGAGACCCGCCGCACCCTGGCCAGCGACGTACGAGCCGCCATCCCCGACCACGCCGCGCGGATCCTCACCGACACCGGCTGGCCGGCCCTCGCCACCGTCCTCGCCGACGCCCAAGCCCGCGGTCACAAACCCCACCAACTCCTCAAGGAAGCAGCCGCCCAGCGCGAACTGGCCACCGCCCGCCAACCCGCCCGCGTCCTGATCACCCGCATTCAGCACACCGGACGCAACCCCATCCCCAACCGCCGCGCCGCAGCAGCCCGCCTCCGCACCACGACCGCGGACTCGTACCCATCCCTCGGGCCTGACTTCGCCCAGCCAGCGGTGGCAACTACGGCACCAGCCGAGCAGCAGCGCCGCCCGCGTCGCTAGCTGTCCAACACGCCGCTGTACGACCGTGGCTCTGCTGCGGTCGTACAGCGAGCGATTGGACGTGCGCTCGGCGAATCGCCCCCTGCTGGAATCCGGCTGGTAGGGGGCTGCGGTCTTGCCCTGCCACTAGTCGGGCAGCGTCCTACCGTGGCTGAAACCCGCTCCCACCAGGGCGATTGTCAGTGCCGTATGCGAGGGTCGCTATCTGTGAGCCGAAGCATTGTCGGCGGCTCGCGACGGGTTACGAGTACACGGCCAACGGGGAGGCACGGTATGGCTGGCGACGGCTTTGACATAGACACCGACCAACTCAAGTCCGCCGCTCCAACGTTCCACCGAGAGTCTGTTGCCCTGGAACGGGCGACAACCAAGCTTCGCCACACACTGAGCGGACTGGGGGAGCCGTGGGGCGGTGACGAGCAGGGCAAGAAGTTCGAGCACGCCTACGCCCCGCACCAGGCGCAGATCGAGAAGGCAGCCGCAGCCCTGGCCAAGGGACTGTCCAGCATCACCAAGGCCATGAACGACATGGCCGCCAACCACGAAGACGCTGACCACTCGGCCAAGTCCGGCTTTGAAGGTGGTAAGTGATGGGCGCTGCCGACAAGGCCAAGGAGATCGTCCAGGACCTCACCGGCATGTGGTGGCCGGAGGGCAACGAGGACGAACTCCGAGAAGCCGCCCGCGCTTGGCGTACGTACGCGGACGACGTTGAGGACTGCACGGCCGCCTGCCACAAGAAGGCCCAGGACGTCATCGACAACAACAAGGGCAAGTCGATCGATGCGTTCGGGGAGTTCTGGCGCAAGTACCACGGCGGCGGCAAGGGCTACCTCGACGACGTGGCCAGCGCCGCCCGCGACATGGCCAAGGCTCTGGACAAGTACGCCGACCAGGTCGCCGAGGCCAAGAAGAAGATCGAGCACGAGCTGGAGATCGCCGGCGCGGTTCTGGTCGTCGGTACGGCCCTGGCCGTCTTCACTGGCGGCATCACCGAGCTCGCGGCAGTCGGCGCCACCGAAGCGATCGTCGCCGCAGCGAGTACGGCGGGCATCGCCGTTTCTGCCACCGTCACCGAGATCGCCGGAACGGTCCTGGCCACTGCCGCCATCGGCGGCATCGAAGCCATCACCGTCGACGTGGTCGTCGCCCAGGGCGGCCGCAACCTTCTGGGGGACCAGAAGGGCATCAACCTAGATGAGATCAAGCAGGCCGGAGCCACTGGGGTCTTGCTGGGGGGCGCCCTGGGCGGCGCGGGCCGCGCCGCGAAGGCTATAGGCGACGCCGGCGGCTTCAAGAACGCCTTCGGCAAGATGAAGCTGGATGTGGGTGGCCCGCGCCTCGTGATGGCCGGCGAGGGGCCAGTCGGCCCTGTCGGCCCGACCGGGCGCCCCTTGATGCGCAACACAGAGGGCAGCGGTGGGGGAGCCTCCGGAACTCCCAAGGCCAGTGGCTGGGAAACCTTAGGCAATATAAAGGGACCTGCGGCCGGGAAAACACTCAAGCGGCCAAACGATCGGCATACCATTGGTGGCGCAGGTCGAGCGGGTAAGAACATCAAAGAAGAGAACACCATCATCCTCCCGGGATATTCTCAGGAGGTCGAGAAGGATATCGCCGGCATCGCTGAAGGGAAGGCGACCTGGCTGCCGGACGGTGAGCGTTATGAGATCAACGGTCGCACTTACGGTGTCCATGAGAACGGGACCGTATACCCTGCCAAGGGTCCAGGGTTTGTGGAAATGGACCGGAATGAGTATGCGGCGCTATCGCAGATCGTAAAGGCTAAGGGGGATCTCTCGGCGGCTCCGCAACTGACGCGTAACCCTCGCTTCGTCAACAACCCGGAAGTCGTCGAAAAGGCCATGGCCATCTACAACGGGACTTACACACCATGACGTATAATCTTTTCCTCGTTGATAGCTGTGACCCGGGCGTCATGGCTGAAGCTCTCGCTGCGATCTTCCGAGTTCAATTGGGAGAAGTGGATGTTGCCGACGCTGATGGCGACCAAGAGGACCGCAACTGGGATGCCCTGGCGTCCTGCGAATACTCGCGCGTCCTGGGCAGCGTGTCGCTATCCCTGGATATCTACGCTCAGGACTCGGTGGGGCAGCAGCCTCCAGAAGCCGAATTCTCGGCAGCGCTCGCGAGCCGGCTTGGCACGTCCGTCTTGTACCCTCCTCAGGAGAGCGCCATGAGCGCTCACTGGTTGGTTACCCCAGAGGGGCTGACAACACGGGCACGGCTGAGCGAGTCAGACGATGACGAGCCAACATTCACAGTCACAGCCGTTGAGGCATTCGTTGATGGTTTGCCGGATGTTCCTGTGATGAACCTTCCGGAAGTAGTGCGTGAGCAGAAGATTGCTACACCTCTGGCCGATTCATTTGCGGAATCCCTCCAGTCGCTGAAGGGGACCGGCGACGAAGCGGATGGTTTGACCATCACAGCTGAGGTTGCCGAGGTGGCACGCATCGCCAAGTCATACCTGGGGGCGTGGGAAAAGCTATCTCGACGCGCCGAGAATGACTGGGAGCCATCTGGTTGGTACCCCGTGGAGTTCTACCGGGAAGTGCTCGGATATCGCGATGACATCGAAGGGTATCTGCGCCAACTCCCGGAGAACGTGGCCACGCTGTACAAGCGCTACCTCGACAAGGTTGACAACCTCTATCAAGAGTTGACGGTCGACGACGAAGAACACGTCATCGTCGATGGCCATGATGAGCCGACAGCTGGTTCGGCGCAGAAGGCTTGGTGGTGGTATCGCCGCCCCGAGCCCATGCCTTGGTCCAGGGGATGAAGCCGAGCGCCTCCGTGGATCTGCTGACCCGATAGGAGGTGGACCGAACGCGGTGCTGATGCATCGGCCATGACCGCATGCGTCGGTCATGGCCGGCGGGCGCTCTGCGTTTGGTCACGGCGTGGTGGCTATCATCCCTTGGCCGTCGCGGATCCGTCTGACTCCCGCCATTCGTGATCCAGGACTGAGTATGTGATCGAGTCCCTCCACGCTCCCCGTACGAACACGTGCTCCCGGATGCGGCCTTCCTCCGTCATGCCGGCGCGTAGCAGGGTCTTGGCGGAGGCAGAGTTCAGCGGTGCGCGAGCGGCCCAGATGCGGTGCAGGCCAAGGTGGTTGAAGCCGAGGTCACACATGAGGTGAACGGTTTCGGTGCCCAGGCCCGCTCCCCATGTGTGGGGGCGCAGGGCAAAGCCGATGGTGGCGGCTTTCTGGGCGTGCGGGTCGAGCGCCAGGCGGGCGAAGCCCACCAGGTCCCCTTCCTCCTGGCGGACCACACCGAGGGCGTATTCGGTACGGGGTTGCTCGCCGGAGGAGGCGATGGAGCGGGCGACGATCTCCCCGACCTGTTCATGGGTTCGGGGTTCGAAGCTCAGGTGGCGGGTGGCCTCGGCGTCGCCGTAGATGGCGTGTACGGCGTCCACGTCGTCGCTGGTGAGTTCGCGCAACTGAAGCCGGGGGCCTGCGATGTCGACCGGATGCATGGTCGGGACCCTACTCGCGGGCGGTGTTACCTGGGCAGGGCGGCGACGGGGGCCGCGGTGAACGCCTCGATTTCCTCCCGTGCCACGCGGGCTTCGGGTGCGGTGAGCCATCGGGGATCACGCAGCGCGGTGTGGACCTGCCGCACCGAGGCAACGATGCCGTTGATGCGCTGGTCGACAGACAGGTCGAGAACGGGCCGCATGGCCTCGTCGACACCGTCGAGATTTCCGGCGTGGATGCGGGCGAGGGCAAGGTCAGTGTGGGCGCCGGCCTGGTCACCGAATGCCCAGTCTTCGGGTTCCGCTTGGCGGTAGGCGGCAACGGCCGCTTCAGCCTGATGCTCCGCCTCGGGGGCGTTCGGCAGCCAGGCGGTGGCGTCGGCGGCGTAGTAGAGCTGGCGTGGTACGGGGAAGGTCATGATGCCGCCGAACTCGTCCAGGTCGTCGGGGGACACCGCATCGCGGGCCTGTTCAGCCTCCGCGAGCGATTCCCGTACAGCCGCCACATCGCCGAGTGCGGCGCCGGCACGGGCTTGCAAGCAAGACAGCCATACGGCGCTGGTGCCGGTCACGCCCCCCACCTGGGAGATGCCGAGGGCAGCGTATTTGGAGGCTTCCTGGTGTCGGCCGTCCCAGTAGGCGATCAGGGATTGCAGACCGCGGACCCAGGCGCGCATGCCGTGGTGGTCGGCGTTGTCCGCGCAGACGTAGGCGGTCCGGGCCTGTGTCATCGCCGATCGCGGGTCGCCGAGGTCGTGGCTGGCCTTGGCGAGCATGCCGGAGGTGATGGCGGAGAGCAGGTACAACTCGCGGGCCTGGCTGGGGCGGACATGGCCGTGTTCGAGGAAGCGGAAGGAGAGGTCTTGGACTTCGACGAGGTCGCCGAGGAGGGGGGCCATCGGCAGCTGCGGGTAGGCGGCGGCTAGACGACGTACCTCCTGGTGGAGCTCGTCCAGGGTCTCGGGACCTACGTTGCTGCCTTCTGCCATCGCGCTGAAGCGGAATGCACGGCGAGCTGCCATGGCGACCTGCCTCTCTAACGTGTCCCGGCCGGCGTTGTCGCCTGGAACGGGTCTGCTGGTGAACTCGATGCCGTCGAAGCCGCTGTCCCCTTCGCTGGGTTCGAGCGAGGGTGACGGCGGCCGTGTCGGCATGACGAGCCGAAGCTGGGGAACGGCATCGACTGCGGCACCGTCCTCGTTCGCTGGACCGAGCAGGACGTCGACGGGGTATCGGAACATTGCCTCCAGTACCCGGCACAAGGCCGGGTAGGGGCGGGTCTTCACCTCGCCCCCGTACCACCGCTCAAACTGCCGCTTGGACACCGTCAGGCCGACAAGCGTCGGATCACGGTCCTGTTCGGCGAGTTCGTTGGCAGTGCGCTCGAAGTGAAGCTTGAAGGTCTCGAACACCTGCCAGTGGCGCCTGGTGATCAATGTCCTTAGAAGAGTGGGCCTTTGAGCCATCAATCCCCCGATGGGTTCCGGTCGGCTCGTCGGTTCGACGGTAGCCCCGCAATGCCGCATACGGGAGTGCGAGCTGCCGCGTGCGAAGGAGATGACGGTGGAGACGACGACAACGTGACGGTACCCATGTCGTCCACCTCGCCAAGACCGAATCAGACGTCGGCGCTCATGTCGTAGTGAGGCGTGCTGCCTGGCCGTCAGGCTCGATGCCCGCCCTGAACGCGAGCGACGAGGTGGTGTTCCGGCAATGCCAGCAGCAGATGACAGCGCGATGCGGCGACAGGCAGCGCCCCGTACCGGCATTCGGAGCGCGGAGGTTTGGAGCGATAGCGGCCCACCCCTGCGGCGCGAGCGGATCTTCTCTCCGCACGGCTCGTCCGTGAGCGAGGCACGGAAGTTCGCCGTCGAGGCTCTGTCGGCTTGGGGAGTCCGGGACCGCCTCGATGACGTGTGTCTGTTTCTGTCTGAGGTCGCTACCAACGCGCTCGTACATGCAGGTCCGCCCAGCTTCGGATTCCGGGCACGGCTGGCCATCAGCGGACCGGTGGTTCGGCTGGAGATTCACGACCAGGGGGTGGACCAGCCGCATCGGAAGCATCCGCACCTTGATGACACCTCGGGCCGCGGACTGCTCCTGGTGGATGAACTGTCCGATGGATGGGGCGTGGACGAGCAGCACGGCATCGGCAAGACCGTCTGGATCACCTTCAAGATCACCGCCCCTGACCCTCGCACGCCCAAACGCGAGATCTGACGGCGATGCGACCTGTTCACACCGATCACCAACGCACATACAGAAAAGAGGAACCCATGCCCAAAGCCCAAAATCCCTTACCCGGCCGGATCGTCATCCTCGGTGCCGGCCCCTGCGGACTGGCATGCGCGAACGAACTGGACCGTCTCGGCCACCGCAACTGGAACCTGCTGGAGGCGGCGCTCACTGTCGGAGGGCTGGCGTCATCCGTGGTCGATCGCGCCGGCTTCACCTGGGACCTGGGTGGCCACGTGGTCTTCTCCCACTTCGGAGAGTTCGATCGACTCCTGGACGAGCTCTTCGCCCCGCATGAACTGCTGCACCACGACCGGTCCTCGTACATCCGATTCCGCGACCGTTGGGTGCCTTACCCCTTCCAACAGCACCTCCACTGCTTGCCGCAGGCCGACGCCGAAGCGTGCCTGCGGTCGCTGACCCACGCGTGCCAGCAGCGTGAACAGACCCTGCCGACCGACACCGACTTCGCGACGTGGCTCCAGGCCCAGTACGGAAGCGGCCTCGTCGAGCGCTTCTTCGCCCCGTACAACACCAAGGTCTGGGCGACCTCACCGGAGAAGATGAGCGCGAGCTGGGTCGCGGAGCGAGTGGCACCGGTCGACCTCGACGAGATCCTGGCCGCCTTCTACGGCGTCAAGGCCCCCATGCAGCGGTGGGGACCGAACTCCACGTTCGCCTTCCCCTCCGTCGGGGGGACTGGAGAGATCTGGCGACGACTGGGCGCCCGCCTTGGCAACCGAGTCCGTACCCGAGCCCCGGCCACGTCGATCGATCCGGGCGCCTGCCTCGTGCGACTGGAGAGCGGTGAGGCGGTGCCTTTCGACCAGGTCGTGGCAACCCTGCCCCTGGACCGGCTGGCCGCCATGACGACGACGAGTCCACTCGACGTGCGAGAGGCGGCCCGCGGGCTGAAGCACACCACCGTCGCCATGGTCGGCCTCGGATACCGGGCGCCCACCCTGGACGAGCGGTCGTGGTTCTACTTCCCGGAGGACGACGTGCCGTTCTACCGCGCCACCAACTTCAGCAAGTACGCGCCTGCCAACGTGCCCCGCGCCGATACCACCGCCTTCAGCTCATGGATGACGGAGATTTCCGTGATGCCCGGGACTCGGGTCAACCAGCGTGCCCTGGTGAAAGCCGCCGATGCTGCGCTGCGGCGACATCGCCTGGTTCCCGGGCTGGCCGAGCTGGCCACCGCCCATGTGGAGATGATCCCGTACGCCTACCCGATCCCCACTTTGGACCGGGACGAGGCGCTGGCGTTGACGGTGCCGTGGCTGGAAGGCCAAGCGATCTACCCTCGCGGCCGGTTCGGTACCTGGCGGTACGAGATCGGCAACATGGACCACGCGGTGAAGATGGGCGTCGATATCGCACGCCGTCTGGTCACGGGGGCCACCGAGGAGCTTCTCAGCAGCCAGGACGTGGTTCCCGCGGGGAGCCGCTCATGACCACCACCACGACGACGTCCGTCACCTTCGCCGGACACGTCTTCGATGTCGAGGTGGACCAGGACTTCGCCGTCGAGCAGCGCACTCACCTGCACAGCTTCGTCCCCGAGGCCGCGCTGGCCCCACCCTGTGGTCGGCTGACCAGCATCCGTATCCGCCACAACCGTGAGCTGTTCGTAGACCGGTCCGCCCGCCTCCAGACGGTGCAAAGCCGGTGCGTCGAGCCGTTCCGCGGCGAGCCGTACCTGCGGTCGCGGGTGGGTGACGTGGACTGGTGGCGCCCTCATCCCCGCTCGCACCTGTCCCAGGACCATCTCTATGCGCACGACTCCACCGGACGCCTGCACATCGTCCTCCACCCTGATGCACATCGCGGAGAGCGCTATCTGCTGCGCATCGTCCGGAAAGTCGCGATGCGGTGCGGCGAAGACCGGGGCTGGACCGCGTTCCATGCCGCCGCGGCGTCCATCGACGGAAGCGGGGTGCTCATCGCCGGACCCACCACAGCCGGCAAGACCACCGTGCTCGCCGCTCTCGCCTGCCACCGCCGAGCGGACCTGGTGGCCTCCGATCGCGCGATGCTCACTAAGAACGCGGCCGACGTCATCGGTGTCCCACTGTCCATCCGCATCGCGGGAGGCACACTGTCCGCTCTGACGCCGCGCGAGGCCCTGCCACCGCACCGGGTGCTCCCTCGCACGTTCGGTACGGATCAGAAGGCGAGCTGCACCCCGCGGGATTTCGCCGCCGCGTTCGCGGCCCAGGTCCACGAGGGCGCTCCACTGCGCCTCGTGCTTCTGCCACGGCTTCGCGACGATGACACCCCGCTCAGCATCCAGGGGCTGCACGGCGAAACCGCCCGTGCCGAGTTGGCCGCCGCGTGCTGCACCCCGGATGACGAGGACTGGCTCCATCCGTGGTTCGCGTGTCAGAGCCGGTCGGTGGAGGGACTGCGAGCTCAGGCCGACCAGGTACTGGACGACCTGGTAGCGAAAGTCCCGGTTTTCAGGGTCACCGCCGGCGTTCGCATTCCCCACTTGCTGGAACGCCTCGCCGACACCGTTGCCAGGAGGCTTTCGTGATACCGAAACGCATCTCCGTTGTAGGTCCCGTGGCCTCTGGGAAATCCACCATCGCCGCCGAGATTGCCGGACACACGGGACTGCCTCACCTGGACCTCGACAACCTGTTCTGGGGAGCTGGCTGGACGCCCGTCGACGCCGTGACCTTCCAGAACCGGGTCAGGGAAGCGCTCGGCGCAGAGACCTGGATCGCCGACGGCAACTACAGCGGGCCTGTCGGCGAGATGCTGCTGGGCCACGCCGAGCTGGCGATCTGGCTCGACCTCCCCCTGCGGACCTGCCTGCCCCGGCTGCTCAGGCGCTCATTCCGGCGAGCTGCCCGTGGCGAGGAGCTGTTCGCCGGCAACCGGGAGACGTTCCGGCATCTGTTCGTCCGGGACTCGATTCTTCTCTGGGGCCCGGCCCATCACCGCCAGCACCGCCGTCGCTGGCGCCACCATCTCGGCCCCAACAAGCCCCATGGGCTGCCCGTGCTGCGCCTCACCAGATCCACGGCGGTTACACCGGAGCTCCGAGCCCTGGGTCTGCTGCCCCCAGCTGTGAGGGCGGTGGCACCGTGCCGCACACGGTGATCGCCTCGGCCGTCCGCGTCCCCTGGCACAGCCACCATGGGGGCTACGACCGGCTCCTTGATTACCTGCCGGAAGCCAAGCGCATCACCGCGCCACGGAGAATCACCGGCCAGAAGATCGCCAATGCCGCCCATCACTGGCTTCGCCGCCGCTGCCCTCTGCCGTTCTACCCGGCCGAACACTTCGCCACGGATGCACGCGTCCTCGCCGGGCGCGGGCCCGCCCACATCCTCTACGGCGACGAGCAGTTCTGGTTCTCGCGCCACCGACCGGGCCCGACCGCCGTCACCTATCACCAGCCGCCCGCACACTTGGCCCGCTTCATGCCGGCCACGAACTGGCGGCGGCTCGCCGCACACGCAAGCCAGATCATCGCCCTCGCCCCCGACCAGCTGGCTTTCTTTGCCAACCACCTGTCCGAGGAGCGCGTGCACCTGATCCCGCACGGCATCGACACCGCCGCCTTCGCGCCGTCAGGAGTCCCGAAGCCCGGCGGCCGACCATTGCTCCTGACTGTGGGCTGGTGGCTGCGCGATTGGGACGTCCTGGACACGGTCCACGACCAGCTCCATCGACGGCACGGCAACGACATCGAGCTCGCCGTCGTCACCCGTCAGGCCGACCGGCGCACCTGGCACCCGGCCGTGCGCGTGCTGGAAGGAATCAGCGAACTCACCCTCACCCAACTCTACCGCCAGGCCACGGCCGTCTTCCTCCCCCTGACGGACGCGACCGCCAACAATGCCCTCCTGGAAGCCCTGGCCTGCGGAACCCCGGTAGTCGTCACCGACACCGGAGGCATCTCGTACTACACGGGCCACGGCTCGGCCGCCTTGCTCACACCGCCCAGTGACGCAGCTGCCGCCGCCGAAGCCGTCGAAACCCTCATCGGCGAACTCGGAACCGCAGCCCACGCTGCACGACGTGCCGCGGCCCGGGAGCGCGCCGAGCTCTTCGCCTGGCCGCGCATCGCCGATCAAGTTCGCTCCGTCTACCGCCTGCTGGAGGACGAACGATGATGCTGGCCGAACTGTGGCTCCACTACGCCGTTCCCGTCCTGCTCGTGCTCCTGCTGGCCCGCGGGCTCTGGGCACTCGTCGCAGTCGAACTCTGTGCCCGTTGGCTGCTGGACAACGCACGCCGAGACCCCGTCTCGGCCGACGAGGACGGGCCCTGGCTGGTGGTCCTGCTGCCCATGCTCCGTGAGCAAACCCTTGCCCCCGAGACGATCGCCGCCTTCACGGCCCTCGACTACCCACGAGAACGTGCAGTGGTCGTCGCCATCACCACCGAACGAGAAGAGAACGCCCGCCGTCGCGACCGTGATCGCCTTCCGGAACTGGCGGACACCAGCTGCCTCACCGAGGCCCAACTGCGCGGGACGTTTCCCCGTGCCCGCTGTGGCGACGTCGCTGACGAGGTCAACGCTGCTCCCAAAGAGAGGCGCCTCCCCCTTCTCACCGAGTTGTACGACGCAGAACCCACGACCCGCGAAACCGTCGCCGCCCTGGCCGTATGCCAGCCAGCCGTGGGGCTGCATCTGGTGCACCTGCACCAACCTGACACCGGCGGCCGAAAGGCCGGACAGCTCAACCACGCCGTCGACCGCCTCGACGAGATCCTCAGCCCCCTCGGCTGGCACGACGAGAACGACGCGGACAACACCTTTCTCTGCGTCTATGACGCCGACGCCATCCCGGACGTCCGCACGCTGAACTCCTTCGCCGAGACGGCTACTCGCCACAGGGCCCTCACCGGCCGGCCACCGGCCCTGATCCAGCAGCAGCGCCTGCCGCTGCTCGGCCGTCGCCCCTTTCCACCCGGCGCCACCGGCCTGTTCCTGGCGGGAGAATGGCTCTACCAGCTCCGCCGCTCAGTCGGCATCGAACTCGCCCGAATCCGCCTGACGCACTGGCCCACTACCACCCAAGTCCCAAACTTCGTAAGGACACTGCTGAGGCCAATGATCTACGGCGTCGGCTGTGGCATGACCGTCCACCTGCCGGTCCTACGAACCCTCGGTGGCTTCCCCGAACCGATGGAGGATCTCGGCACCGGCCACCGCCTCTCCCTCCTCGGTGCCGACATCGCACCCGCCACCGTCGCCGTCCTGGACGAGCCCTATACCGAGCCTCGCGGCCTGACCAACCTCCACGCCCTCGCCTTCCTCACGTCAGCCCGACCGGACCGCCATGCGAAGGCTGTCGCTCACCTGCCGAGCGCCCTCACCCGCATCGGCAAGGCACTCCTGGTACTCCGGGAATGGGCCGACGAGATCGCCTGGATCACCGGCGCCCCGCTGATCGCCGCCGCTGCGATCTCCGCCTTCTGGTCCGGCCCCCTGTGCTCCGCGCTCGCCCTCACGGGTGTCCTGCTCCATGGTCCCGTCCTGACAGCACGACTCATCAAGCTGCCCCCGGCCCTTCATGCCGCGGTCGTTCCCTCGACCTGCCGCGTCGCTGCCGCCCCGTGCCCCACACGTGGCCGCCGTGCAGGGTTGATCGCAAGCAGCCCCGCCCAACCGTTCATCCGCCTCGCCGGCCCCTGGCGGATGATCTTCCGTCGCATCACCGGACACGCCACGACCTTCGGTAAGACTGAACGCTGAAGCACCATCCAATCCGCAAGAGGAAGTTGGACCAGAACCATGACCGAGCCCTCCACCGCCGAAATCCGCACCTCCGCCAAAGCCGTCGTCCTCCACGACGACCAGGTCCTCCTCATGCGTGCCGTCTGGGAGGACCAGGAGTGCTACTTCCTCCCTGGAGGCGGCCAACATCCTGGAGAGAGTCTCGGCGACGCCGTCGCCCGCGAAGTCGACGAGGAAACCGGCCTGACCGTCACCGTCGAGCGGCTGCTGTGGCTCCGTGAATACATCGGCGCCAACCACGACCACCCCGAAAGCGAAGCCGACACCCACCGCATCGAAGCGATCTTCCTGTGCACCCCCACCAGCGATCCCGGCCAGCTCGGCGGCCATGCCCAGGACGAGGTGCAGACCGGCCTGGAATGGGTACCGCTGGGCAAAGTCCCTGCCCTCAACCTGCTGCCACGGGCCATCCGTCAGCCAATCACCGCCCTCACGGAGGCGTCTAAGCCCCCCGGCACCTACCTCGGCGATGTCGCCTGACAGCGCTATGGACGGTATCGACGGCCGCGTCCCACCCAGCGCCCGCGAGATCACCACCGGCCAGGCCAACCGCGTCTGGTCGGTGGAAGGACCGACGCCGTACATCCTCAAGCACTACGGCGACCCGAGCCGTGCCGCCAACGAAGTTGCCGCTCTCCGGCTCCTGACCAGCCACCGTGCCCCATGTCCACAGCTGCTCGCCGCGTCCAGCGGCAGTAGCACCCCGCCATGGACCGCACAGGCCGCACTACACGCGAAGCCTGTGCCTCTCGATCGGTTCCTGTCGGACCTCGTCGAACCGCTGGCCGCCATCCACCGCATCTCCGGCACACACTTCGGCCGCCTTGCCGGCGCACGACAACACCGCAGCTGGACCGGCTACCTCCACGACCGCCTGCACGCGTACGCGACAGCCGCCCCGGCCCTACGCGCAGTGGTCAGACGCCTCCACCAAGAAGTCGACGCCAGCGACAACGCAATCCAGCCAGTGCTGCTCCATCACGATCTGCAGCCGAGCCACCTCCTTCGTGAACCCGTCGGTTCCCGACTGCTCATCGACTGGGAGCTTGCCATCTTCGGCGACCATCGGTCCGACCTCGCTCGCCTCGTCGTACGCCTCGACCTCGACGACCCCACCCCCATACTCACTCTCGCCAGTCGGCCCGACGTCACGACCGAAAGCCGGCTCCATCTGTACTGGCGCATTCATCTGCTCGCCGACGCCGCGCTGAGTACAGACCGCGACATACAGGAACGAGCAGCCAGGCGGCTACTCAGGTGGAGGTGAGCAAGACATCCTTGCCACGGAGCGGGGTGTGGAGCCGAAGTTGGGCAGGGTCCCGGTCGGGAGGGTGGCCATGGCGCGTGCCTGACCTCGGAGTTCAGCGACGTGACTCAGGCGGGCAGTGTGCTAGAGGGGGAGAAGATCAACAAGCGGGGGGGGGGGCTGGCCGCTTCTGGCCGCATCCCTTGTTTTGGGTCATTTGCCACATTTCGCGGTCCTGGGGAGGGATATCGTTGGCGAGTCGCCCGCGCAGAGAATGCGGCGCCCCGCCTGTGCTCCCCCGGCAGGATGCGTCCGTCGTGTACATGCCGGGCACGCCCGAAATAGGGTGACCGGCAGGAACACCACGGCCTTCGGGCCGCCACCTTTTGACGAGCAAGGACACCCCCGACTGATGGCAGTGACGCAGCAGGAGATCGAGAACCGGTTGTGGGACGCCGCCGACGAGCTGCGCGTCGCGATGCCCGAAGCGCAGTACGCCTCGGTCGTCTTCCCACTGATGTTCTGGAAGTACCTGTCCGACACCTGGGAGCACCACCACCAGGAGTTTCTGGTCGAGAACGGGAGCCTGGCCGACCTCTCCGCCGAAGAAGCGCACGAGATCGAGTACCGCGACTACCAACAGTTTGAGATCCCGTTCATCCACCTGGACACCTTCCAGAAGCCTCGTGCCCTCTGGTCGGCCGTCCTCGCCACGATCGCCCAGCCCGGCCTCGGCAAGAGGGTCCGTGCCTCCCTGCAGGCGATTGAGACGGCGAACCCTGGCAAGTTCTCCCGCTTGTTCGGATCCATGACCTGGGCTGCCGAAGAGGTCCTGTCGGGGGAGGTCCTGGCGGCGGTCATGCGGGCGATGGACCGCACCCCGAAGATGCACGAGGGCAACATGTCCCACGACGTGCTCGGTGGGGCTTACGAGTACCTGCTCAAGCGGTTCTCCGACGGGTCCGGAACCCGCGCTGGCCAGTTCTTCACCCCGCGCGAGGTCGTCGAGCTGATTGTCGAGATCCTTGATCCCAAGGGCCGCGAATCTGTGTACGACCCGACCTGCGGGTCCGGTGGCATGCTCATCGCCTCAGCGAGCCTCCTCAAGGCACGTGGCGGGCGCGGGTACTCGCTCAAGCTGTACGGTCAGGAGGCTGTACAGGACACCGCCGGTGTGGCCCGCATGAATCTCTTCATGCACAACCTCACCCAGTTCAAGGTGGAGGTCGGCGACACGCTGAAGGATCCGCGCTTCACGAAGCCGGATGGGAGCGTGAAACAGTTCGACGTGATCGTCGCCAACCCTCCGTACAGCCTGAAATGGAAGCCCTGGACGACTGATCCGCGTGCCCGCGGCGGGGTGGCGCCGCAGTCGACGGCGGACTGGGCATTCGTGCAGCACATGATCGCCAGCATGGATCCGGAGAAGGGCCGTGCAGGCGTTGTCCTGCCCAATGGAGTCCTGTTCCGAGGCGGCCAGGAGGGTGCTATCCGCCAGCGGGTGATCGACGACGACCTGCTTGAAGCCGTGATCGGGCTGCCAGCCAACCTCTTCTACAACACGACCATCCCGACCTGCATCCTCGTATTCCGCGCCCGCGGAACCAAGATCGACGAACGTAAGAACGGCGTTCTGTTCATCGACGCGTCCAAGCGGTTCGCTAAGGGGAAGAACCGCAACGTGCTCACCGAGGGTGATATTGCCAGCGCGGTGGCCGCCTATCACTCCCGCGTCGCGGCTGACGGCACCACGCGTGCCCCCGACGGCACTGATGTTCCTGTCGCCCAGTTCGTACCCGCGAGCGAGATCGCAGCGAACGGCTACGACCTCAACATCAGCCGCTACATCAAGCAGGTCACGGCCGAAGAGGCAGACCTGCCCACCCTGATCAAGGAATACAACGCATCCCGAGCCGAGCGTCAGCAGACTGAGCAGCACATGCTCGCCACGCTCGCGGGTGCCGGCATTGAGGGCTTCGATGACTGACCCGGCGACGAGCACACGGGAAGGTTGGGGTCGGGCACCACTCTCGCGGTTCCTGACGCCGAACGTTGAGGTCATCGATGTGGACCCGCATCAGACCTATCCAACGGTCGGAGTCTTGAACAGAGGGCGCGGACTGCTCTACCGCGATCCGGTCGCGGGGAGCTCCACCGCTTACAAGAAGCTCAACCGAATCGGCCAGGGCGTTGTCGTCTACAGCCGACTCAAGGCGTTCGAAGGCGCGATCACGGTCACCCCCAGCGATCTTCCGGAATCGTTCGCCTCTCAGGAGTTCCCTACCTTCGCGTTCACGTCTGACCTGGATCCCGACTTCTTTCGTCTGCTCACGACGACGCAGCGCATGTGGGGCGCGCTCCAAGGTGCGTCGAAAGGAATGGGCGGCAGGCGAGAGCGTGTGAAGCCGACAGACTTCCTGAACATCGTCATGGCCATCCCGCCCCTGCCCATGCAAGAGCGGATTGTCGAGGTCATTGGTGCGGTGGACGGACAGATCACGGCACTCGGGGATGAGGCAGACGCCCTCCTCCGAGTCCGTAACGCCACCTTGGGCGATGCGCTGGGCCGTGGCGGCGAAGGCTGGTCCTCCGCTCCGCTGGCGGAGGCTGGAAAGCTCACCCGCGGCCGCCGGTTCGTGAAGAGCGACTACGTGGAGTCGGGCCTCGGGTGTATCCACTACGGCCAGATCTATACGGACTACGGGGTCTCGGCCACACACACGGTGACGCATCTTCCCGAGAGTTTCCGCGACTCGATGCGCCTGGCACATCCTGGCGATGTGGTGATCGCTGGGACGAGCGAGAACATCGAGGACATCGGCAAGGCTGTGGCGTGGTTGGGCGAGGACGCCGTGGCGGTTCACGACGACTGCTTCATCTTTCGCCATGATCTTGACCCGAGATTCACCTCCTATTTCTTCGCTTCGCCTCAATTCCAAACGCATAAGCGCCAGTTCACGAGCGTCACCAAGGTTGTTCGCATCTCCGCCGCGAACCTCAGCAAGATCGTCATGCCTGTCCCCCCTCGTGATGAGCAGGAGCGCATCGCGCGGATGGCTGACGCCGTGGACCGGCAGGTCGCGGCCCTCCGTGCTGAGGCGGAGCGCCTCCGGCAAGCTCGGGTGGCGCTCCTTTCGGGGCTGCTGGATCGCACCATCGACATTAAGTCCGCCGACTTGGAGGTCTAATACGTGGCGAAGGGCATTCGAGAGCGTGAGTTCCAGAACCTGATGATCCAGTGGTCCCTCCCGATGGGCTGGGGCTTCACAGCGGGAAGATCGCTGGAACGTGAGACGACGCAAACGGTGCTCGTCGGCGACCTGAGGGACGCCATCATCCGACTCAACCCTGGAGTGATCGAGGGGTTCGACGCGGACGCGGTCGTCGAAGAGATCGTCGCCACGGTGAACGCAGTCGAGGGCGGCCTGGTGCGGGCTAACGAGCAGGTGCTGCGCCTGATGCGCGGGCACAAGGAGTTCCGCGACGCCGGCGGGGTGTGGCACACCCTCAAGGTCATCGACTTCGGGCACCCGACCGCCAACACGCTAGTGGTGTCCGACGAAGTAACCATCACGGTCCCCGGGAAGACATCCCGGCGATTTGACCTTGTGTTTTGGGTCAACGGCCTGCCTCTGGTAGTAGCCGAGGTGAAGTCACCTACCGCTAAGTCCGCGTGGGCTGATGCCGCGCGCGAGATCAACAACGTGTATGTCGCCGAGTACCCGTGGTTCTTCACCCCCAATGTCTTCGCCATCGCCTCAGATGGGCTGAAGCTGCGGTTCGGTGCAGCTGGCGCGCCCACGAACCTGTGGCAGCCGTTCCGGTCCACTGATGACGACGAGAACCTGTCGGGGCAGGCAGACATACAGCGCTCCGTCGAACTGCTTCTCAAGCCGGCGACGGTGCTGGACATGCTGGCCAACTTTGTCCTTTTCGCCACTTCCGGTGGCGGGGCGGACAAGAAGTACTTGCCTCGGTACCCGCAGATGGAGGCAGCGCACCTGATCCACCAGCGCGTCGTGGCAGGCGGCTCGAAGGGCTTGATTTGGCACCACCAGGGCTCTGGTAAGACGCTGTTGATGGTGTTCGCCGCCTCGCTGATGCTGGCCGATACCCGCACCGATTCTCCGACGATCATTCTGCTTTCGGACCGGACGCACCTTGTCCGCCAGACGTCCGGAGTGTTCACCGCGGCAATGGGAGATGCCTACTTCCATCAGCCGGCAACAAGCGCCGAACTGCGTGCCTTGCTGGCCGACGACGTGCGGGGCGTCATCTCCACGACCGTCCACAAGTTCGCCGACGCTGGCAAGAACCTCTCTACCCGGACCAACATCATCGTGCTGGTCGACGAGGCACACCGCACCCAGTCCGCCGACAAGAAGTCCCTTGCCGGACAGATGCGCGCAGCGCTGCCGCACGCGAAGTTCTTCGGTATGACTGGCACCCCCATCAGGAATCTCGCCACAGACACCTTCGCCCTCTTCGGCGAGGAGACCGACCCGGGCAGAGTGCTGCATCGGTACTCAGTGTCCCGGTCCCTGCTGGACGAGGCGACGGTGCCAGTCATGCTGGATCCCCGCCCCGTCGTCTTTGAGATGAACGACCAGGCATTGCAGGACGAATTCGACGAGTTCGCCGATACCTTCGAGTTGGACGAGCCCGACCGTGAGGCCCTGTCACGCAAGTTCGGGCGCCTCACCTCAGTGTTCGCCAACCCTGACCGCATCCACACCGTCTGCCAGGACATCGTGGATCACTACCTCGCTAGCGCCTACCGCAACGGTCTGAAGGCTCAGGTCGTCGCCTTCAATCGTGAACTGGCAGTGGCGTACACGGGCAAGATCAACGAACTGCTCGCGGGGTACGAGGCTTCGCAGGTACTGGCCCAAGTAGGCAAGCACCAACGCATCGCCGCAGAGGTGAACATCTCAGTCTCGGATTCCAAGGACGAAGAGCCCGCCATGCGCCCGTACAAGCTCTCGGAAGTCGAGGAGGAGGACCAGAAGCGTCGGTTCCTCAGTCCGGACGATCCGTTGTGCTTCCTGGTGGTGACCGCGAAGCTGATGACTGGGTTTGACGCACCCAACGAGGGTGTCCTCTACCTGGACAAGCCGCTGAAGGCGCACAACCTGTTTCAAACAATCACCCGCCCGAACCGAACCTGGGTGTCCCCGAGTGGGTTCGTGAAGACCTCTGGCGTGGTCGTGGACTACATCGGACTGGCCGAGGAGGTACAGCGGGCCGTCGTCGACCCCACCCAAGAGAAGGCCGGCAAGGGTGGCGGGTTCGTCACCAACTTGTTCGAGCTGGTCGCCGAGTTCCGCACGGTATTCGCGCGCATCGAAGACCTTTTCGCGGACGTGGACGGCCTGGACCTCACGTTCCATGGATACGCGTCCATGCGAGCCATCAACGCCTTCCTGGACGCCAACCCTGACACCGCACAGTCCTTCGCCAAGGACTACGGACTCCTGGCCCGCCTGTACCCGCTCATCAACAGCGACAAGCGGGTAGCCAAGTACCAGGACGGCTTTGCGCTGTTCGGATCCGTGTACACAACTCTGTTCAAGAAGTCCTCCGACGAGGAGAGGAAGGAACGACTTGGCGAACTTGGGCCGATGGTCCTGGAGATCATCAACGCTCACGTTCACTCCTTCTCCGTGGCCGCGTCCCAGGAGGAAGCCCTCGTCCTGGACGCCCAGGGCATCGCCATCCTCAAGGAATTACTGGCCCTCGTCAGGCCCAAGCCCGTCACAGGCGACGATGGGGACAAGACACCGCCGTCCGCAGCCGAGATCCTGGATCACATCAAGGCCGCCCTCGACAAGGGTGTCGACCCGGAGTCCGCGAAGTACACCGCCCTCGCGGAGCGGATAAGGCTGCTGCGGGACCGAATCATCCAGAACGCCCAGGACGCCCTCGACTTCCTGGCCGACGCGCTCCGGGTCGCCCGCGCCGTCGTCAACGCCGAGAAGCACCCCAATGAAGCGGTCATCGTGCTCGACGAGGACCACGTGGGTGTCCTGTCCCGAATCATCCAAGACCACGCGCCGTCGGGCCTCACAATCACGGAGAGGAACCTGGCTGAGGAGATTGACCAGGTGGTCACGCAGACCCTCGCCCGGTCTTGGGACAACGCCGATGCCCGCAACCGAGGTGCCCGCCGCGCCACAGCTGCAGTCTTCCGTCGGTACACGTTGAAGCCTGTAGGGGAGCCGTACGACTCCACCGTCGCCTATATCGAAGCCCACTACCTCGTTGACTGACGAATATGGGAAGGCCCCGGACCGCCTCGAGCGGCCTGGGCCTTCGTCGTCGCGGCTGCGAGTTCGGACACCCTCAGCTGGCCTCGTGTCCTGCGAGGTTAGGCGACAAGCTCATTCTTCCTCTTCTTCTGCTTCCTGGCGCAACCGGTCGGCGATGTCCACTAGGGAGCCGCGCTGTGGAACGAACCAGCGCCGCGTGCCCTGAAGCGGTTTGCTCTGGTGACCGGCCTCCACGAGCATCTTCTGGGCCAGGCCGGTCGGTGAGTAGGCGATACCGTCCACCGCCCACACCAGGCAGTTACGGCGGTTCCGGGTCCAGGTTGCACGCGCCCGGCGGGGATCCGCCGTGAGCCAGGGGGTGAGCTGTTGCTGTTCGCGGCCGGGCACTGGGCGGAACTCCAGGAGTGTCCCTTCCTCCAGCGCGTTGTTCTCGAAGATCACGGTGACTGCCTTGGCTTTCCGTGCGTGCCCTTCACGCTCGGACGCGCGGTACTCCGCTGAGAGGGACGGAGGCTGGTTATCGCCCTGTAGGGTCGCCAGCGCTGAACCGGCGACGTCGGAATATCGCTCCGCATTACGGAAGATGCTGCTCACCTGGCTCTTGGGTCCGTACCCCGTGTCGATCCAGTGGATCAAGGTGGCGACGGAGGCGCCAACGAGTGGGGCGACGCGCGCCGGTACCGTTGGCCAATCGGCCTCCGGGACCTCCTGCCAGCCTCGGGGCAGGCGCTGGAAGGTCACGTGGGCGATGAGCAGTCGCCCAAGGTCGGCGAGTGTGCCGGCGCGCCCCTCCCACTGCGGGCGTTGTACGCCGATCTGCCGCTCGACCTCCCGGAGCACCAGGATGGTGCGCCAGGTCTTCACGGCGTCGGTACGGTGGAGCGGAAATAGCCGGTGGTGCTGCTTCGGATCCCAGAGAAGATCGATGTCCACGTTGGCTTGGAAGGACAGTTCCGGAGAGGCGTGGGCACAGGCGAGCGCGGTTGCGGCCTCCCTGAGGTTGCAACCGTCGTCCTTCGACTGCGGTGGCTCCTCGCCCCGGCGCAGGACGTAGGTCTTCCGCAGCCGAAGCAAAAAGTCGTCGCGGAGCTGCTGCTGCACCTTCTCCAGGGCGATGAAGTCTTGGGGCTCCACCCTGTTCTGGGTGTTGGTCGTTCGGGTGACGTCGTGGTCGAAGCCCTCCGGACAGTCCGTCAAGGAGATGATGCGGACACCGATCCGTGCGCGTGTCACGAGATCCGGGGTCTGCTGGTAAGCCTCGTGGATGGAGGCGACCGTCTGAGCGCCGTTGACAATGCTCGCTCCCTCCATTTCCAGGTCCCCCCGAGGGCCCATGATCACCTTGTCGCATAGCACCGTGATCCCGTTGTTGAAATACCAGAAGTACTTGGGCTTTCTACGAAGGGTCTCCACAAGGGTGCGATTTACCGCGGTCACACCGAGGGGATTTCGGATATTCCGCTGGAAGAGCCGGTGATGGTTGACCTCGTACCAGCGGGCGACCTCCGCTCCTCCGATCGTGCCGTGGTACGCCAGGATGGGATCCTTGATCGGACTGACATCGACAGCCGAAGCCGACGCCTTCAGCTTGATCTGGGGTTCGGCGATTCCGGAGCGCAGGATGCGGATGAAGTCCGGCAGCCGCAGGATGCGCAGGCGCAGCGAGTCCTCGTACTCCGCGCAGAACCGGTCGAGCACCCCCTTGGCCTCGGCCCCCATCGGCTGGGTCCCTGCCCAGGCCGGCAGCAGGGTGATCTGTACCCGCGGATTGCTGAGTGCCCGTTCCAGATCGGGGATGAGCGGCGTCAGCTTAGCGTTGAAGCACTGGTACTCCCGGGCGATCAGTAGTTCCAGACCGTTTTTTAGGTCGAGGGCAGCGTCCTTTGAGAAGGTGGCTGTGCCGTCGCTGCTCCACTTCGCCTGCACCACCCAGACCTGAGGCTCTTCTGAGGCGAGATCTACCGCCACGGCGTCGATGCCCTGGTCGCCGAATGAGTCGATGACGAACTCGGCGCAGCGCTGCAGTGGATAGCCCGTGAACTCGCGGATCGCCAGGGCAGCAAGGGAACGGGAGAGAAATGAGCTCCGCTGGATTCGCTGCTCAAACTTGGACAGATCATCAACGGCGACGATCCCAGTGAACTGCTCATCAAGGGCGTGTTCGAGCTGCTGGGCGTGCAGGGCGGTCACTGTGCTCCTGTCGGCGGCTGGCGGCCGTGCTGGGACGGTGGCGAGGGGTACGCCCACGCCTCATCAGCGACTCAGGTTGCTTGCCTAAGAGCCTGCACGTCAAGCGCTTCGCCGCACTGCGTAGTCACGATGGGACTGAGAGCAGCGAATTCCCGCTGAGCATAACGGCGCTGACTTCGTTAGGCAGCAGCATCGAGAGTGGCTCACATGAACAAGCGGTCTCAACGTGCTCGTTCTCCACCGACCGGGTCAGCGTCCGCCGCCGCTTCGACGGGTGGGACCTCTTCCTGGCCGAGTGAAAGGGCGTAGTGCGCCCCTGGTTCCATGCTTCGTGTTGAGGCGTTGGCGATCGGGGAAACAGGGACGTCACTTCCGCATGCTCGGAAGCATTTCGAGCTTTGTCCCAACGACAGTTGAATGCTCCAAGTAGCCTCGCAAGCATGGAGGCACCCGCACCCGGTACACAGCCAGAACCCGGCGACGACGAGGCGCGCAGGCGGCTGGATGCGTACGCCTACTTGAGCGCGCCGGAGCGGCTGGAGCACATCGCGATCATGCGGGTCTTCTGCGGGACGCTCCTTGCGGACCTGGCCGTTCCGGACGTCTTGGCGAAGCTGCGTGAGTTCGGCGGACCAGGTGCGGGGCTCGACGCGGACACCCTCACGGCCCGGCTGGAACAGCTGGAGAGGTGGGGCAACCTGCTGCGCGGGAGCCACACGGTGAAGGCGTCCAGCATCACCGATTACCAGCGTTCCCGCGCGCGCTACCAGTTGTCGAGGCTGGGCGAACGGATCCAGCGAGACGCCGACGGGGTGCTGGCCGAGGCCGATGCCGCACGCGAAGTGAGCAACGAGCTGCTGGCCCTGGTCGAGCGCGGCCTCCGGGAGCTCGCCGAGCTGGTGACCGAGCCTGGCGGTATCGCTCCGCAGGACGGACTGGAGCGAATCAGCACGCTGTTCGTGCAGTTCGCCGAGTTCGCGGACTCCATCCGGGACTTCTACGCCTACCTCGGCCAGGTGCTCGCCCGGTACGACCTGGACAGCGCCGAGTACCAGGGCTTCAAGGAACTGCTCCTGGACTACGTCGAGGCGATCACGGAGGACGTGGCCTTCCGCGCGCCCCGCATCTCGGCGGCACTGAACAGGCTGTGGCCGCACCTTCCGGCCCTGCTGGACCGACTGGACGCCCAGGCCCAGGGCCTCCTTGCCGGGCTCTCCCCGCAAAGCGAAGGTCGCTCGGAGACCCGGGTGCAGCGCAGCCGCGGGCGCGAGCTCGCGGACTGGCAGGGGCTGCGCGGCTGGTTCAGCAACACTGATGGTCAGGGCAGCCAGGTCGATCAACTGCGTGACGCCACCCTGCGGGCCCTCCAGTCCCTGCTGGCCAACGCCAAGCGGATGCTGCGTTCGGCCACCGGGGAGATGTCGCGCCGCCGGGACCTGCTGCGGCTGGCCCGGTGGTTCGACGAGGCCGCACCGCAGGACGCGCACGACATCGCCGTCGCCGCCTTCGGGCTGTACGGCGCCCGCCACCTGGGCATACCACCTGCCACCGACGAAGTGGTGCCCGCCTACACCAGTTGGTGGACCGGCCCGGTGGTCGAGGTCCCGGTCGCGCTGCGCGAGAGGGGCAGCCGCGCACAGCGGGGCCGGACGGCCTCCGCGGAGGACCACTCCGCGCAGAAGGAGCGGCTACGAGAGGCCGCGCGTGAGCGGGCGGCGGCCAGGAAAGCAGCGGCAGACGAGCTGCGCAGCGCGTCGGGCCGTTTCGACGATGTACGGCTCACTTCGGCGGCGCTGAGCCTCCTCCTGGAGCTGCTGGCCACGGCACTCGGGAACGCGCAGCTCGAGCGGCGCGCCGGTGCGGACGGGGACGGAACGCCGCAGTTCGGTCTGGACGCGGCGCTGAGCGAGGACGCAGATCTGGGCATCCGGCTCACCGTGCACCGGACAGCGGGCGCCCGGACGCTCCTCCACTCGGCCGACGGGAACATGCTCCTGGACGATTTGGAGCTGGTCATCGGCCGGACCTCAGCCACGGCCGACGGTGAGGCGGAGGTGAGCGTGTCATGACCCTCCCCTCCGCACACGATGTGACCCTGGCAGCCGAACGTCGTACTGCTGCAAGGCTGTTGCTCGCCCATCCGCTGGTCACGTCGGAGGGCCCGCACGCCGATCTCTTCCCGCTGGTCCGTCGGCACGCCGACTGGCTGGGCCAACGGTTCCAGCAAGTGCTCGGCTATCGCCTCCTGGTCGACAGCTCCTACGCCCGGTTGTTCAAGGCCGGGCTGGGAGCACGGGCGGGACACCGGCTCGTGCGGTCCACCGGTACCCCCTTCACCCCGCACACGTACGCCTGCCTCGCGCTGGCTCTTTCGGTGCTGGTGACCGCGCCCGAGCAGATGCTGCTGTCGCAGCTGGTCGCTGATATCCGGGCCGCGGCGGCTGACGCGGACGTCGAACTGGAGGAGACGAGCCGGGCGGCCGGGAAACGGACCCTGGTCGCGGCTCTGCGCCAGCTGGTCGAGTGGGGTGTTCTCGTCGAGACAGAGGGCCAGGTGGCCGCCATCGCCCAGGAAGCTGGCGGGGAAGCTCTGATCACGGTGGACCGCGAGCTTGCTCGCGTCGTCGTCGCGGGACCGCTGGCCCAGTCCCGGGACGGCGCCGATCTGGTCCGTCGGGCGGCGGAGCCGGGGTTCGGAGGACCTCGTACCTACGTGCGCCGGATGCTCGTCGAAACGCCTGTCGTTCATCTCGATGAGCTGACCGACGCCGAACGCGACTGGCTTCGCACCCGCCAGCGCCGGGAAGCTCAGGCGTTCCTCGAACTCCTCGGCCTGGACACGGAGATCCGCGCCGAGGGTGTGGCACTGGTCGACCCCGAGGAGGAGCTGACCGATCTCCACCTTCCAGGAACAGGGACCGTCGCCCAAGCCGCGCTGCTGCTGGTGGAACGGCTCGTGGAACGGCTTCGTCCACCCGATCCCGGACATCCGGCGACCGGCGGCGTACTCGTCGTCGGGGTGGCCGTTCCGGACGGCCTCGTGGATGAGCTGCTGGCTGACCTGGTCGCCGAGTACGGAGACCGCAGCAACTGGCAGCGCGGCTACCTGGAAGATCTCTACGCTCTGCGGGAAGCCGTGCTGGACCTGCTGTCCCGCATGCGGCTGATGGCCCCCGCCGGTCCACTGCGCGCCGAGGGAGAAGGACTGCCGGAAGGGTACGCCGAAGAGCTGCCGGAAGGCCGTCAGGTGACCGACGTCCGCGGGGCCAGGCCCGGCGGCGAGGGCTGGGTACTGCTCGCAGCAGCGGCCCGCTACGCCACCCGTGTCACCGTGCGTACAGCGGCCGCAAACCGCGACGTTACCGAAACACAGCAGGAGTTGCCGCTATGACCGCTGACGCACGTGGCCTCATCCCGCTGCCCCGGTCCGGCCCGTCGAAGACGACGGCGGGTACCCGCTTCCGGTTGCACCGCGCGGGCATCCAGAACGTCTGGCAGTACGACGAGCAGGAGTTCGCCTTCGGTGACGGGCGGCTGCTGCTGCGCGGCAAGAACGGCGCGGGGAAGTCCAAGGCCCTGGAAATGCTGCTCCCGTACCTGCTGGACGGCGACTCCCGGGCACTGGACGCGACCGGCACCGGGCGGACGACATTCACCTGGCTGATGCTGGACGGGTTCGAACAGACCAACCGCCTCGGGTACCTGTGGGTGGAGTTCCGGGGTACGAACGAGGGCGGCGATCACCGCTATCTGACGCTCGGCGTCGCCGTCCGCGCCTCGAAGTCGACGCAGAAGGTGGTGCCGACCTTCTTCGTTACCCCGCTGCGGGTCGGTGAAGACCTGCTCCTGGTCGAAGCGGGCAAGCCGCTGCCCGTCGACCGGCTCAAGGAGATCGTCGGCTCCGACAACGCGACGGACCGAGCGGTCGGCCACCGTGCCCGTGTAGCGCGGGATCTCTTCGGGATCACCGACGCGACGCGCTACCGCAATCTCACCCAGCTCCTCCACCGGCTGCGACGTCCCACGGTCGGGGACCGCATCGAACATGGGGGCCTGGCTGTCCTGCTGAGCGAGACCCTGCCCGGCCTCGACGAGGACGTGGTCGAGAAGGTGGCACGCAACCTCCACGACCTGGACGCCGTACGGGACGAACTCGGCCGCCTGGAACGTACCGACGCGGCGCTGAGCACGTTCCTCGCCGACTACCGCCGCTACCTCGCCGGAGTCCTGCGCACCTCGGCCCGGGACGTGAGCCGGGAACTGGACGCCCTCTCCCGACGACGCCGAACGGCCGGGGATGCCGCGCAGCGAACGGGCGACCTGAAGAGGCGGGAAGAGGAGTCGGAAGCCGGGCTGGAGGCCCTGCGCGAAGAGGAACAGGCCGCCCAGACGGACCTTGCCGCCCTGCACGCCAGCCACGCCTACCGCAGCTTGCGCGAGCTGTCGGAACGCCGCAGCACGGTGGAGGCCCTGCACACCACGGCCATGACCGCCTTCACCGCCCTGCGAAACGCACACGAGGCGGAAGAAGGCGCGGCCGAACGACTGGCCGAGGGTGTCGAAGACCTAGGGAGCCGGCTCACCGAGCTGGGCAGCGAACACCGCGAGCTGCTGTCCCAGGCGGAGAAGGCAGGGCTCCCCACCGGACATCTCGGCGACGCGGTTGCCCTGCCGCGCATGGTCCGCTCCCAGGCTGCGCAGGCGGAGCTGACGAGCCCGGACGGGGAACCGCAGACCGTACGGCACCGGCCGGTGGTTCGCGTGGACACGGCCACGACAGAGGCCGGGCTGCGCTCCTGGCAGGGACAGCTGGAAACTGTCGAAGCGGTCGTACGGAACCGGACACGGATGGTCCAGGAGGTAACCCGTCTTTCCTCGAAGGCCGACGAAGCCCGGACCAGGGCAGCTCAGGCCGACACGGAGAGGGAACGGCTGGAGGGCGAGGCAGAGGAGGCCGCCGGCCGTGTCGAAGAGAGCCGAGAGAAGGTCGCCGAGGAGAGCTGTGGGTACGCCGACGAGGTCGTCGCGTGGGTGGAGAGCACGCGGACCGCAGCGGGGCCCGGTTGCCCGCCCCTGGATGCCGTCCTCGCTGAAGTAGCCAGCGAGACCTCCTCTGACGCCCCGTTCTCGGAGCGCACGCTGCCGCCCGACATCGATGCCCACGCGCGTCAGACGGCCCATGCGGCCCTAGAGCCGTACGCCGATGACCTCACCCGGCACCGCGATGGGCTGGCGCTCGGCGTCGCCCGGCTCGGCGAGGAGATCGACCGCCTGTCGAAGGAGAGGCAGGACTGGGAGCGGCGTACCGACCCCGAGCCGCCGGCCCCGTACCACCGCATCGCCGAAAGGAACCCGGCCGGTGGAGCGCCCTTCTACCGGTTGGTGGACTTCGCGGAGCACGTGACCTCCGCCGACCGGGCCGGCCTGGAGGCGGCGCTGGAGGCAAGCGGAATCCTCGACGCGTGGGTCAGCGCGGACGGTGCCCTTCTGGACCCCCTCGCCCGGGACACGCTTCTCCAGCCCGGCCCTGAGCTGCTGGGAGTACAGACTCTCGCCTCGGCGCTGCGCCCGGCCCCGCAGCCGGAGTGCGGCATCACGTCCGAGCACGTCGAACGCCTACTGGCCGCCATCGCGCTCGTACCGGCCTCGGAGACTGCCGCTGCCAGCGTGGTCCACTACGACGGAAGCTGGCGTCTGGGCGCTCTGCGCGGCCGACACCACAAGAGCGTCGCCGAGTACGTGGGGGCAGCCGTACGCGCCGAGACTCGGCGGCGCGTCCTCTCTGAGTTGAACGGCCAGCTCGGGCAGACGAAACAGCGGTTGACCGACGCCTGTACCGAACTCGCCGCAGCCGACTCCAGACGGCGAGCCCTCGCCCTCGCGGAACGGGACTTTCCCCGGGCCCGGCAGCTCTCCGACGCCTGGAGCAGGACCGTCTCGGACGAGGAGGCGCTGCGGGAGCTGACCGCCAAGGCGACCCGTGCGGCACGGCTGGCCGAGGACGCCCGCGTTCTCGCCGTGTCGGCGCGCACCGAGGCGGACGCCACCGCAACCGCCCATGACCTGCCCACCGACGCCACCGCCCTGGACCGCGTACGCACCGCACTGGCGTCCTTGCTCAGCGGTATCGGTCACTTGCGCAGAGCGGTCAGCGGTACGGTCGGTCGGCTCGGCGGAAGCCAGGCGGACGACAGGCGGTATGAGTGTGCCCGAGAGGGGCGCTTGGAGGCGGAAGGAAACTACCGGCTTCGCCTCCACCAACTGCGCACCGCACAACAGGATCTGCGGACCCGCGAGGTGGCTGTCGGATCGTCCGAGGAGGAGGTCCTCACCCGCGAGCAGGACGCCAAGCAACGCATCGCGAACGCCGCCGGTGCCATCCCGGCGGCAGAGCGCGCCCACAGCGAACTCCGCGATCTGCGTGTGCGTGCTGAAGAGGAGGAGAAGCGCCTGCGCGAGGAGCTGGCAGACCAGGAGACGACAGTCCTCGACGCCGGCCGCACCCTCCGCGAGGCTCTCGACCGCCCGGAGGTCATCAGCGGGGCGGGTCTGGACCGATCCTCTCTGCCCGGCCAGGTAGCGGACAACCCCGGTTCGGACGTCCGCGACCGTCTGCGCGCGCTGCGCTCACTGGCCGACGCGGTGGAGCAGGCCCTCAACCGTTCGAGGGGCGAGGTGTCGGACGACACCCTGCTCAAGCGGCACACGGCGCTCCGCGACCAACTGGCTGGCGGATACGACGCACAGCTTGAGGAGCGCGACGGCATCAAGGTGTGCCGCCTGCTCGACGACCACGGCTCGCACGATGTCGCGGTCGTGGGCGAGCGGATCGCCGTACAGTCCGCGGAGGCGAAGGGGCGGCTCACTGAGCGCGAGAGCGAGGTGTTCCAGCGGTTCCTGACCGGCGAGCTCGGTGATCATCTCTCCGCGCAGGTCATCACAGCGGCCAACCTGGTCGCGGCTCTCAATGACACGCTGAAGACTGTACGGACCTCGCACGGTCTCGGCGTGGAACTGCTGTGGAAGCTCGACGAGGACGTGGACGCGGACGTGCGGGCGGCCGTCGAGCTGCTGCGCAGCCCGTCGAGCCTCCGGACGCGTGAGCAGACCGAGCAGCTGCGCGAGGTGCTGCAACGCCGTATCGAGGACGCCCGCCGTGCCGACCCTTCGGCCGGCTACACGGCCCATCTGCGGACCGCGCTGGACTACCGCGCATGGTTCCGTTTCCACACCTTCGTGGTCGAGGACGCGGCCCCAGGGCGCAGGAGGAAACTGACCGGCCGCACTGGCTTGAGCCAGGGAGAGCAGCGCGTGCTCTCGTACCTCGTCCTCTTCGCAGCCGCCGCCGCGCACTTCACCAGTCTCGCCGAGTCGGCCCCGCACGCGCCGCGGCTGATCCTCCTGGACGACGCCTTCGCCAAGGTCGACGAACCCACCCACGGACGCCTGGGCCGCATCCTCGTCGATCTCGATCTCGACTTCGTCCTCACGAGCGAGCGGCTGATGGGCAACTGGGCTGAGGTTCCGTCCCTCCACATCTACGAGTGCCTCCGCGACCCCCATGTGCGCGGGGTGGCCACGTTGCACTACACCTGGAACGGCCGGCACCGGCGACTGGCATCGGTATGAGCGGGCTCCCGGCCTCCACCCGCGACTGGCTGGCAGAACCAGGTCTCGCCCGGCTCTGGGGTGCGGTACGCAAACGTCTGGAAGGCAACGGCGTGCAGTCCACCGGTTCCCTCCGGTTGACCGCGGTGAGTGCGCAGGAACGGAACGCCCTGTCGCTCCTGCTGGGCAAACCCCTCACAGGTACGGCCGTGACGGTGCGGCTCGACGCGCTCGACGCACGCCTGCGCTCCTCTGCCGCGGGACTCGGACTGAGAGAGGTCCTGGAGGAACTCGGCCCACCGCTCACCGACCGCCGCGCGGCCCGCGAAGACGACGCGGCACAGCGCCGGCGCGTGTGGTCGTCGCTCACCTCGTCTCTCGACGCCTCTCCGTTCGCCGGGCAGGAGTGGACCCGGCAGTGGTCCGAGATACTGCGTCGCACCGGCGTTCCGAGAGGGCTGACACCCGAGGCGGCAGTGCGGACGCTTCAGCAGGCGGTCCAGGTACTCACCGTGCTGCTCGACCGGGAACGCACCGGCACGCGAGGCCGAGGAGAGCTCGCCGCGACGGCGACCGGTTCGGCGCACGGTCTGGACGACGGCACCTGGCTCGCCCGGCTCGTCCAACGCGGCGTCGCGCTGGCCCATGACACTGAACTCCCCAGCAATGCAGCCGGCCGTCGCGCGTTGTGGCGGCTGGTCTCCGTCACACCGGACGAGGTCTCCAGCACGGTGCTGACCTACGGTCTCCGGCCCACCGGCGAGGGCTGGCGAGAGCGATCGCTGCGAGAGCGCGCCACCCATAATGCCGAGACCCACCTGACACCGCGCGATCTGCTCGACCTCCAGCTCCAACTGCCGGCTGGAACCGTCATGCACATCTGCGAGAACCCGCGCGTGGTAGAGGCCGCAGCTGATGCGGCCTGCGCCAAGCCCCTGGTCTGTACCTCCGGAAGCGCCGCCACGGTGGTCCTCACACTCCTCGACGCCCTCGCCGCCACCGGCTGTCGCTTCGCCTATCACGGCGATTTCGACTGGCCGGGCATCGCTCTGGCCAACCGGATCATCCGCCGCTACGAAGCCCTGCCCTGGCGCATGGGCGCCGAGGACTACGAACGCCTCGCCGCTGCCAGCCGGGCGGAGGGCGTCCCTCAACTACCACTCGACGGCGTGCCGGTCGACGCGGACTGGGACCCGGGCCTCGGGCCTGCCATGACCGCTCTCGGCGTCGCACTCCACGAAGAGGCGACTCTTGACCTGCTGGTGGGGGACCTGGCTTGAAATCCCCCGGCGGCCTCAGCGGACACTCACGCGTGCCAGCGCCTCCACCCGTATGGCCTCCGTGCAACCTCCTCCTGGCCAGCTGAAGCACTGCTTCGAAGACCGCGCGACGCGACCGAGAAGATGTCACGCCCTCATCGCTGCCACTTGTCTCCCTCGTGGCCGACGGGCGGCTGGCCAACTGCTCCTGAGGAAATTTCACGCAACAACGTACCGAGAAGTTCTTCCAGGCATTTGTTCTCGTCGAGCACCTGCTGAGCCACCTTGTGCAGTGGTTCCGCAACACGATGGAATTGCTCTCGTACCTCCAGGTCCGGCCAGGAGACGGGGAGCCGACCGAAGGCGCGCTGAGTGATTTCGCGCGCGTGCCGGCCTTGAGCCGCATCGGCGAGCTCCGCGCCGCGGGAGCGCAGTTCGTGCAGGAGCCACCATCGGTCCACGGGATCGGCGGGGTGCACCGAAAGCACGCTTCGCCCAGCAGCGGCGGGCAGCGACGTGACGACGGCCCGCCCGCCCGCCGCCCGAGTGGCGATCAGAATCGTGCCCGGATCGCAGACGACGCCGGATTCGGCGGGGCCTTGCTGGTCGGTGGCTCCGATGTACGGCAGGGGAGCGTTGAGGACGTCAGAGGGTGCGACCCAGGTGGTGTGGACGCCACTTTCACCAACGGAGGCCGGTGCTGATCTTCCGGTCCGCGCGCGGGCGACCTTGCCAAATTCGGTGATAGGCCAGGACGGACGGTGCCGTGTCCAGACCGCGTGATAGGCATCGGCGAGTTCCATCGCGTCAGCGGCGATGCTCAGATTGAGGGCGAGCTTAGCCTCGATGAGGGTGACCAGTTCGTCGATCCGTTCGCACTGCTCCCGTGGCGGGAACAGAACGGGCATCTTCCTCAACGCATCCAGACTCAGGGTCGGTTCGACGTGTGCGCTGACGTGCCGGTCGATCCACGCCCTGGCACGGGGCGTCCGCAACCAGATTCTCAGCCACCGTGTAACGGAGGGGCTTTTGGACCTGACGATGCCAACGCTCCGGGTCGCGACCCATCCCTCATGCTCCTCGGTGACCAGAGCCGCATCACCTGCCCGCCGAACAAGCACGACGACCAAGTCGTCCCGCCGAAGAGCTGCCCGGGTCTTCCTTGATTCGGCTGTGCCCGCTCGACCGGGTTGCTGGGTGGTGATACGACCGTGCCGAATGTCGCCTGTCCGCACGGCTCCCTGGTGGTCCGGCAAGTTGCGGTCGCTGATGCCGTATGTGACGTACAGGTCCTCGGCCGCGTTGGCGAGCGGCATGCTCATCCACCTGCCGGCCCGCGTCACGGAGTCAGGTTTCACAACTCATCCAGAACACGTCGCAGGTCGCGCTCCAGCGCGTGGGCCTGGCCGAACTTTGCGTAGAGCCCCTCTCTGAGCGCCTCCACGCGGTACAGCCCCGTCGGATCACCGTTGTCCAGCTCGGAGGTGTACAGAGGCGGCAGCAGATCGAAATCGCATGCAGCAACCTCCTTGACCGTGCTGGAGACGCACCAGCCCGGCTCGTCCTTGTAGCCGAGCCACGCCGTGCCTTCCGCCAGCGACGGGCCTCGCCACGCGGCCAAAGTTTCGAGGATCCCCCTCACGCCGTCAGGAGCTAGTCGCCACTGCCGGGTGCCGGGCACCAGCTCCTTGGCCTTTCTGGCATCAATGAACAAGAACTGGCCCCGTCGGTCTTCACTCCCCCAGCCTCTGTGCGGGCTCTTGTCACCATTGAGAAGCCAAAGGCAACTGGAGTTGCGTGTATGGGGAAAGATTCCGGGAGGTAGCGCCACAACGCTCTCGACGAGATCTCGGCGGACGAGTAGCTCGCGAATCCTCCGCTCGGCATGCCGCAACCCGGTAGCCGCACCGTCAGCCATCAGAAATGCGGCCCTGCCCTGCGGGGCAAGAGCATGCACAAAGTGCAAAATCCACGCGAAGTTGGCGTTGTCTCGGGGCGGCGGCGCCTCCTCTGGCCAGCGTGGGTCATTCCGGCCCGGGTCACGGGACATCCATGGCCCCATGTTGAACGGCGGATTGGCCAGCACAATGTCGTACTGAGCCTCGGCTGGGCGCGCAAGACTGTCGACGGGCTGCCCCAGGTCCGCCTCAATCCCACGGGCAGCGAGGTTCAACTGGGCGATCTGGAGTGTGTTCGCGTGCAGATCACGGCCTGTAAGTGACACGTTCGTACGGAGGCCGGTCTGCTCACGCACCTGACGTTCGACTTCGACTAGCAACCCGGCGGACCCGCAGACCGGATCGAGCACCCTTTGCCCGTCCTGCGGAGATACCGCCTCGACCAGCAGACGCACAATGTCGCGGGGAGTGAAGTAGTGGCCCCCCTTGGCCTGAGCGGACGACAGTTCTTCCAGGCACTGTTCGAGTAGGTCGCCTACTCGTTCCACGCGGTCGATGGCCCCAATCAATTGTCTCAGATGACTGTCGACCGTAGCCGGGAGAGTCGGTACGAAGTCTCGGCGCATGTCCACACCATCCGCACTGAGCCCCGCCGGCAGCCAGGCAGAGAGACACTCCTGTACGCGGGGGCCCAGAGGTTGAGGCTTTCGCGTTTGCGCGATGAGCCAGGTCCAGGAGGGTCCGCCGCCGCCCCAGATGTCCGCGGGCTGCTCCCTCGCCCGGTTGCGCAGATAGATCAGACCAATAACGGTCCGGCACGCGTCCTGTGCGTTTAGGCGTTCGGCCAGAGCGCGCGTCAGCCGCCCCACTTCGAGCTGTGCCCCACTCTTCACTTCCATCCCCGCTCTCCCCCTCAGGCTTACTCGGCTCTCGCTTCGGCGTTCGCCCACGGCTACATCAGCCCAACCTTGGACATGGCCAACAGAGCAAGGGTCATCGTGGCAGCGAAGGTTGCCGCCCCCGCACGAATTGCGCCCGTCATGGCCGCCCCGCCGACCCTCGACACAATCCCGCCCAGCAGCGCGGTGATCACCGCAAACTGCGCGGCGAGTGTCATGAGCAGCAACTTGTACTCCATGTCGATCTCCCCATTCTCGATGCCTCATTACATGGCCAACCGAGCGGGCTGGTCCGCCTGTTGGACCAGACCTCGCTTCGCCGACTAAGAGGAACCGTAGTGACCCAGCGCCAGCTACCGCGTGGAGCACACGGTTTGGGTTTTCTTAGGCGCGCGCCCGGTGGAATGAGCTGGTTCAGCTAGAGCACTCCGTTTGGGAAATCTGCCATCCGATGAACCTCGAAAGATGCCAGAGGTCTCGGCGAGGCCGGAGAGGTGACCTCGGACCGAGCCAGAGAATCTGAGGGCCGTCTGGGCCCGGCCCGCCCCCCAAGACCCGTCGAAGCCACCCGATACCCCCACCCCAATGCTCTGACCAGTTGAAACAGCAACCACTCGGCGTCACCCCCGCCCGACCCTCATTCGGGACGAGGGGCCTTGGACTCAATCGTCGCCGCGTCGAAGCTTTCCCTGCGTGAGCGATGCGTGAGCGGACGGCGGAGCAATAGGTGCCGAAAGCAGGACTCAGCACCAGGCTGGGTGGCGCTGACCAGCAAGAACAGCACCACCCAGCCTGATCCAACACTCCTGATCACGGATTCGACCCCACTTGTAAAGCGAAGGTCGTCGGTTCGAATCCGACAGGGGGCTCTGAGTGTGGACGCGGTGGGCTGTGGCTTTGCTGCGTAGCGGCGTTCTTGTCGGCCCCGGGCTTTGTGTCCGGGGCCGTTTTGCGTGTGGGGGCATGTGGGTGGGCGGGGGGGTGAACTCCGGTGCTGCTGTGGGTTCTGCGGGATTGTTCGGTGGGGTTGTTCGGTGGGCTGGGGTGGGCTGGTCGTGGGCGCTTGGCGGGTGCGGGGTGAGGCGGGCCGTGGCGGATGGGAGGGGTGTGGCGGATATAATTGAGTGAATGCACATAAAGAGGTGCAATGGGTGAGTAAGGGATTCGCCGAGGCGGAATACGAGAGCGGCGAGGCCGGTGCTGAGGGCGTGCGGCTCGACCGTGAGGGGCAGGCCGAGGCGTTCGACGCGATCGGTGACCGCTATGACGAGGCGTTTCCTTACAAGAAGGGGCAGCTGGCGGCCGCTGAGTGGCTGATCAGGTCGCTGGCCGGCGGATCACGGGTGCTGGATCTGGGCTGTGGCACCGGGCTGCCGACCGCCCGGCAGCTGGTGGACGCGGGGTTCGAGGTGGTCGGCGTCGATCTGTCCCGCGGGATGGTGGAGCTTGCCCGGGAGTATGTGCCCGGGGCGACGTTTCACCGGATGGACATCGCCGACATCGGGCTCGGCGGCCCTCATGACCTGGGTCGCTTCGATGCCGTCGCGGCCTTCTTCTCGCTGTTGATGCTGCCGCGGGGGGAGATCCCCGACGTACTGCGGATGGTCCACGACCTGCTGCTGCCCGGTGGTCTTTTCGCCCTCTCGATGGTGGAGGCCGACGTGGACTACTTCGCGATTCCGTTCCTCGGCCATGCCATCCGGGTGTCCGGCTATCTGCGGGACGACCTGCGTGAGGTCGTCGAGCAGGCGGGCTTCGCGATCGTTGAGGAGTCCTCGTACACCTACGCGCCGGAGATCTCGGACGTGCCGCCCGAGGAGCAGATCTTTCTCAACTGCGCGCGACGCGGCTGAGACCGCGCCGCGCGGTCCCGGGCACCTCCGGACGGATGAGACAAGTGATGGAGCCGCACCCCCGAGCCGACACGAACACGGCCCCGCCGGCCCAGCAGCCGGGCGAGGCGGCGCGTGGCTCGGAGCCGGAGCCGGAGCGTGGATCCGCTGCCTCCGAGCCGGAGCCTGGCCCCGGTGCCTCTGAGCCGGAGCTGGAGCCGGACCTGGAGGCGGAGCGTGGCGCGGAGCCGGAGCCGGAGCCGGAGGGTGGCCCCGGTGCCTCCAAGCCGGAGCCTGGGCCCGGTGCCTCCGCCCCGGAGCGTGGCCCCGAGGCGCAGTCGGAGCGGCTGCGGTTTCTCGACCTTGCGGGGCGGCGGATCGCCAGGGGCGTCGGCCTGGATGACGTGCTGCGGGGGCTTTGCGAGGTGGCGGTTCCCGCGTTCGCCGACGCGGTGCTCGTGCATCTGCGGGAGCCGCTGCCGACCGGGGAGGGGCAGCCGGCCGAGGCCCTGGTGCTGCGGCTGCACAGCTTCGTTCAGGGGACGGGAGGCGCGGTTACCGCGGCGCCCGCGGGGGGCGCCGGGCCCGTGCGTCCGACGGTCACCGGGCCGTTTGCCGAGTTGCTGCTGGCCGGGCAAACCGTGTTCGGTGACGTGCCGGAGATCGGGTCCGTGGTGGCCGAGCTGCTGGAGCCCGTGGCGGGCATGGCGGCGGCACCGGCACCGGGCCGGCGGCTGATCATTGCCCCGCTGTACGGGCGCCGCCATCTGCTGGGCACCGTCGTCCTGTTGCGCACGGCCGGCCGGCCCGTCTTCACGGCGGACGACCTGCTCGTCGCCGCCCAGCTCGCCACGCACACCGCCCTCGGTGTCGACGCGTCGATGCCCTACGGACACGAGGCCTCGGCCGCGGACGCCCTCCAGCTCCGGATGCTGCCGTCGTCGCTCCCCGAGACCACTGGTGTCCGGCTGGCGAGCCGGTATCTGCCGGCGGCCGAGACCTCCCAGGTGGGCGGGGACTGGTACGACGCGATCCCGCTGCCCGGCAACCGGGTCGCGCTGGTGGTGGGCGACGTCATCGGCCACTCCATGACCTCCGCCGCGATGATGGGCCAGCTGCGTACCACGGTGCAGACCCTCGCCCGGCTCGACCTGCCGCCGGAAGAGGTCCTGTACCACCTCGACGAGCAGGCCCAGCGCCTCGGCAGCGAGCACCTGGCGACCTGCCTGTACGCCATCTACGACCCGATATCGCAGCGGCTGCTGGTGGCCGACGCGGGGCATCCGCCTCCGGTGCTGCTGCACCCGGACGGCTCGGGGGAAGTGCTTCAGGTCCCGCCCGGCGCGCCGATAGGGGTGGGCGGCGTCCCCTTCGAGACCTGGGAGCTGCCCGCGCCCACCGGAGGGACGCTGCTCCTGTACACCGACGGCCTCGTCGAGTCGCGTCACAGGGATGTCTGGACGGGCATGGAGCTGCTGCGTGGCCGCCTGGAGGAGGTGGCCGCGCGGGTCGCCCCGCCGCCGCTGGACATGCTCTGCGACGCGGTGCTGACCCTCCTGGACCCGGACACCCGGGATGACGATGTGGCGCTGCTGGCCGCCCGGTTCGACGGTTTCGCGCCGCTCAACGTCGCGTACTGGTTCCTCAGCCCCCAGCCGCAAACGGCCGGCCGGGCACGGCAGCTGACCCGCCGGGCGCTGCACCGCTGGGGCCTGGGCTCGATGCTCGACGCGACCGAGCTCATGGTCAGCGAAGTGGTGACGAACGCGGTGCGCTACGCCTCCCGGCCGATCGCCTTGCGGCTGCTGCGCACCGATGTGCTCCGGTGCGAGGTGGGCGACGATTCGCCGCAGGTGCCCCGGATGCGGCGGGCGCAGGCGGGTGACGAGGGCGGACGTGGCCTGTTCCTGGTCGACCAGCTCGCCCGGCGCTGGGGAGCGACGCTGCTGAGCACCGGGAAGGTGGTCTGGTTCGAGCAGGAGATACCCGAGGAATATCGTCAACGGGGGGCGGATGGCGGGTAGTTCGCCGTCCGGGGGGTGTTCCGCTTGCCCGCTTGCCCGCTTGCCCGCTTGCCCGCTTGCCCGCTTGCCCGCTTGCCCGCTTGCCCGCTTGCCCGCCTGCCCGCCTGCCCGCCTGCCCGACTGGCCGTCTCCCTGCCTGGCCGCCGGCCTGCTTCCCCGCCCACCTGCCCGACTGCCCGCCGCGTCCGCCTCCGGTGCGCCGTCAGCGTGCGGCAGGCAGCGTGATCGTGAAGGTGCTGCCCTTGCCGGGGGCGGTGTGGACGGTGGCGGTGCCGCCGTGGGCCTCGGTGATGGAGCGGACGATGCTCAGGCCGAGGCCGGTGCCGCCGCTGGTCGGGTTGCGGGACTCGTCGCCGCGGTAGAAGCGCTCGAAGATCCGCTCGGCCGTCGCGGGGGGCATCCCGGGGCCCTGATCGGTGACCGTCAGCTGCGCGGTGCCGTCGGGCAGGGCGCGCGCCGTCACGGACACCGGGGTGTCCGGCGGGGTGTGGCGCAGCGCGTTGCTCAGGAGGTTCTGGAGCACCTGGCGCAGCCGGTCCTCGTCGCCGCGGGCGAACACCTCGCCGGGCGCCTCGACGGTCATGGGCCGGCCGGGGTCGACGACCCGGGCATCGGTGACGGCGTCGTCGGCGAGGGCGCCGAGATCCACCGGTGCGTGCGCGAGGGGGCGGCCCTGGTCGAGCCGGGCGAGCAGCAGCAACTCCTCGACCATGGTGTGCATCCGGGTGGCCTCGCCCTCGATACGCAGCATCGCCCGCTCGATGAGCGCCGGGTCCTGGGCCAGCCCGTGCAGATGGAGCTGGGCCCAGCCCCGGATCGTGGTCAGCGGGGTGCGCAGCTCATGGGAGGCGTTGGCCACGAACTGCCGGAGCTGCTCCTCGGACCGCTGCCGCTCGTCGAAGGCCCGGTTGAGGGCGGTGCCCACCTCTCCCACCTCGGAGTGGCGCTCGGCGACGTCGATGCGCTGGTCGATGTCACCGTCGGCGATCGCGGTCGCGGTGGTGGCCATGTTCCGCAGCGGTCGCAGGCCGACGTTCAGCACCCCGCGGCTGAGCAGCACGATGCCCCCGAGCACGGCCAGCGTGGCGGCGGAGTCGGCGCCGACCAGCCAGTACACGACGTCCTCGGCCGGCTGGAGGCTCTTGGCGACGACCACCCTGCTGAACTGCTGGGGCGGTGAGCCGGGGGCGCGCCGGACCGTGGCGGAGTGGCCGTAGGGGAAGCTCAGGGCGCGGTAGCGGGGGACGGGCGCCCCCTCGGCGGAGAGGGTGACGATGTGCTCGGCGAAGCCGTCGGGGACCGGGTCGGGAAGTTCGGGGCGGGAGCCGGTCTGCCCGTCGGGGTCCCGGGCGGGGCTCTGGGCGACCACCCGGCCCCGGTCGTCGAGCAGCGCGACGTAGAGGCCGTCGGGCACCAGGGAGTTGAGGCTGTCCTCGTCGATCGGGGTGTGCCGGCCGCGCACCCGGTGCTGCACGGTCTCCCGGGTCTTGGTGAGGGTGGCGTCGGCGACGTCGACGAGGTTGAGCCGCAGTCCGATCAGCGAGACCACGTTGACGGCCACCATGCCCACGGTCGCCAGCAGGACGACGCCCACCATCAGGCGGGCCCGCAGGGAGCCGCGCCAGGAGCCGGCCATCTCACCCGCCTTCGGGGAGCCGCAGGCTGTAGCCGAAGCCGCGCATGGTGTGGATCAGGGCGGGCGCGTGGATGTCCACCTTCGCGCGAAGGCGGGAGACCAGCTTCTCGACGACACCGTCGCCGAAGTGGTGCTGCCACACGTGGTCCATGATCTGTTCCTTCGACATCACCTGGTCGGCGTTGATCAGTAAGTAGCGCAGCAGTTTGTACTCGGTCGGCGACAGCGCGATCAGCCGGTCCCCGCGACGGACCCGCCGGCTGCGCTCGTCCACGGTCAGATCGGCGAAGCACAGCAGCGGGCCGGCCTCCGCCGACCGCCCGGCCCGCCGTAGCAACGCGTGCACCCGGGCGAGGAGTTCGGGCAGGCTGAACGGCTTGGTGAGGTAGTCGTCCGCGCCCATCGCGAAGCCCGTCACCCGGTCCTCGACGGAGTCCCGCGCGGTCAGGAACAGCACCGGCAGCCGCGCCCCGTTGGCCACCAGCCGCCGGCAGACCGCGAATCCGTCCAGGTCGGGCAGCAGGACATCCAGCACCAGCAGATCCGGGGGCAGGTCCGCGTAGGCGCGCAGGGCCTCACCACCGCAGCCGGCGGTCGCGACCTCGTACCCGGCGAGGCTCAGCGTGGTCTGGAGCAGCTCCGTCATCCGCGGGTCGTCATCCACCACGAGCAGCCGCTGCCCGCTTCCTCGGGGCAGCGGTGCGTCGCTCGTCGGCGAGGCGGAAAGCATGGCAGTCACCCATCACGTCATGGAGTCATCGAGGACAACGTGCGCACGCGTCCGCCGGTTCCCGGCGGTCCGAGCGGCGCTGGCGCACGCCGGCTCCGGCTGTCAGGCAATGGTCAGGTTGCCGACCGGGACCGGTCAACGGGGCCCGTTTCTCTGGAGTCACGACACCGGACCGACCACCGTCCGCCGCGACGACTGGAGACCCCGTGGACCCTGCCGCAGACCTTGCACCCGGTGGTGCGGACGCCGTCCGCGCCGCCGTCCGGAAACGGCTGCGCAGCACCCTGATCGACGTGACGCCCGTCTTCGGGTTCACCCTGACCTTCGCCCTGACCCACCAACTAGGGGTCGCGCTGACGCTCGCCCTCACCACCGGCGCCGGGGTCTTCCTGCTCCGGCTGGTGCGCAGGGAGCCCGTACGGCAGGCGCTCGTCTTCCTCGCGGTCGTCTGTGTCCAGGGCCTGTTGGCCGCGCGCACCGGGGACGCCGTCAACTTCTTCCTGCCGCACCTCGTGCTGCACGGCGCGATGACCGTGGTCACGCCGGTGCTGCTGTGGCTCGGCTGGCCGCCGCTGGGCGTGCTGGTGGGGCTGATCACGGGGGAGGGGACCAGTTGGCGCCGCTGCACGGTGCGCCGCCGGGCCTTCGTCAAAGGCCATCTGGTCGTCTACGCCGGCAATCTCCTGACGCTGTCGGTCCAGCTCCCGTTGTTCCTGTCCGGACAGACGGTCGCCCTGGGCACGGCCGATGTCTTCGGCCCGCTCGTCCTCGCGCTCGGCGCCCTCCTGGGGTGGCGCGTCCACCTGCGCGCCGTCGGTACGCACCGCTGCGACACCCCCGTTGACCCGAGCCCCGATCTGTCGCCCCCTTTGGAAAGGACCGTTCGATGACCACTACGCAGCCCACCACCGGCCCCGAGCCCACCACCGGCCCCGAGCCCACCACCGGCGCCGAGCCCACCGGCCCCGAGCCCCTCGCCGGTACACAGCCCGCCGCCAGGCCCATGCCCATGGAACGGGCCTGCCCCTTCAGCGCCCCGGAGGAGTTCCGGACGCTGCGGGAGGAGGAGCCGGTCACGCCGGTGACCTTCCCGGACGGTGGGAAGGGCTGGCTGGTCAGCCGGTACGCGGACGTACGGGGGGTGCTCACCGACCCGCGGTTCGGCGCCAACCGCCGACCGCTCCGGACCGGCGACCCCGCGCAGGACGACGCTCCGCTGCCGCCGCCCCGGCCGGGCATGTTCATCATGATGGACGCCCCGGAGCACACCCGGTTCCGGCGGCTGCTCACCGGCCAGTTCACGGTGCGCCGGATGCAGAAGCTGGCCCCGGCAGTGGAGCGGATCGTCGCCGAGCACCTCGACGCGATGGCGGCCGCCGAGGGGCCCGTCGACCTCCTCCAGGCCTTCGCGCTGCCCATTCCCTCGCTGGTGATCTGTGAGCTCCTCGGGGTGCCGTACGCGGACCGCGAGCAATTCCAGGAGAACTCCGGCCGGATGCTCCGCATCGACGCGAGCCGGGAGGAAGCCCTTGCGGCCCATATGGCGATGAACGAGCACATCCACCAACTGGCCGTCGCCAAGCGCGCCCACCCCACCGACGACATCCTCAGCGGCCTGGTGCGGTCCGAACAGCTCACCGACGAAGAGGTGGCCGGCGTCGGCGCGTTGCTGCTGCTCGCCGGGCACGAGACCACCGCGAACATGATTGCGCTGGGGACCATGTGCCTGCTGGGCAACCCCGGGCAGCTGGCGGCACTGCGCGCCGATCCCGCCCTCATGGACGGCGCCGTCGAGGAGCTGCTGCGCTACCTGACGATCATTCAGTACGGGCTGCGCCGGGTCGCGTTGGAGGACGTGGAGCTGGGCGGCCACCGCATCGAGGCCGGCGCCACCGTGGTCGCCTCCCTGACCTCGGGGAACCGGGACGCGACACAGTTCTCCGGCGACCCGGACGCGCTGGACGTCAGCCGGCCCTACAGCCCGCACCTCGCCTTCGGACACGGCGTCCACCAGTGCATCGGGCAGCAGCTGGCCCGGGTGGAGATGAAGGCCGCGCTGTCCGCCCTGATCGAGCGGTTCCCCACCCTGCGGCTGGCGGTACCGGCGGACCAGGTGCCGATGCGCGACGACATGCTCATCTACGGCGTCCACAAGCTGCCCGTCACCTGGTAGCCGGTCCGGCTGCCGCACGTCCACCAAGCCACCGGAGAAAGGGAATTCCGATGAAGGTCATCATCGACGAGGACAAGTGCGTCGGTGCGGGGCAGTGCGTCCTGTCCGCCGCCGAGGTCTTCGACCAGCGTGACGAGGACGGCATCGTCGTCCTGCTCGACGCCACCCCGCCGGACGCCCGGCGCGCCCCGGTCGAGGAAGCCGCCGCCCGCTGCCCCGCGCTGGCCATCGAGGTGCTGCCGTAGTGGCGGCCATGGACCGGATCGTCCTGGTGGGCGCGGGGGGGGGGGGGGGGGGGGGGGTAGGGGGGGGGGGGGGGGGGGGGAGGGGGGAGAGGAGGGGGGGGGGGGGGGGGGGGGGGGGGGGAGCGGCCACATGAAGGTCGGTGGAGCGCGGTTCCGACAGCAGCACGACCACGGCAGTGCCGAGGAGTGC
>NZ_JBVHZH010000054.1:0-17921 GCF_055574515.1 Streptomyces sp. NPDC029466
GGGGGGGTTTGGTGTGCGGCGGGCGGGTTGTTGTTGGGTGCGGTGACGGTCCTCCGGGGCCTGTGTTGTGGACTGCTTCGCTTTACGTCCACAACACAGGCCCCTCCGGCCCGTCCCCTCCCGTTGGGGGAGTAGTTGCGGTGGGTGGGGGCTGGCCGCCGTAAGCAATAACCGGCCCTACGGGCCGCACTGGACCACCTACGCCGACCCCCACCAACCGTCTTTCCACCCTTCAACGGGAGGGGACGGGTCGGAGCGGGGGGGGGGGGGGGGGGGGGGGGGGGGGTTGGGTGACCCCCCCCCCCCCCCCCCCCCCCCCCCCCCCCCCCCCCCCCGCGCAGGCCCGTCACCGCACCCGACAGCCCCGCGCAGCGGACCCGCCCGCCGCAGGCGCAACGGCGACAAACCCCCACGGCGGGACAGTCAAAAACGTGGGAGGCAGGCCAAGCGCAGCGAATCGCATTTCGTTGTGCCACACCCAGGCGGCTAACCTCCAGGGAGTCACCTTTCTTACGCAGGAGAATCTCCCATGGCCCACGCCGCTCAGGTCCAGCGCATGTCCCGCTTGATGATCAAGACACTGCGCGACGACCCGGCCGACGCCGAGACCGCCAGCCACAAGCTGCTCGTCCGCGCCGGTTACGTCCGCCGCTCCTCCGCCGGCATCTGGACGTGGCTGCCGCTGGGCAAGAAGGTCCTGGAGAACGTCTCCCGCGTGGTGCGCGAGGAGATGGACGCCATCGGCGGCCAGGAGGTCCTGCTGCCGGCCCTGCTGCCCAAGGAGCCCTACGAGGCCAGCAACCGCTGGGAGGAGTACGGCGACCTGCTCTTCCGCCTCAAGGACCGCAAGGGCGCCGACTACCTCCTCGGTCCGACCCACGAGGAGATCTTCACCCTCACGGTCAAGGACCAGTGCACGTCCTACAAGGACCTGCCGGTGATCCTCTACCAGATCCAGACCAAGTACCGCGACGAGGCCCGCCCCCGTTCCGGTGTGCTGCGCGGCCGCGAGTTCCAGATGAAGGACTCGTACAGCTTCGACACCACCGACGAGGGCCTGGCGCAGTCCTACGCCCTGCACCGCGAGGCGTACACCAAGATCTTCCAGCGGCTCGGCCTGGACTACCGCATCGTCTCCGCCGTCTCCGGCGCGATGGGCGGCTCCGCCTCCGAGGAGTTCCTGGCCCCCGCCGCGGCCGGTGAGGACACCTTCGTCGACTGCCCGGCCTGCGACTACGCCGCCAACACCGAGGCCGTCACGGTCAAGGTCGAGCCGGCCGACGGCTCCGCGCACGGCCCCGTCGAGGAGCTGGACACCCCCGACACCCCGACCATCGAGTCCCTCGCCGAGTTCCTCGGCGTACCGGCCGCCGCGACCCTCAAGAACCTCTTGATCAAGGTCGACGGCGAGATCGTCGCGGTCGGCGTCCCCGGCAACCGCGAGGTCGACCTCGGCAAGCTCGGTGAGCACCTGGCACCGGCCACCGTCGAGCTGGTCACCGCCGAGGACTTCACCGACCGCCCGGACCTGGTCCGCGGTTACGTCGGTCCGCAGGGCCTGGCGGGCAAGGCGTTCCGCTACCTCGCCGACCCGCGCGTCGCCCCCGGCACCGCCTGGGTCACCGGCGCCAACAAGGAGGGCAAGCACGCCAGGAACGTCGTCGCCGGCCGGGACTTCGAGGTCGACGAGTACCTCGACGTGGTCGTGGTCGAGCCCGGCGACCCCTGCCCGAAGTGCGGCACCGGCCTGAAGATCGACCGCGCCATCGAGATCGGCCACATCTTCCAGCTCGGCCGCAAGTACGCGGACGCCTTCGAGCTCGATGTGCTCGGCCAGAACGGCAAGCCCGCCCGGGTCACCATGGGCTCGTACGGCATCGGCGTCTCCCGTGCGGTGGCCGCCCTCGCCGAGCAGACCCACGACGACAAGGGCCTGTGCTGGCCCCGCGAGATCGCCCCGGCCGATGTGCATGTCGTGGCGGCCGGCAAGGCCAAGCAGACCGAGCTCGCCCTGGAGGTCGGCGAGCAGCTCGGCGCCGCGGGCCTGCGGGTCCTCGTCGACGACCGGGCCGGTGTCTCGCCGGGTGTGAAGTTCACCGACGCCGAGCTGCTGGGCGTCCCGACCATCGTGGTCGCCGGCCGGCGCGCCGCCGAGGGCGTCGTCGAGGTCAAGGACCGCCGTACCGGCGAGCGCGAGGAGCTGACGGTCGAGGAGGCCGTCGCCCGCCTCAGCGCGTAACGGGCGTACGGCGAACGGGCCGGCCAGGGGTGCGCCCCGGCCGGCCCGTTCGCGTGTCCACCAGGGCCGGTCCCGTGGGCGCGCACTGACAGACCGCGGCCTACAGCCAGGCCGCGAACTCCAGCAGCGCTTCCCCGCGCCGGCGGTCGCCCACGGCCACCTCCCGTACGCCGGTGTCCACCGCCCGGTACAGCGTCCAGTCGCGCAGCCGGTCCCGGTCCACCTCCAGGGAGTCGGCCAGTTTGGCCACCCGGCGGCGGGCCGCGGCGGCCGCGCCGGAACCGGCCAGCAGATCCTCGAACCGGTCCAGCACCAGCGCCGCCAGGTCGTACGCCCGCTCGCCGACCACCGGCGACGGGCCGACCGCCAGCCAGGGCGCCCGCGCCCCGGCCAGCACCTTGCCCTGCCGGAACGTGCCGTGCAGCAGAAACCGCTCCCCGGACCCGGCCGGCAGACCGCGCCGCAGCTCCAGCGCCTGCTCCACCAGCGGCCCGGCGGCCCGGGTCAGCGCCCCGGCCGTGCGCAGCCCCTCCACGGCCTCCTCCGTACGCCCGGCCAGCGTCTCGAAGGGGTGTCCCGGGGCAGGCTCCACCCACAGCCGCCGCACCGTGCCGGCCGCCTCCAGCACCGCCTTGGCCTCCGGCAGCGAACGCAGCGACACCCCGCCCTGGAGCCGCTCCAGCAGCAGCGCACCGCTCTTCTCGTCGGACCGCAGCAGCCGCACCGCACCCCAGCCGTCCCACACCTCCAGCGCCGCGGCCTCGTGCGCCGACACCCGCCCCGGCACCGGGAACTTCAGCGCCGCGGGCGTCCCGTCCTGCTGCCGTACGAACGCGAGCAGACTGCTGCGGCCACCGGGCGCGTGCACCCGCTCCAGCGTCAGCTCCCAGGCCGCCAGCTGCTGCTGAACCAGCGTCGGCAGCGCCGTGAGCCACTGCCGCACCGGACTGTCCGGATCGCCGCTCAGCGAACTCACCAGCCGCTGCGGCGGTTCGATGGGTGCGGTTGCCATGCGTGAGCTGTCCCTTTCCCGGTGGCGGAGACCGCGGAGCGGCCGGTCGTTCAGAGCGCGCCCGCTGCGGCGCTCGCGGAGGCGGACGGGGCGGCCTCCGCGGCCCGCTCCACGAGCCCAGGGAAGGCTACGCCGCCGCCGCGCCAGCGCACCGACCGCACCGCCGCCTCCCGCAGCGCGGCGGCCGCCTCCCGCCGCCGGACCGCGCCGCCGGCCCGTACGAGATCCGCGTACACGGCGGCCAGCCGGTCCTCCAGCTCCGCCGCCAGCCGGGCCGCGGCGGCCGCGTCCGGCACCGGGAAGGGCAGCTCGTAGGCGGCGGCCGCGGCCTGCGGGGTACCGCCCAGATCGCGCACCACGCGGCGCAGCGCGTCCCGGCGGGCGCGGTGTCCGTCGTACGCCGCCTGTGCCTCGGTGCGCCGGTCACCGGCGATCCGCCCGCCGACCACGCCGTAGCCGTACACCGCGGCATGCTCGGCGGCCAGCGCCGCCTGCACCGCCGTCAGCTCGTCGGGTCCGCTGTCGTCGTGGTCGCGCCTGCTGCCGCGAGCCGTTCCGGCCGTCATCCGCACACCTCTTCGCTGGTTCCTGCCCGCTGCCCCGCCGCGCCCGTCATCCGGCCCGCTCCGCCAGCAGATACGCGTGCACCGCACCGGCCGCCGCGACCGAGGCCAGCAGCCGGGCCAGTTCCGGAGGCGCGGCGAGCAGCGCCTTGGCGCGGGTATCGGCGAGCCGGCGTTCCGCGTCGGCGAGCGCCGAGCGGGCGGCCCGCTCGTCCTCGGGGACGGGGGGGCCGGACGGCCGGGCACCGTGCGGCGACGGACCGGACGCGGGCGCTTCGGCGTCGCGTGCGGGGCCCTCGGAGGCGCCGCCGCCGGGCGAGGCCGCGCCCCGCTTATCGCCGAACGCCTCGGCGTGCCGGGCGACTTCGGAGCGCAGCGGGCGCAGCCGCGGCTCCAGCGCCGGATGCGCGGCCAGCGTCGCGTCATAGCGCGCCAGCAGGGTCGTGCTGTCGCGGGCCGAGCGCTTGCGCAGCCGTTCGGCGGCGGAGGAGTGCTCGGCCCGGTCGGGGCCGGAGTCCTCGGAGCAGCCCGTGAGCAGGGCCGCGCCCCCGAGGGCGGCACCGGCCAGCAGGGTCCTTCTGCGCGCGTACGCCAGTTTCGGCACGTTGCACTTCCCGGGGTCTTCCGTAGTGATCACCGCAGGCGAGAGTATCCGTGACCACCCACCGAATCGTCAGTACCCCGCCGGAACCGATAGGCTTTGACCCGACACGCGACCTACCCACAACAGCACACGCGGCCGAGGAGTCACCCGGATGAGCACCACCCAGAGCGAGAGGCTGCGCGGACTGCTTGAACCGCTCATCGCCGCGCGCGACCTGGATCTGGAAGAGATCGAGGTGACACCGGCGGGCAAGCGGCGGGTGCTGAGGATCGTGGTCGATTCCGACGAGGGCGTCCAGCTGGACGAGTGTGCCGCGCTGAGCCGCGAGGCCTCCCAGGTCCTGGACGACTCCGATGTGATGGGCGGCGCCCCCTACACCCTTGAGGTGACCTCACCCGGCGCCGACCGCCCGCTGACCGAGCTGCGGCACTACCGCCGCGCCGTCGGCCGCCTCATCAAGGCCCAACTCCACGAGGGCGGCGAGCTGGTGGCGCGGATCATCGCCGTCGACGACTCCGGACTGGACCTCGAGGTGCCGGGAGTCAAGGGCCGCAAGCCGACCGCCCGCCGGGTCTCCTTCGACGAGATCGCCAAGGCGCGCGTCGAGCTGGAATTCAGCCGTAAGCCCGACAAGACAGACAAGCGCGACGCGCAGCACGACGAGAAGATCGACGAGAACAAGGAGGAGGCGTAGCCGTGGATATCGACATGAGTGCCCTGCGGGGTCTGGTGCGGGAGAAGGAGATCTCGTTCGACCTGCTGGTCGAGGCGATCGAGTCGGCCCTCCTCATCGCCTACCACCGCACCGAAGGCAGCCGCCGGCGGGCGCGGGTGGAGCTGAACCGCAACACCGGTCATGTGACGGTGTGGGCGAAGGAGAACGCCGAGGACCTCTCGGACCTGCCGGAGGGCGAGGAGCCCCGGGAGTTCGACGACACCCCCTCCGGCTTCGGAAGGATCGCGGCGACCACCGCCAAGCAGGTCATTCTCCAGCGGCTGCGGGACGCCGAGGAGGAGATCACGTTCGGTGAGTACGCCGGACGGGAGGGCGATGTCGTCACCGGCGTCGTCCAGCAGGGCAAGGACCCCAAGAACGTCCTGGTCGACATCGGCCGCCTGGAGGCCATCCTGCCGGTGCAGGAGCAGGTCCCCGGCGAGGACTACGCCCACGGCACCCGGCTGCGCTCGTACGTCGTCCGGGTGGTCAAGGGCGTCCGCGGCCCGTCCGTGACGCTTTCGCGCACCCACCCCAATCTGGTGAAGAAGCTCTTCGCCATGGAGGTCCCGGAGATCGCGGACGGCTCGGTGGAGATCTCCGCCATCGCCCGCGAGGCCGGCCACCGCACCAAGATCGCCGTACGGTCCACCCGCTCCGGCCTGAACGCCAAGGGCGCCTGCATCGGCCCGATGGGCGGCCGGGTGCGCGCCGTGATGGCCGAGCTGCACGGCGAGAAGATCGACATCGTGGACTGGTCGGACGACCCGGCCGAGCTGGTGGCGAACGCGCTGTCGCCGGCCCGGGTCAGCAAGGTCGAGGTCGTGGACCTGGCGGCGCGCTCCGCCCGGGTCACCGTGCCCGATTACCAGCTGTCACTGGCCATCGGCAAGGAAGGGCAGAATGCCCGGCTCGCCGCCCGTCTCACGGGCTGGCGGATCGACATCCGCCCGGACACCGAGCACGAGCCGCAGGACTGAGACCGTCCGAGGCGGCCGGTCGCGCCGCGGGCCCCGGAAAATCGGTGGTGCCGCGGCGTCCGGCCGGGAATTCTGAGCAGCCGTCCGGCCTTCACCCCATCGGGGCCGGAGCGGCGCGGGGAGGTAGACTTAAGCAGTGTCTGGCCGGACGCATGCCCGCGCATGCCCTGAGCGCACCTGTCTGGGATGCCGGGAGCGAGCGGCCAAGGGCGATTTGCTGCGCATCGTGGAGATCGAGGGTGAGTGCGTCCCCGATCCTCGCGGTACGCTGCCCGGCCGGGGTGCTTATGTGCACCCGACACTGGTCTGCCTCGACCTGGCGGTTCGCCGCCGGGCGTTCAACCGGGCCTACCGGGCCCGGGGACCGTTCGACACGACGGCCTTGCGCCGGTCCGTCGAGCGTGCCGAGCAGCCCCTGCAATAACGCACAGCACGAAATGCACAGCGCACGGAAAACCGTGCGGTCAGGTACCTCGCGAGTCGGAAGTAGGTCGAGATTGCGATGAGCACTCGATGAGTACGCGATGAGTACGCCCATGAAGTAGCGACGGTCCGGTGGACAAACCCGGACCTAGAAGGAGCGAAGTGGCTAAGGTCCGGGTATACGAACTCGCCAAGGAGTTCGGAGTTGAGAGCAAGGTCGTCATGGCCAAGCTCCAAGAACTTGGTGAATTCGTCCGTTCGGCGTCCTCGACGATCGAGGCGCCGGTTGTTCGCAAGCTGACCGACGCTTTCCAGGCAGGCAGCGGCAATGGCCGCGCCGCCGGTAAGCCCGCGGCACCGCGTAAGTCGGCTCCCGCGAAGCCGTCCGCGCCCTCTCCGGCGCAGGCGGCACGTCCTGCTGCCCCGAAGCCGGGCGCCCCCAAGCCGGGCCCCGCGGCTCCGGCAGTCCCCGAGGCACCGAAGGCCCCCGAGGTCCCGGTGGCTCCCAAGAGCACTCCCGCCGCCGGCCCCACCCCGGGCCCGCGCCCCACCCCGGCGCGCCCCGCGGCACCCAAGCCCGCTCCGGCCGCCCCCGCGCAGCCCGAGTTCCAGGCTCCGCCGGCCGCTCCGGCCGCCGGCCAGTCGGCTCCCCGTCCCGGTGCCCCCGCCCCGCGTCCGGCCCGTCCGGCGCCCGGCCAGGGTGGTCAGGGCGGCCAGGGCCGCGGTAACGCCCCGCGTCCCGGTGGCGAGCGTCCGGGCCCGCGTCCGGGCGGCCGTCCGTCCGGTCCCCGTCCGGGCAACAACCCCTTCACCTCCGGTGGCTCCACGGGCATGGCCCGTCCGCAGGCCCCCCGTCCCGGTGGCGCCCCGCGTCCCGGCGGCCAGGGTGGCCCCGGCGGTCCGCGTCCGCAGGGCGGCCAGGGCGGTCCCCGTCCCCAGGGCGGCCAGGGCGGCGCGCGTCCCACCCCCGGTGGTATGCCCCGTCCGCAGGGTGCGGCCCCCGGTGGCGCCCCGCGTCCCGGTGGCGGCGGCGGTAACCGCCCGAACCCGGGCATGATGCCGCAGCGTCCCGCTGCCGGCCCGCGTCCGGGCCCCGGCGGTGGCGGTGGCCGTGGTCCCGGCGGCGCCGGTCGTCCCGGTGGCGGCGGTCGTCCCGGTGGCGGCGGCGGCTTCGCCGGCCGTCCCGGTGGTGGCGGCGGTCGTCCGGGTGGCGGCGGCGGTTTCGCCGGTCGTCCCGGTGGTGGCGGCCCCGGTGGTGGCGGCGGCTTCGGCGGTCGTCCCGGCTTCGGTGGCCGTCCCGGCGGTCCCGGTGGCCGTGGTGGCACGCAGGGTGCGTTCGGCCGTCCCGGCGGTCCGGCGCGCCGTGGCCGCAAGTCGAAGCGGCAGAGGCGTCAGGAGTACGAGGCCATGCAGGCCCCGTCGGTGGGCGGCATCATGCTGCCGCGCGGCAACGGCGCGACGGTTCGCCTGTCGCGTGGTGCCTCGCTGACGGACTTCGCCGAGAAGATCAACGCCAACCCGGCCTCGCTGGTCCAGGTCATGCTGAACCTGGGCGAGATGGTCACCGCGACCCAGTCGGTCTCCGACGAGACGCTCCAGCTGCTCGCCGAAGAGATGAACTACGTCGTCGAGATCGTCAGCCCGGAGGAGGAGGACCGCGAGCTGCTCGAGTCCTTCGACATCGACTTCGGTGAGAACGAGGGCGGCGAGGACATGCTCGTCGCGCGTCCGCCGGTGGTGACCGTCATGGGTCACGTCGACCACGGTAAGACCCGGCTGCTCGACGCGATCCGCAAGACGAACGTCATCGCGGGCGAGGCCGGCGGCATCACCCAGCACATCGGTGCCTACCAGGTCGCGACCGAGGTCAACGACGAAGAGCGGCGCATCACCTTCATCGACACCCCCGGTCACGAGGCGTTCACCGCCATGCGTGCCCGTGGTGCCAAGTCGACCGACATCGCGATCCTCGTGGTGGCGGCCAACGACGGTGTCATGCCGCAGACGATCGAGGCCCTGAACCACGCCAAGGCGGCCGAGGTGCCGATCGTGGTCGCGGTCAACAAGATCGACGTCGAGGGCGCCGACCCGACCAAGGTGCGCGGCCAGCTCACCGAGTTCGGTCTGGTGGCCGAGGAGTACGGCGGCGACACCATGTTCGTCGACATCTCCGCCCGTGAGGGTCAGAACATCGAGCAGCTGCTCGAGGCCGTGGTCCTGACCGCGGACGCCTCGCTCGACCTGCGCGCCAACGCGGAGCAGGACGCGCAGGGCATCGCGATCGAGGCCCACCTCGACCGTGGCCGCGGCGCCGTGGCGACCGTCCTGGTCCAGCGCGGCACGCTGCGCGTCGGCGAGACGATGGTCGTCGGCGACGCGTACGGCCGGGTCCGTGCGATGTTCGACGACAAGGGCAACACCGTCGAGGAAGCGGGTCCGTCGACCCCCGTCCTGGTCCTGGGTCTGACCAACGTCCCGGGCGCCGGCGACAACTTCCTGGTCGTCGACGAGGACCGTACGGCCCGTCAGATCGCCGAGAAGCGCGCGGCGCGCGAGCGCAACGCCGCCTTCGCCAAGCGCACCCGCCGGGTGTCCCTCGAGGACCTGGACAAGGTGCTCAAGGCCGGCGAGGTCCAGCAGCTCAACCTCATCATCAAGGGTGACGCTTCCGGTTCCGTCGAAGCCCTGGAGTCCTCACTGCTCCAGCTCGACGTCGGCGAAGAGGTCGACATCCGGGTGCTGCACCGCGGCGTCGGTGCGGTCACGGAGACCGACATCAACCTGGCGTCCGGCTCCGACGCGATCGTCATCGGCTTCAACGTGCGCGCCGAAGGCCGTGCGACGCAGATGGCCGAGCGCGAGGGCGTCGACGTCCGGTACTACTCGGTCATCTACCAGGCGATCGAGGAGATCGAGGCGGCCCTCAAGGGCATGCTCAAGCCGGAGTACGAGGAGGTCGAGCTCGGTACCGCGGAGATCCGCGAGATCTTCCGCTCGTCCAAGCTCGGCAACATCGCGGGTGTGCTCATCCGCTCCGGCGAGGTCAAGCGCAACACCAAGGCGCGCCTCATCCGCGACGGCAAGGTGGTCGCGGAGGACCTCAACATCCAGGGTCTGCGCCGCTTCAAGGACGACGTCACCGAGATCCGCGAAGGCTTCGAGGGCGGTATCAACCTCGGAAACTTCAACGACATCAAGATCGACGACGTCATCGCGACGTACGAGATGCGCGAGAAGCCGCGCGGCTGATCGTGCGGTGGGCCGGGGCCGGTCGGCGGAAGAAATTTCCGTCGATCGGCCCCGGCCGTTCCGTGTACGGTTCGAAAAGACAACGGACTCCTAAGGCCCCACGGGTGGCTCGACCCGTCTTGCATGTACGTAGGGACGCTGTCCTTCGACCTGCTTCTCGGCGACGTACGGTCGCTGAAGGAGAAGCGCTCCGTCGTCCGCCCGATCGTCGCCGAGCTGCACCGCAAATTCGCGGTGAGCGTCGCGGAGGTCGGGGACCAGGATCTGCACCGCAGGGCCACCATCGGCCTGGCGGTGGTCTCCGGGGACACGGGGCATCTCACCGAAATCATGGACCGCTGCGAGCGCCTGGTCGCCGCACGGCCCGAAGTGGAGCTGCTGTCGGTACGCCGACGGCTGCACGGCGACGACGACTGACCTGATGACCAGGCGTCCCGTCGCCGGCGGAAGCACAATTGTGGAAGAAAGAAGGAGACGGACCAGTGGCCGACAATGCGCGGGCGAAGAAGCTGGCGGACCTCATCCGGGAGGTGGTCGCCCAGAAGCTGCAGCGCGGTATCAAGGACCCGCGGCTCGGTTCGCATGTGACCATCACGGACACCCGGGTCACCGGCGACCTGCGGGAGGCTACGGTCTTCTACACGGTCTACGGGGACGACGAGGACCGCGCCAGCGCCGCCGCCGGACTGGAGAGCGCCAAGGGCATCCTGCGCTCCGCGGTCGGTGCGGCGGCCGGCACGAAGTTCACGCCGACCCTGGCGTTCGTGGCGGACGCCCTGCCGGAGAACGCCAAGACCATCGAGGACCTGCTCGACAAGGCGAGGGCCTCGGACGCCAAGGTGCGGGAGGTCTCCTCGGGCGCGCAGTACGCCGGTGAGGCCGATCCGTACCGCAAGCCGGGCGAGGACGAGGACGACGAGGGCACCGCGGCAGAATGAAGCGTGAGAGCAACAAGCCGGGCGGGCTGGTCATCGTCGACAAGCCGTCCGGCTTCACTTCGCACGACGTGGTGGCGAAGATGCGCGGGATGGCGCGTACCCGCAGGGTCGGGCACGCCGGCACGCTCGACCCGATGGCCACGGGCGTCCTCGTCCTGGGCCTGGAGCGGGCCACCAAGCTGCTGGGCCATCTCGCGCTGACGGAGAAGGAGTACGTCGGCACGATCCGGCTCGGCCAGACGACCGTCACCGATGACGCCGAGGGTGAGATCACCGCGTCGAAGCCGGCGCACGGCCTCGCCCGCGAGGACATCGACGCGGGCGTCGCCGAGCTGTCCGGCGCGATCATGCAGGTGCCGTCCAAGGTCAGCGCCATCAAGATCAACGGCAAGCGCTCGTACTCGCGGGTCCGCGAGGGCGAGGACGTGGAGATCCCGGCCCGCCCGGTGACCGTCTCCTCGTTCGTGGTGCACTCCGCGCACGAGACCGAGGCCGAGGACGGCACCCCGGTGACCGACCTGCTGGTCTCCGTCGAGTGCTCGTCCGGTACGTATATCCGCGCGCTGGCCCGCGACCTGGGGGCCGGGCTCGGCGTCGGCGGCCATCTGACCGCGCTGCGCCGCACCCGCGTCGGCCCGTACAAGCTGGACCGGGCGCGCACGCTCGAACAGCTCCAGGCGGCGGTGGACGACGCCGAGGGCGAGGGCCTGCCGGTCATGCCGCTCGGTGACGCGGCCGCCGCGGCGTTCACCCGCTGGGATGTCGCCGAACCGCAGGCGCGGCTGCTGGTCAACGGCGCGCGGATCCCGATGCCGCGCTTCGAGGGCGACGGCCCGGTGGCGGCCTTCGGGCCGGACGGCACGTTCCTGGCACTGGTGGAGAACCAGGGCGGGAAGGCCAAGAGCCTGGCGGTGTTCGCCATTTAGGGCGGGCTCATGGCCTGATACCGGGGCCGGGTCCGGGCGTGGAGACACGTTCCGGACCCGGCCTTCCGCGTGTCCGTACACGGGGCGCCGGCCGCCACCCGTAGGCGCCGAGGACACCCGGGCCGCCCGTACCGGCCCTGCGCCGGCCTTTCCCGCCCCCTCCGCTCCGACAGGTTCCGGCCATTCACTCATTCGGTGAGGCGCTCGGAGTGAAGCAAGGAGTGGACGGGGGCGCGTTGGCCGGCTGCTCTCCCGCGGCGATCACCGCCTGCTTACCGTGCGGAGAACGGGACAGGGCGAGAGGACCGACGATGGCGTTGCTGGATGCCGATGCGGACGCGGCACTGGTGCGGATCCGCGATCTGGCAGGTCGGACGCGGGGTACGGGCTTCCTCGCGGACCACGACGGCACCGTGGTCACCAGCCACGAAGCGGTGGACGGTGCGGCACAGCTGGTGCTCCAGCCCATGGCCGACGGCGCGGGCGGGGGAGCGGCCGGGGGCGGCGGATGGACCTGCCTGGTGGCGGCCGACGCGATCACGCCCCTTCCGGAGGCCGGGCTCGCCCTCGTACGGACCGACAGCTTCGGGCCGCACCGGCTCGCGCCGCTACCCCTCGCCACGCGCCGGCCGGCCCCGGACACCCGCGCCCGGCTCTGGGCGGGCGGCTGGCTGGACGGCACGGTCGTCGGGCCCGGCTCCGGAGTGATGTACACGGCCGCCGCACGCGTCCATCTGCTCGACGAAACGCTGGAACTCGGCCTCTGCGCGGGCGGCCGGGAGGCGCTGCGGCTGGGCGGCCCCGCGATCGGCGGGCCGGTGCTGGACGCCCGGACGGGCGTGGTGCTCGCGGTCCTCGGCACCGCGCTGCATCCCCAGGCCCCCGGTGGCTTCCGGACGGGGCAGACCCCCGGGCGCCGGCCGGGCGGCTTCGCGATTCCGCTGCGCGCGGTCGCCGAGGCCGGGCCACGAGGCCCGCTCGCCGCCCTGCTGGAGCGCAACGCGCGGACCGTCCCGGCCTACGGCAGCGAGCTGAATCCGGCCGGCGCGCGGCATCTCGCCGAGGTGGCGCTGGGCTCCGCCACGCGGCCACGACTGTGGCGCGAGCCGGTCGAACGGCCGGAGGTGACGGCGGAGTTCACCCGTTTCGGGGCCGGCGACGGGGCGGCGGGCGCACGGGTGCTGGGACTGGTGGGGGAGCCCGGGACCGGGCGCAGCACCGAGCTGGCCCAGCTGGCTGCCCGCCGCGCACAGGGCCCCGCGCCCGCCCCGACCGTCTGGCTGCGCGGTGCGGAACTGCGGTCCGGTGACGATGGTGTCCGCAGCGCGGTCGAGCGTGCGCTGCGCTCGGCGGGCCGGACCGTCGCCGCCGCTGAGCGTACGGCCGGTGATCCGGCGGACACATCGGCGCAGGGTGTGGCCCTGGCGGCGGCCGCAGCCGGAAGCCCGCTGCTCGTCCTGCTCGACGGGCCGGAGGAGATGCCGACGAGCCTGCTGCGGCGGCTGGCCGAGTGGACCGGGGCGACGGCCGACTGGCTGGGAACGGCCGGGGTGCGGCTGGTGATCGCCTGCCGCCCCGGGTACTGGGAGCGGGCCGGTGCGCTGTTCCCGCCCGGTCTGCTGCACCGGCCGCACCGTCCGGTGCCCGCGCTGCCCGCCTGCGTGGAGCTCGGCGACCTTCCCCAGGAGGCCGCGGAGCGCGCCCGCGCCCGCTACGGCCTGCCGTCCGGCGCACCGGCCGCACCGGACGCCCGCCATCCGCTGGCCCTGCGGCTGCTCGCGGAGGTGCGGGCGGCGCTGCCCAAGGGGGACGAGGCCGGGCGGGACGGCGGCATCGGCTCGCCCGACCGCCACCAGATCTTCGACGCCTACCTGGACCTGGTGTGCCTGCGGATCGCCGTACGCATCGCGGCCGCGCACCGGCCCGCACCGCGCGGCACCGCCGTCCGCCGGCTGGCCGCCCAGGTCGCCGGCCAGGTGCACGAGGCGGCCCGCCGCTGCCTCGGCCCCGGTCCCGGAGCGCTGGACCGTACGTCCTTCGAGGAGGTCTTTCCCCGCGCGGCCGGCTGGGCCTCCGCGGTGCTCGCGGAGGGGCTGCTGGTCCCGGCCGGCACCGGATACCGCTTCGCGCACGAGGAGTTCGCGGAGTGGCTCCAGGGCGCCCACGCCGATCTCGATCTGCTGCCCGTCCCCGGACACCGCGTGGGGCCGGTCGTCCAGGCGCTGCTGCGGCTCGCCGGACGCGAGGGCTCGGTACAACTGACGTTCCGGCTGGCGGAGTTGGTGCCGATGGCCACCGCGCCCGCCGCCGGAACACCGCCCCCGCACGCCGTGGACGGCCGCTGGTGGGCCGCGCGCGTGCTGTCCGGGGTGCTGCTCCGGGTCCCCGATGCGAGGCCGTACACGGGCGTGCTGCGGCTGCTCGCCGACCGGATCACCGAACGGTCCCTGCGCACGGGCGGTTTCGCGCACACCGGACTGGAAACCTTCGGCCCGTGGTTCTGGGAGCGGCTGGCGCTGGCGGACGAGGACCGGATGGATCTGTTGCGCCGTCTGCTGCCGGCGGACGGGCCACCGACCGGGGCGGGGCGGGTGTCGGGTGGGGGAGAGCGCGGTGGGGCGGAGCGGGGCGGGCCGGGGGGCGCGGCGGAGCGTGCGCCGTTCGGGCCGCCGGGGCAGCGGCGGCGGGTGTCGGCGTCTGCGGGCGGCGCCGCGGCCGGGGCCGCGTCTGTCGCGTCGGCCGGCTCGTTGCCGTCCGGTTCGTCCTCGGCCCGCCGGTTGCCGGCCGGTCGGCCGTCGGGCGATCTGCTGCCGTCCGGCGACGGTCCGGCACCCGGCCTGGCGACCGACGACGGTCCGGCCCCCGGCCTGCCGTTCGACGGCGGTCCGGCCCTCAGCCTGCCGTCCGATGACGACGGTCCGGCCCCCGGCCGCGCCTTCGCCCCGCCCCCGCGCGTACGTGTGCACCCCGCCGACGACGCGTCCGCCGGCCGGTGGGACGGCGAGACCCGGCCGGGCGGGGCGAACCCGGGCGGAGCGCCCCGCCGCGCCTCCGGGAGGGGCACCGGCGACGGGCCGCCCGAAGGGGCCGGCGGGGTGGCCGGGGCCTGGGCACCGCGCTCGTCGCGCTTTCTCGACGCCGCGGCCGAGCTGCTGTGCGCGGACCCGGAGCGGATGCAGCCGCTGCTGTGCGCCTGGTTCGACGACACCCGGCCGCTGCAGCGCCTCGGGGGCGAGGAGGGCGACGGCCAGGACCGCCGCGCGCTGCCCCCTGAGATCACCGTGGCCGCCGCCGCGCAGGCCCTGCTGCACACCCACCGCCGGCCGGCGCTCGACGCGCTCACGGAGGCGCTGGTGGAGGCCGCGCACCCCAAGGGCGACGAGCTGATGGACGCGCTCGCCGAGGACGAGCCGGCGGCGGTGTGCCGGGCCGTGGACCGCTGGGCCCACGACACCCGCCCCGAGCGCCGGGCCGCCGCCGCTTCCTACGGTCTGCGGGCCGCCCCGTACGTCACCGCCGCGGCCGACCGAGCCCTGCTGCGCTACGCCGCCCTCTGCCTGCTCGCCCGGACCGTGGACAGCGCCCACCACGGCTCCGCGCTCGCCCTGCTCATCGGCGACCCGGCCACCCGGGACCGCTTCCTGGACCGGGCACTGGCCCGCTTCGTGGCGGGGGATCCGCAGCTGCCGCCCACGGCGTTCCGGGCCGCTCTCGCCGACCATCCCGGGCCGGTGCTGGACGCCTTCCGGGCCCGGCTGGTCGGTGGCGCGGGTCCGCCGGTGGCCGCCGGGCTGCTGCGGATGCTCGCCCGCACCGAGGAGCCGGTGCTGGCCGGCCGTATCGACGGACTGGTCCGCGACTGTGCCCGGCACTGCCCGGACCGGGCCGCGCGCCCGGTCGCGGAGTTCGTCGAGTGCCGGCTGGAGCGCGGACCGGCCGCCCGCGCGGCGCTCCGCCCGCTCGCTGCCGAGCTGCTGACCGGATACCCCGTACCGGTCCGGTGCGCGCTCGCGGCGGTGGTGGCCGAGGTCGGCTCCGGCGACTCGGCCCCGTTGCGCCGTGAGCTGCTGGAGGTGCTGCTGGCGCAGGAGGCGTCGTACGCGGCGCCGCACGGCGGGTACGAGGAGACCGGCCCGGATACCCGGGTGCTGGAGGCGTTGCTGCAGACGGCCGCCGAGGGAGCAGAACGGCGGCCGGCCGAACGCACCCGGGAGCTCGTGCACCGCACCGGGACGCTGCTGGTCCGTACGCCCGAGGGGGCGGCCCGCTTCGACCGGCGGCTGGTGGAGCTGGGGCGGCGGGTGCCCGGCTTCGCACGCCGGGTACAGGACTGGGTGGCGGACGAGCCGGGGGAGTGGGCGACGGTCGTGGGGCCCGGCGCCCGGGCCACACTCGCCGGATGCCACAGCTGACCGGCGGGCGAGCCGGCAGGAGAGGTGCTCCGGCCGGTGTGGCGGCCCCGCCGCGTGCCCGCGGTCCCGGCGGTGGACGGTTGCGCTGAGCCACCCTTCGCGTGGAGCACCACCCGCGGCATGGCAGTCTTAGACCTGCGCCATGCCGACGTGGCGCAATGGACGGACAAGGGTTCGGGCGAGGAGCGGGCACAGTGCAGCGCTGGCGTGGCTTGGAGGACATCCCCGAGGGCTGGGGGCGCAGCGTCGTCACCATCGGCTCCTACGACGGAGTACACCGCGGCCACCAATTGATCATCGGCAAGGCCGTCGCGCGCGCCCGTGAGCTGGGGATTCCCGCGGTGGTCGTCACCTTCGACCCGCACCCGAGCGAGGTCGTGCGGCCCGGCACCCACCCGCCGCTGCTCGCTCCGCACCACCGGCGCGCGGAGCTGATGGCCGGCCTGGGGGTGGACGCGGTACTGATCCTCCCGTTCACCAAGGAGTTCTCGAAGCTGTCCCCGGCCGACTTCGTGGTCAAGGTGCTGGTCGACAAGCTGCACGCCCAGGTCGTCGTCGAGGGCCCCAACTTCCGCTTCGGGCACAAGGCGACGGGCACCGTCGAGACCCTGGCCGAGCTCGGGAACACCTACGACTACACCGTCGAGGTCATCGACCTCTATGAGCGTGGTGCGGCGGGCGGCGGCGAGCCGTTCTCCTCCACGCTCACCCGCCGGCTGGTGGCCGAGGGCGAGGTGGCCGGTGCGATGGAGGTCCTCGGACGGCCGCACCGCGTCGAGGGCGTGGTCGTCCGCGGTGCCCAGCGCGGCCGCGAACTGGGCTTCCCCACGGCCAATGTGGAGACCCTGCCGCACACCGCGATCCCCGCCGACGGGGTCTACGCCGGCCTGCTCCAGGTGGAGGGCGAGGCGATGCCGGCGGCCATCTCGGTCGGCACCAACCCGCAGTTCGACGGCAAGACGCGCACCGTCGAGGCGTACGCCATCGACCGCGTCGGCCTGGACCTGTACGGCCTGCACGTCGGAGTGGACTTCCTCGCCTACATCCGCGGCCAGGAAAAGTTCGACACACTCGACGCCCTGCTGGAGCGGATGGCGGTCGACGTGAAGCTGGCGCGGGGGCTGATCGCGGCGGCGGGCTGAGCGGCCGGGCGGGTACGGCGGCGGGCTGAGCGGCGGGGCGCGGCGACGGACGAGTTCTGCGGCGGCCCTGCGGGGGACGAACTCTGCGGCGGACGAGCCCTGCGGGGCCCTGCGGGGAGCCCTGCGACGGACTAGCTCTGGGGCTCGCAGCGCCGCTGGTGGACTTCCGCCGGAGCGCCAAGACCGGCTCGTCTTTTGGGGCTCCTGCTGGGCCGCTGCGTGGCTCCTCCTGGGCTCCTGCTGGGATCCTGCTGGGCCACTGTGGGGGTTTGCTTCCGCTGCCTTGCCCCTGGGGGCCGCCGCCTCCCCCACCCCCCCCGGTAGTTTTTTCCCCGCCGCCCACCCCCCTTCGGGGGGTGGGCGGGTGTAGAGGTGAGGTTTGCTCTGGGCGGCGGGCGCAGAAGTGCCGCTGTTCTGTGGGCGGGCATGCCGGCCGACGACGCGGTCGGCCGCGGGGTGGTGGCCCCGTCCGGGGTGGTGGCCCCGTCCCTTTGGGCGGGCGGGCCAGTTGCTCCACCACTTCGAGAGGGCCGGGCCAGAGCCCTTTGCCTTCCCCAACTTGACTCATTCCGCCTGGAGTTGGGCCGAGAACGGTTCACTCGTCCGAGGGATGACGTGATACGGGGCGGGGGGGGGGGGGGGGGGGGGGGGGGGGGGGGGGCGGGGGGGGGGGGGGGGGCGCCCACCCGCTGGGAGGGGGGTGGTTGTCCTCCCGGGC
>NZ_JBVHZH010000054.1:17931-39456 GCF_055574515.1 Streptomyces sp. NPDC029466
GGTGGGGTCGGTGTGTTCTTGGTGGGGGGGGGGGGGGGGGGGGGGGGGGCTCCCCCCCCCCCCCCCCCCCCCCCCCCCCCCCGCCCCGTATTGCGCTACGCCCGCCTCACTGCGGAGGCGGCTGCTGCTGCCACCCGGGCGCCAGACCGGGGCCCTCCTGCTGCGGGGCGTCCGGAGCGGGCTGTTGCTGCTGCCAGTGGGCCGGCGGCTGGCCCTGCTGCGGCTGCTGGGTCCAGCCGCCCTGCTGCGGCGGGTAGCCGGCCGGCGGCTGGCCCTGTTGCGGCTGCTGCGGCTGGCCCTGCTGGGCGTACTGCTGCTGCGCGTACGGGTCGCCGCCCATCTGCTGCTGGGCGTACGGATCCCCGCCCATCTGCTGCTGGGGGTACATGCCCTGCGCCTGCTGCGCCCGTGCGAAGTCCTCGGCCACCAAGGCGGAGAGGTTGAAGTACGCCTCGCGGGTCTTGGGCCGCATCATGTCGAGGTCGACCTCGGCACCGGCGGCGAGATGCTCGTCGAACGGCACGACCACGACACCGCGGCAACGGGTCTCGAAGTGCGACACGATGTCATCGATCTTGATCATCTTGCCGGTCTCACGGACACCGGAGATGACCGTGATGCCGCGCTGCACCAAGTCGGCGTAGCCGTGCGCGGACAGCCAGTCCAGGGTGGTGCTCGCGCTGCTGGCACCGTCCACGGACGGGGTGGAGATGATGATCAACTGGTCGGCGAGATCGAGGACTCCGCGCATCGCGCTGTAGAGCAGACCGGTTCCCGAGTCGGTGAGGATGACCGGGTACTGCTTGCCGAGGACATCGATCGCCCGCCGGTAGTCGTCGTCGTTGAAGGTCGTCGAGACGGCCGGGTCGACGTCGTTGGCGAGGATCTCCAGGCCCGAGGGGGCCTGTGAGGTGAACCGGCGGATGTCCATGTAGCTGTGCAGATGCGGGATCGCCTGCACCAGGTCACGGATGGTCGCACCGGTCTCCCGGCGCACCCGTCGGCCGAGCGTGCCGGCGTCCGGGTTGGCGTCGATCGCCAGGATCTTGTCCTGCCGCTCGGACGCGAGCGTGGAGCCCAGCGCGGTGGTCGTGGTGGTCTTGCCGACGCCGCCCTTGAGGCTGATCACCGCGATCCGGTAGCACGACATCACCGGCGTACGGATCAGCTCCAGCTTGCGCTGCCGCTCCGCCTCTTCCTTCTTCGCGCCCAGCTTGAACTTGGACGGCTGGGCGTTGGCGCCCGGCTTGCGCTTCTTGGGCTGGTTGCGCAGCAGCCGGTCGGAGGTCAGCTCGACGGCGGCGCTGTAGCCGAGCGGTGCGCCGGGGGCGGCCCGCTGCTGCGGCTGCTGCTGGCCCGGCTGCGAGTACGAGGCGTAGTTGGCCGCGGCGTTCGGGTCGCCGGCCTGCTGACCGGGCAGCGGCTGGTACTGCGCCTGCTGGGGCTGGGCCTGGGCCTGTTGGGCCTGGGCCTGCTGCGCTTGCTGGGCCTGCTGGGCCTGTTGTGCTTGCTGCGCCTGGGCTTGCTGGGCCTGTTGTGCTTGCTGCGCCTGGGCTTGTTGTGCCTGCGCCGCCTGGGCCTGTGCCTGGGCGGCCTGAGCCTGTGCTGCCTGCTGGGCGGCGTGCTGCTGGGCGTAACCGGCCTGCGCCTGGCCCTGCTGCGGGTAGCCCTGCGCACCGGTCTGCGGATAGCCGTAAGCCGACTGCTGCGCGGCCGCGTGGGGCTGCTGCTGCGCGTGGGGCTGCTGCTGGGCCTGCTGGGGGTAGCCGTACGCGGGCTGCGGATAGCCGTACGCGGGCTGTTGTTGCTGCGCGGGCGCGCCCTGCTGCTGTTGCGGGTAGCCGGCCTGCTGGGCGTGCTGCCCCTGGGGGTAGCCGGCCTGCGGATGCTGGGTCTGCGGCTGTCCCGCCTGCTGGGCGTGCGGCTGTGCCTGCGGTTGCGGCTGAGCCTGCTGCGGCTGCTGCTGAGCGGCCTGCGCCTGCGCCTGTGCCTGGGCTTGTGCCTGCCGCGGGTCCGCGGGCTGGTACTCGGCCGGCAGCGGCGGCAGCGCGCCCTGTCCGGGCACACCCTGCTGCTGACCGTCCGCCGCGGCACCCCAGGGAGCGCCCTGCTGCGGCCCTCCTTGCTGCGGAACGCCCTGCTGGGGGGCCTGCTGCGGAGCCGCCTGCGGGGGCATCGCCTGCTGCGGAACGCCCTGCTGCGGAACGCCCTGCTGAGGGGTCGTCTGCTCCGGCACACCCTGCTGCTGCGGAAGTCCCTGCTGGGGAACACCCTGTACGGGCATGCCCTGCTGGGGCACGCCCTGTTGCTGCGGCTGCTGCTGGGCCGGTGCGGGCTGCGCCTCCGGCATGGCCGCCTCGGGCGCGGGCTGTGCGGGCACCGCGGCCTCAGGGGCCGGGGCGCTCTCCTCGACGGGGGCGGGCGCGGCAGAGGTCTCCGGCTGCGGCGCCGCGTCGGTGGACGTGACCTCGGGCTCGGACGCGTTCGTCGCCTCCGGCTCGTCGTCCTCGTCGTCGTCCCAGAGCGAGGCCGACGGATCGACGCCCGTGCCCGCGCGCTGATTGCCGGTGCCGGCACCTTCGTTCGCGGCCGGCGCGGGCTCCGAGGGAGTGTCCGCCGGGTCCGGGGGAGTGGCGGCGGCCGGGGCGTCATTGCCCGTTTCCTGGGGGCGCAGCGTCGGGAATCCCGGCGGCGCGGCCTCTGCGGGCCCGGGGAGCGGCTGCCCCAGGGGCTGTCCGACGGGGGGCTGGGCCCCGGCGGCCGGAGTGGCGGACGAAGACACAGGAGGAGCCGCGGACGAGGCACCGGCACTCGCGCCGCCACCACTGGTGTCGTTGCTCGAGTACCAGGCCGGTGCGGCGAAATCGATCTTGAACTCACCGGTCAGGTCGAACTCGGACTGGTCGTCGTCAGGATCGTTTCCGTCCGGACGGAAAGCCTCCTGCTCGTTCACTGTGCCTCCTGGTGTACTGCAACGCACCTGAACGGCAGGACCGGATACAGGCGGATCGATCGGATGTAGCGGAAGTCGGAACACACCACCCGGGGTTGCGCCAACACTAGCTGTCTCCATCCCCGTATCGACTGCCGTCGTGCTGTGCTCCTGCGGCTGTCCCACACAGCCTAATCAAGAGTCGGCGCATAACGGCAGTCGATGTCATGTCGTCTTCATACCGTTCGCACGCTTACGGGCGCACCCGTGGATGCGCCCGTAGGTCGTGCCTCGCGGCCGGTCGCCGACGCGCTGCGCACAGCGCTCCGCGGGCGACCGGCCCGGAATGACGGTCAGTCCATCCGGCGCGGCCCGCCGAGCAGGTTGGTCTCCGCCTCCGTCGGCTGCGTCATGACGAACTGGTGGCCCTCGCGCGAGCACCACAGCATGGCGTTGTCGCTGAGCGTCGGCAGCACCGCGCCGACCTGCTCCGGCAGCCGCATGATTCGCGTCACAACTTCCGCCTCTTCGGGCGAAAGCCGCTGGAGACCGACCAGATCGGCGCGGCTGAGCATCTGTGGCGACCGGGGGCCGAGGAACGGCAGCACGGTCAGTACCGACTGCCAGGGGCTCGGGGCGAGCTGATTGCGCGGCGGGCGTGCGCCCATGTCCCGTACGACCAGCACCGGGCTGGAAACCGACGGGCCCTGGGGCGCGATCTGGCGCACGTCATGGACCGACACACACTGCTGTCCGCCGCCCGCGGCCTGTGCCATCTGGCCCCAGGCCGGCGGCCGAGCGGTCTCGACGGCGACCCGGGCACCGACGGCGACCGTACGCAGCGCCAGCACCTGCGCCATCCACATGCTGCCGACCAGCGCGATCTCCATCGGCGCGGGCCGCAGCAGGCTCAGCACGGCGGGCTGGTTCTGCGGGTCGATGCCGATGATCACGCCGTCGTCGCCGACCGGCAGGGTCAGTGCGGCGAGCGATTCGGCCGTCAGCACATGGGGGCTGCGCCGCGGACCGCGCAGGCCGTAACCGGGCCTCGGCTTCGGACCGGTCGGCCCCGACTGGTCCTCGTCCGGGCGCGGCTGGTGCGAGAGCCGCCCGCCGCCGTCCCCGCCGCCGAGCGGGGGATTGCGCCAGCCGTTGCCGCTGGTGTTGACACGGGGCTGATAGGTGGGAGAGGCCATCAGCGGGTACCTCCGAGGGGAAGCGTGGCCAGCAGGCCGGGCAGCTGTTCCCGGTCGAGCCGTACGAGGCCGACCTTCACGGAACCGGAACGGCGCTCCAACTCGCCCTGTGCGGCGGTGAGTTCGTTCTCGCTGCGGGTGGAAAGACGGACGTAACCCGAGATGGCCGGGGCGCGGCCGCTGCCGTGTGTGGCGGTCAGCGCGAAGGTGCTGGCCATCGCCCTGGTGCTGGTGAGCAGCTGGGTGACGGCCGCCAGCGGCGCACCGCCCTGGCCCAGTTGGGGCCACCGGCCGATCCAGTACGTGGAGTGCCAGCGGTCGTCGCAGCGCATCGCCCGGGTCGTCTCCTGGGTGCGGCGGGCGGCTCGTCCCTCGCGCCCCATCGCGCCGTTGGCGGCCCGCGGGCTGACGCACACCGCGGTGCCGATCGCGGCCACCACCTCGCGCTCGGCGAGCACCTTGGCGCGTACCCCGTGCGCGGTCAGCCGGCTGACGAGCTGGTCGGCGGCGCGCAGCAGCGAACGCTTGGCGCCCTCCATCCCGCCGCCGCGGGCCTCGATCGCCTCCGAGCACAGCTCGGGGTCGAGCTTGAGCGCGATCCACGTCAACTGGAGCGCGGGCGTCTGGGCCTGGGCCTGGAGCGGTGCGTACGAGCGGGCCGCGACGGCCTGTTCGGGCAGATGCGGGGCCGGCGCGGGCTGGGTGTACTGGACGAACTGCACCGACTCCAGGTGGATGTCCTCGATGTCGAGCGCGGTGTGCAGCACCTCCAGCGGCAGCATGTGGCTGCCGCGCTCCGGGCGCAGCGGCTCGTCACGGGCGTCCACCTGGACGAGGGCGGTCAGGAACGTGCCGTCACCGACGAACCCGATGGCGCGCTGATCCGACTCGGTCGTGAACTCGTAGGTGCGCAGCGCGGGTTCGCACTCCACCACGGGAGCGATCGCCGGGTCGACGCCCTGGGTGGCCGCGAGTGCGGAGGCGCTCTCCTTGCCGCGGCGCTTCATGGCGCGCACGGTGGTGATCCATTCCGGCAGCGGAATCCTCCGCCGCCGGCCGAGCGCGAAAATGACCAGAACTGCCGCGATCACAATGGCCGCGGTCAGTGCGGCCGGGTGGATCGACCAGCCCACCAGTACCAGGGCCGCGGCGAGTTCGATGATGGCCAGCTGTTGTACCCGGACCCCGCCGATGGTTCCGGCCTGTTGGCGCAGCCGCGGTGCCACCGGACCTGCCGGGCGGGCCGCGGAACCCCGGCCGCCATTTTCTCTGTTGCCCGGAGCTGTGCCGTTTTGGCCAGCATTTCCCGCGTATTGCGGTGCAGCGGAAGGCTGTTGCTGCTGTTGCCGCCCGTTGCGGCGTCGAGCCCTGGTGGCGCTGGACATCCCCCGGCCTGCTCCTCTACTGGTGGTGTGGGCCTCTAGGCGTATCGGCCGCCGCTGAGACTGGTGCGTTGGAAGGTGGCACCCGTACCGTACGGGTCGATCGACACACGGCATAGTAGAGGGCGCTACGGCGTGAGTGCCGGGGGCGGTCGATGTGGATCCGACAGGCGGGGAGAGAAAGCAACAATGGCATCACGTCGGGACGAGCTGAATGCGTATTCGTTCGCTCGAAAGCGCACGAATGCGGCATTTCTGAAGCCGCTGCCGAACGGTTCGATCGAGAGTGCTCCCAGGCCCCTGAAGGCGGTGGTGCCGAGCATCATGATGGGGGTCGTGATGCTCGTGGGATTCGGTGCCTGCGGCATTCTCAAGCCTGTTGCCCCGCAAGGCTGGGACGAGGTCGGAAAGAATGTCATCGTCGGGGACAAATCCACCACGCGTTATATCGTCCTGAAGCAGGGCAAGCAGAAACTGCTGCACCCGATCCTTAACCTCGCCTCCGCCCGGCTCCTTATCGACCCGAAGTTCACGGTGGTCAAGGTCAAGGAATCCGAACTGGACGGAAAGATCCCGCACGGACCGGCCATCGGTATTCCCTACGCCCCCGACCGGCTGCCCACCACGGAGGACGCCGATACGCCCAAGACCTGGGCGGTGTGCAACCGTCCCGGAAGCGGCCTCAACAGCAAGCCCCAGCAGTCCGTGTTCATCCTGGGCGGCAAGGACAAGCAGGCCGTCGAGGGCAAGGGCAAACTCGGCCCGAGCCAGGCGCTGTTCGTCGAGGACCCCCAGCACAAGAAGTGGCTGGTCGACAGCGAGGGCAAGGCCTTCGAGTTCAACGGGGGAAGTGAAGCGGTCAACGACACCCTGCGCCGCATCATCTTCCGCTCCGCCAAGCCGCAGCCGGTGTCGCAGGACTTCATGGACACCCTCCTCGTGCTCCCGCCCAAGCTCGGCATCAGCATGCCCGTGGTCGCCGGGGCGGGGAGCCAGACCACCGACCCGAAGGTCCCGGCGCGAGCCAGGACCGTCGGTTCGATCCTCCAGGACAGCAGCGGCCAGAAGTACGTCGTCGAGCAGGACGGCGTCGAGCAGGTGACGGACTTCGTGGCGAACCTCCTGGAGGAGGGCGCGAACGCCCGCAAGCTGCACAGTGACGGTTCGCGGGTCAAGCCCGAACAGATCGCCGTGAACAGCATCGACCCGAAGCGGGACGACTCGGATAACCCCACGTACTTTATGGGGAAGTTCGGCACGTTCCCTTCCCCGTGGCCCACCGAGAGCCTCTCGGTGGCCAACGAATTCGAGCACGGCTCCCAGACCGGCGGACTGACCCGTCCCACCCGGAACGGCGTCTCCTGCAGCGTCTACAACGGCAAGAACATCAAGCTGCCGGGCGGTGAGGAGAGGCAGCTCGGATTCAAGAACGGCGTGCCCGACATGCAGACCTGGGTCGGCAACGACTACCCGGTCAAGATTGCCACCGGAGCCAACTCGTACGTCACCCCCGGCAGCGGCCTGCTCTACACGGAGGTGCGCACCTCCGCGTCGACGAGCGGCAGCCAGTTCCTGATCACCGACACCGGACTGCGCTATCCGCTGCCGAGGAACAACGACAGCGAAAGCAAGGCCGGCAAGGCCGATGACGAACAGGACAAGGCGAAGGTCCACCTCGGTTACGAGGGCACACATCCGCCGCTGATCATGAAGGCATGGTCCGAACTCCTCTCCACCGGCCCGTCGCTGGACATTCAGAGCGCCAAGAAGCCGCAGTCGTCCTGATATGAGTGAAGGCCGCGCCGAGCCCTGGAAAGGGACAATCGGCGCGGCCTTCGGCGTACTCCGGATTCCGCCGCCGCAGTTTTCCCGCCGGGAACGCGACGGCCTTCTCGGCATGATCTTCGCCGTCCGGGACTGTTGACGAATGACCGATAGCGGCACATCTGTCCGTTTCCCGTGAACGACGTTTCGCTGACGGCCAGTTGACATTGTTGTGATCCCGTCACAACAGTCCTCCCCCCTGTTGGGGACAGCCATATCGAGTGGTTAAAGTAGCCAAAGGCGTCAGCAGGAGATGCCTGCCGCGCGAGCGCCTGTGGCTGCCCGGTGCGGTACGACGTACGAGTCTCATGGGGGACGTTGACTATGGCTGGTCAGCAGTACACAACCACCGAGGAGGAGATGGTCGCGTTCAGCGGCAAGATCTCCTCGGTCAACCAGTCGATCCAGGGCGAGATCTCGCGCCTGAACACGGTCGTCGACACCATCACGTCTGGGTGGAAGGGTGCTGCGGCCTCCTCGTACAACCAGCTCCAGTCGCAGGTGAACGAGGACGCCAACCGTCTCAACCAGCTTCTGGCTGAGATCAAGGAAGCGATCGACGAGACCACCAAGAACTACTCCGCCTCCGAAGAGGAGCAGGCGCAGTCGATTACGCACATCTCCGCCTCGGCTTCCCCGTTCGGATGATGGGGCCGCGCCGCTGACCGTGGCGCAACGGCCCAGCCGCCGCAGCCCGGGCCCGCCGGTCATATCCGCCGGCCCGCTGTGGTGTGCGAATCGACCAGGCATCATCAACTCCTGAGGAGACACCATGTCAGGCCAGATCCTCGTTAATTTCGCGACGATCTCGCAGGCCAGTTCCGACGTGCGCGGTACGGCCAACAACATCCGCCAGCAGCTGGACGACCTCGAGGCGGGCGTCAAGAAGATCGCCGCCAGCTGGGAAGGTGCGGCGCAGGAGGGCTACCAGGCCCGCCAGCGCGAGTGGGACCAGCGTGCCGCCTCCCTGCACTCGACGCTCGAGGCCATCGCCAAGGCGCTGGACCAGGCCGCCCAGAACTACCAGGCCACTGAGCACAAGAACTCCGGCATCTGGGGAGGCTGACCTCCGGTCAGTTGAGCCGGAAACGGCCAGACCTGAGCAGCCCGGCTGCTCGCACAGTGGTCCATGAGGGCGAGCGCGCTGCATCAGTGCGCTCGCCCTTCTGCCGTCCACCACTCCTCCACCCCTCCGCCTCCGTCTTCTCACCCTTCGTTCCTGCCCAATTCGCCACACATGGAGAGCAGAAAACCCGTGGGATCTCGCGCCATTGGTCACCGAGCCGGGCACCGTCGCCGAGCGGCGGGTGCGCTGGTCACGGCGGCGTGCATCGTCGGCCTGTCGAGTGCCACCGCCGCACCGGCGGTCGCGGACCCGAACGTTCCGCTCAACAGTGGTGAGTGCAAGTTCGGCACCAACGACATCAAAGAGACCCCCTGGTCGCTCCAGCGCCTCCTGACCAATCAGATGTGGGCCGACACCAGGGGCAAGGGCGTCCGGGTCGCCGTCATCGACACCGGCATCGATGCGGGCAACTCGCAGATCAAGCCCAATATCGAAGGCCCCGGCAAGAAATTCGTCTCCGGTGCCGGCAAGCCGACCGTCGATCAGGTCGGACACGGCACCAAGGTCGCCGGCATCATCGCCGCCCAACGGAAGCTGGGTTCGGGTTTCTACGGAATCGCCCCCGAAGCAAAGGTCATTCCGCTACAGCAGACCAGCGCAGAGAAGGCCGGCACCGCCGACAGCCTCGCCGCCGCCATCGATTACGCGGTCCGGCTGAAGGTCAACATCATCAACATTTCTCAGGGCACGGACGCCGCCGAGGAAAAGCTGGGCCCCCTCAAGGCAGCGATCCAGCGAGCCGCCCAGCAAAACGTCCTCATCGTCGCGTCGGCCGGAAACGACGGCGCGAGCGGCAAGGTGAAGAACATGTACCCCGCCGCTTTCCAGCAGTTCGAGAATGTGCTGTCCGTTGCCGCCTCGGACCGCAACAACGAGCGCGCCCCCTTCTCCCAGCCGGGAGCCTGGGTCGACATCGCCGCGCCGGGCGTGAACATGGTCTCCACCGTCCCCGACGGCGGTAACTGCGTCGACCAGGGCACCAGCTTCGCCGCACCCTACGCCGCGGGCGCCGCGGCCCTCCTGATCGCGAAGCACCTGAACGAGGTCCCGAAGTGGACCCCGAAGCAGGTCATCTGGCACCTGGAGAAGACCGCGGAGCGCGTGCGCCCGAAGGCGGACCAGAACATCGGCTGGGGCGTCGTCGACCCGGTCGCTGCCCTCAACGACGACACCAGGCCCACCGCCTCACCCCAGCCGGACAAGCCCTCCAACGCGGCTGACGGCTCCAACATCCAGCCGGCCGCCGTCACCATCGGAGAATCCACCGAGGAACGGCGCGCCCGCATCTCCATCTACATCGTCGGCGGCGGACTCCTGGCCGTCGCCGCGGTCGTCGGCTCCTCGATCGCCATCCGCGACTGGCGCCGCAAGACCGGACTGACATCTCACGGGGAGGCCAGTAATGGCTAAGGAATATCGCGTCAATCTGGACGCCTTGGACCAGGTGGTCAAGGAGCTCAACGGCGTCCTGAAGGACATGAACGGGACGAAGGGTAAGGCCGGTAGCGGGACTTACCTGCCGTCAAGTGCTTTGGGTAAGAAGTACACAGAGCACGAAATGCTGCACACGGCTCACAGTGACATGAAGAAGTTCATCGAGGAAGAGATCGTAGGAAAGATCGAGAAGTTGGTCGATGAATTCGGTAAGAAGTCGAAGAAGACCAAGGAAGCCTACGACGACGCCGAACACGAGAACAAGATCCACTGACGGTGGTTGGCTGATCGCCGACTGAAGAAAAAGGGGGCCCACAGGTGGGTGAAGGCAGGAGCGGCGTGCCTCAAGAGAGGTACGAGAGCTTTCGGCATGTGACGGACTTCAACCAGAGCAACTTCAATGGTCTGAAGGACATGCTCGATGGTGCTGATCCCGAAGTACTTTACTCTGTCGCTCAGCACTGGCAGGACGTTGCTGACGACCTGGAGACACACAAGAAGAGTTTCTCCAAGGCCGTGGAAAAGGTGATGGAGCACTGGCAGGGCGAGTCCGCTGAACGCTTCCAGAAGAAGGCTCAGCAGATCGTCGCGAACTTCGAGGCCGGGGCGCCTTGGTGCACTCACACGGCGAAGGTCATGGACGCGTCGGCCAAAGCCCTTCAGACGGCCATCACAAAGGTCAGAATGAAGGAAGAGACCTGGGAGCTCGGCGATCTCAATGACTGGGGATGGGATATCTCCGACGACGACCTCGACGAAATGCTCAAGAAGGGCGAAGACGCCGCGGGTCTCCTGGAGGCAAACAAGGGCAGGCTGGATGATGAGCAGACGCTTCGGCTCGAGTCGACTGTCGCCATGCAGCAGTTGGGCTCGTCATTCGTAAGGGCCTCGAAGGCGCTCAAGCCGCCGGAGCCGGGGAAGGGCGGGATTGACGACAAGATCCCCGACCACGAAAAGGACCCGTCAAACGATCCAGGCGCCATTAACACCCCCTTGATTCCGTCGGGTGGTGGAGCAAAGGGGGGCGGGGGCGGACTCAAGCTCCCGAGCCGGGGTGCGAACTCCGGCAGCACGCCCAAGATGCCCAGCTCCCCGAGCCTCAAGCATCCGGGTGTCAGCGGTGGTCTGGGTGAACTGAAGCCTAAGGGGCCCTCTGTGGGGACTGGCCTTGACGGACTTCGCGATGGACCCGGTGGCGGCCTCAAAGCACCTAGCGGCCCCGGTGGTGGCGGTCTCCATACGCCCTCCGGTGGCGGTCCCGGCGGTGGACCTGGCTTGTCTGGAATGCCGGGCGGTATGCCTGGGCCTGGCGGTCTCAAGAGCGGTGGCCCCGGCGGTCTCAAGGGCGGCGCCCCTGGCGGTCTCAAGGGCGCTGGCCCTGGCGGCCTGAAGAGTGGTGGTCCCGGCGGTCTCAAGGGCGGCGCACCCGGTTCCGCCCCAGGTGGTGCCCACGCGGGGGGCCGTGCCGGCATGCCCGGCATGGCCGGCGCACATGGTGGTGGCGCAGGGAAGGGCGCAGGCAGCGGGGGAGTCAGCGCCGGCGGTGCCCAAGCGCGGCAGAAGGGCGGGATCATTGGGTCGCCCGGTGGTAAAGCCAGTGGCGGAGGACAGGGGGGAGCCGGCCTGCACCGCAGTCGGGGGGGAACTGCATCCGGGGACAACTCGGGTAGCGGACGTCGCCCGGCAGGCATGATGGGTGGCGCGCATGGTGCGCCCGGCGCCAGGGGCGAGGGCGGAAGCGGCGACGCGAGCCGTCCTGACTACCTCGTGGAAGACGAGGAAACCTGGACGGCCAAGCGTAACGTGGCTCCCCCGGTCATCGAGTAGTAACGGCCGGTCAAGCAATCGGCGGACGTGCTGGGGCCCGCAGCCCCTCGGGCTGCGGGTCCTGTCTCTGTAAGGAAGGTGTTACGGCATGAGCTTCACGCGGACGCTGCGTGCGGTGGGCGGCGCGGTGGTGGCGGGAGCACTGCTCTTCGGCACCGCGCCGGTTGCTTCGGCAGATCAGATCAGAAAAGACCAGTGGCCGTTGACTGTCTTCGGTGTCGACGATATCTGGAAGGCGTCAACCGGCAAGGGTGTCACGGTCGCGGTCATCGATGATCCGGTGGATGGCAGCCATCGCGACCTCAAGGGAAACGTGCTTCCAGGGAAGAGTTTCTTCACTGGAGGAACGGCAGATCATCCATACGGGGAGCGCGAGCACGGCACAGCCATGGCTTCGCTCATCGCTGGGCACGGGCATGGACCTGGGGGACGCGACGGTGTCAAGGGGCTGGCGCCTGATGCCAAGATCCTCCCTGTCGGGATTGACCTTGGAGATCCTGAGGAGGACTCGGATTCCAGCGGGGAGCGGCTGTCCTACGCCGAACCGCTGAGGTATGCCGTAGACCACGGTGCGCGTGTGGTGAACATGTCGTTCATGACTGATGATGTGGTGCCCTCAGATGCTGAACAGGCAGCCGTTGACTACGCTCGGAAGCACGATGTGCTGGTGGTTGCGGGATCAGGAAATTCTGGGGTCAGCTCGCCACGTAATCCGGCAGTGGCGCGTGGGGTTCTTGCCGTGGGAGCTGCGGACATTGACCTGAAGGTCTGGAAGTTCTCCAACTACGGTTCGCATATCAAGCTGCTGGCGCCGGGGCTGCATATCCGGTCGGCGGGAGTTGAGGCTCCATACCGCTTGGCGAATGGCACGTCAGACTCCACTGCGTACGTGTCCGCCGCCGCTGCCCTCGTCCGCGCCAAGTTCCCTGACCTCACCGCGGGCCAGGTCGCTAACCGTCTGGTGAAGACCGCTGTTCTGCCGGACAGTATGAAGGGCAAGAAGCTCCCCGACCCCCACTACGGCTACGGCATCGTCAACCCCTGGCAGGCGCTCATCAAGAAGATGCCCGCGGGATCGGAGAACGGGCCGTTGCCTGCCCTCAAGGATGGTTCGTCCAAGGCATCCGGTAGCAGCAAGGACGCTCAGCAGGCCACCGAGAGCGGTGAGGGCATGAGTACGGGCGTCATCATCGGCATTGTCGGTGGTGTGGTCGGCCTTCTCGTCGTCGTGCTGATTGTTGTGCTGGTGGTCAAGAAGAAGAACGGGCGTAATGGTCCGCCTCCGGGTGGCTCTGGTGGCTTCGGCGGACCGGGTGGCCCCGGTGGATTTGTGCCGCAGCCGCCGAACTCGGGCTACCAGCAGCAGCCGAGCGCGCCCGGTGCGTATCCGTCGGCGCCGCCCACGCAGCCGCCGGGGCAGTAATTCCGAACTTGTTTCATCAAAGGTGCGGCCCGCAGCTTTCCAGCTGCGGGCCGTTGCCTGTTCAGGGGAGGTGTTACGGCATGAGCTGCACGTCGATGCTGCGCGCCTGCGTGCGTGGCGTGCAGCGACAGGAGCGCTGCTCTTCACCGCCGCGCCGAGCGTTCCGGCGGACTGCATCCGGGGCGGACCGTGGGCGCTTCAGGCGGCCCATCCATAGGATGCCGGATCAGCCGAAGACCGAGCGGACCTCGTCTGTTACGTCCGGGTTGTTGGTGGCGGCGCCGCCCGTGCGGCGGTCGACGTGCCGTTGGGCGTGGTTGAGGCCGCGGTTGGTGAGGTCTTCCTTGGCGTGGTCGATGTAGGTGCCGGGGTCGGCGAGGCTGGCGACGCCGTCCTTGTAGTCCTGGGCGCCTTCCTTGATGCCGTCAACGTATTCGCCGGCCTTGTCCTTGGCGATGTCGCCGGTTTCGCCCCAGTCGATTCCGTCGCGGGCGCCGAAGTGACTTTCGATGCCCTGCTGTGTGACGTTCTGGGCCATCTCCGTGGCGGCTTCTTGGGCCTTGGCCTTGCCCTCTTCGATGATTTTGTCCCGGGCGATTTCCTTCGCCTGATCGACGACCTTGTCCTTGACGGTCTCCTTGACCGTCTTCTTCACATAGTCCGCCGCGATCTTGCGGGCTTCCTTGGAGACCGCCTTCTTGGCCATCTTCTTGATGGCGTCCATGGTGGCGTGCTCCATCGCCTTGGTGGCCGCCTCCATGACCTCGCGTTTGATCTTGTCGAGGATCTGGCGGACGAGCACGCGGGTCGCTTGGGTGGCCCCTGCGGCGCCGAGTTCGGAAAGGCCGAGGGTGAAGGGTGCGGCGGCCTGGGCCGCGATGATCTCGGCGGCCAGGATGACGAGTTGGACGATGACCGCGATTTTGCCGGCGAGAACGGCGAGGGCGGCCGCGTCGAAGGCGAGGGCGATGACCTCGGCTGCCGCGGCGGCGTCGCGGAGGTAATTGTCCCCGCTGTCCCCGCCGCCGGAGAAGGATCCCCATTCGTGGGAAAAGCCCTCGATCGCATCGCCGGAGTTGGCGGAGACGACTTGATTGGCTGCCGAAGAGCCCTGGGAGGACGCTTGATTGACCGACTCGGCGAAGTTGCGCCAGACCTGCGCGCATTCGTGGAGCTTGTCCTCGTCGGCGTCCGGCCAGTTGTAGCCGAGGAGGTCCAGGACCCAAGCTACCTCGCCTGGCAGCGTCAATGACACAGTGATCGTCCCCCGTGCAGTTATGACCGATTGCGGAGTGGAATGGAAGGGTGGTGGAGAAGGAGAGGAAGGGAGAGGAAGAGGAGGGGAGGGTTAGGCGGGGGCGAATGTCCCGTGCCCGGGCCCATGCGGGACAGGGTGGCGTCAGATGGCCGAGTGGCCTACCGCCCGTCAGACGGCCGGCCGACCCACCGCCCGTCAGATCGCCGGGCGGCCCACCGCGCTGATGGTGTGAATGCCCTGCTCGTCGGATTCGGTGTACGAGTCGCTCATGCTCTGGAGCTTGTCGCCGATGCCTTCGAGGCGCTCGCCCAGGGAGTCCATCGACTCGAACATGCCGTCCCTGATGGGCGTGTAGATCGTTTCGAAGATATCGCCGAAGTCGCAGTTCTCCCAGGGGCTGCCAAGGCCATCAAGATCGTCTTGAAGCTTCTTCGACGCCTTGGAGAAATTGCTGCCGATGTGCACAAACGCGTTGCCCTGCGTGCGCAGCACATCCGGATCGACGTCAAACGCCTTGCCTGCCACCATTGCCCCCGTTTTGCGGTGTCCCGCGCGATACTTGTCGCGTTCTTAACGATCCCACATTAGGTGATCTGAATGCAGGCATGTCAAGGCGAGAGGTGTGGAGGGAACGTGGGAATCGAGGGAGGGCAACTGCGCTGTGATTCTGGGGAATTGCCCCACCTGGGGCATTGGTGAACTTGGTGAACCTTGTGGGTGGCGCGGATGTGGGCGCCGCGATCACATACTGAAAGGGAAGGTTAAATATTGGTACGCCGCTGGTCAATCATTTGCTGAGCACTGAGCACTGAGCACTGAGCACTGAGCACTGAGCACTGAGCACCTAGCGGTGGCGGTTCCGGTACGGGATCCGTTTCAGGAGAGCCCATCTGGTCGACCCGCCCACGCACAGGGCGAGTTGACCCCGGGGCAGGGGCCCGGGGCCGGGCCCCGGGGATCGGCCCCGCCCGGCGATCACCCGTCCCGTAGCATTCCCGCTCATGGACGTACCCGGCAATGAAGAGCCCCTCCCCGACAGCCGTGTGGGGCTGACGCCCCGTCAAGCTCGGCGAATACGCATCGTCCTGGCCTCGGTGCTGATGGCCGCGATGGCGGGGGTGCTCGTGGTGCGCCTGGCGTCGCGTACGTCGGTGCTGGTGGTCGGGGTGTACGGGGCCGCGCTGGTGCTCTGCGGTGTGGTGATCGAGCTCAGCCGTCACGGGCGCACCCGGCTCGGCACCTGGTTGCTGGGCATCGGCCTGGTGGCCGCGCTCGCCTCGGACTGGCTGTTGTTGCCCTGACGGCCGGGGTGGGGGAGACGGGGGCCGAAGCCCCCGGAGCCCCCGGTCCCTCAGAACAAGCCGTGCCACATCTGCTCGATGACCAGCGACCACCAGTTGCTGTCGTCGTCCAGCGCCCAGGAGTCGATCGCCGCGATCTGTTCCTGGAAGGCGGCCACCGCCGCTCCCGCCGCGTACGGGTCCATGCCCTGCATCTGCGCGCGCGTGGTGACCAGCAGGGCGAGCGAGCGGAGGTAGGCGGACAGGGTGCGGTTGACGAACCTGCCGCCGCCCGACGACGGCTGGACCGCCCAGACGGTGCCGACCAGGTTCTGGTTCTCCTCCGCGGCCGTGCACTGGACGGCGAGCGTGTAGAGGCCGTCGGTGCCGATCCGGACGTAGCCGGCGAGGGTGGCCAGGGTCTGTTCCTTGGCCTCGGTGCCGGTGGCGCGCAGGTAGGTCGCCACGTCCGGGAACAGCCCGCCGGCGGGCGGGGCCGCCGGCCGGTCCGCGGTGAAGAAGAACGGCACCTGAGCCGGCAGACCGGCCCAGACCAGAGTGTTCTTGGTCGCCTCGGGCAGCTGCGTCGTGGCGAGATCATCGGCGTCCGGACGGGTGACGCCCTGGGGTCCGAAGACCTCCACGAGGTGCTTGCCGAGGGCCACGTCCCGCATCTGCGGTGCGGCCTCGACCCGCTGCGGCACCGGCACCCGGTGCGGTCGCGGCGGGGCCTGCCGGCCCGCCAGCTGATGCATCATCTCGACGTGCCGCAGCAGTCCGGCGACGCCCTCGGCGCGCTCCTCGGGCCGCATGCCGTAGCCCTCGGTGCAGGAGAACGTGGCGTTCGGGAAGGTGCGGAGGATGAAGTCGCCGGGGTAGCCGCCGGGCAGCAGGGCCGAGCGCAGATCGGTGTGCACCGCGCGGACGTTCCCGGGCTGCACCCCCAGCCGCTGGAGCTCGTCGTAGAGCTGGAACTCGGCGGGCGGCTGTCCGGGCGCCGAAACGCGGGCGAGGCTGGTCTCCTCGCCGGTCGACGGGTCGGCGTAGGTCGCGACGGCGGTGTTGCCGGGGCCGGTGACCGGCGGCTCGGCGGGGGCCGCCGAAGCAGCGGCGGACCCGGCCCCGTGCTTCTGCTGATACATCCGCACGACCTCGTCGACCGGTACCGACGGCCACACCGTCAGCTCGCCGGACGCCCGGTCGACGACCCCGCAGGCGGCGCCGACCTCGGCGGGCGGGCGCCGCTGCCCCGTCTGCGGGTCGACCTCCGGGGGCGGCGGTACGGCCCACACCACCCAGCCGAGGTCGAACTCCTGCATGGCCACCTCACGCGGGGGACCCTGATGTCCCTCGGGGTTGAGCCAGCGGGCGGCGGTGGCGTGTGCCTGCGCCTGGTTGATCACGAGTGGTCTCCTTCGAGGCCGTCGGAAGCAGCGGTGTCGGCGGCGCCGGTGCGCTGGGCCGGCACGGTGGGGGCGGCCGCGGGAGCCGCGGCGAGGATCTGCCGGGCGGTCACCCCGCGTTCGGTGGCGACGACCAGCACCCCGTCGGGTGAGAGGTCGACGCCGGTGAGCGGGGTGTCCGAGAGCAGCGCGGCCACCACCTCCTGGCCGGCGCGGGTCCAGACCCGCAGATAGTCGGCGCCCCGGCTGAACCCGAAGGGGGCCGCTGCCTTCGTCTCCTCGGAGGGCAGCTGCACCTGTGCCGGGTCGGCGTCGAGATATCCGGGCCGCAGCAGATCGTGCAGGAGCAGCGCCCCGCCGTCCTCGGAGGCGTCGCCGTCCGGGCGGGGCACCGTACGGGAGCCGGGGGTGCCCTCGGGGACGACGAAGGCGGCCACGGGGCGGAGCGCGGGTGCCGAGCCGGGCGCCGGTGCCGGTCCTTCCCCGCCGGATTCCGCTCCGGATCCGGATCCGGCACCGTCCGCGTCCGGGGCCGTCTCCGCCGCCGTGCCCGCGCCGTCCTCCTGGGGCAGGGAACCGGTCGTCACGGCGCGGACGCCGGGCAGCGGCACGCTCCACAGCGTGCGCCACGGCAGGTCGAAGCCGAGGGTGTGCAGCGCCTCCGCGTACGGCACCAGCCCGTCCTCGACGAACGCGCTCTCCAGGAACGCCGCCCGCATGGTGGCCGGCGCCTGCGAGCGGGTCAGCAACGGAGCGGTCCGCAGGTACGTACGGGCCGGGGCGCCCAGCTGCTCCAGCGGTACGGCCTCGATGGCGGCCCGCAGGGTCACCGGGTCGGCATGCGCGAACAGGCCCGGGTCGGTGAGGAGTTGGGGGAGCAGCCCGGCTTCGAGGGTGTGGGCGGCGAGATGATCGCGGATGTACGGATCGGCCTTGGCCCAGTTCTGCTGGGGCACCGCATCCAGCAGCGCCATGGCGATCTTGGTCTGGGCGTCCCGGACGTCCGGGAGTCCGGAGCGGATCTCCTCGGCGATCCCCGGGTGCTGAAGACGCAGCAGCGTACGGCCGTCGCCGGCACCGTCCCCGGCCGTCTCGTCGTCCGTGTCCTCCGTGTCGTCCGCGTCGTCCGTGTCCGGCTCGATCGGCTGGATGAACGGCGCGGCCAGCAGCATGCCGTCGGCGAGATCCTGGCTCATGTCCCGTCCGGCCACGGCAGTCGCCAGCGCACCCCACAGCGGGACGGGCAGCCCCTCGCCCTCGGCGAACGCGAGCGGCGCCAGCAGCAGCCGCAGCGTCTGCGGATCGACGTCCAGCCGGCGGGCATGCAGGTCGAGGACCTCGCCGACGGTGGCGGGCAGCAGGGACTCGTCCGCCGGGTCAAAACCCTCCGGCTGCATGAGCAGCGACTGCACGGCGAGCTGGACGGTCAGCCGGCTGCCGTCCGCGCGCCGGGCGAGGGCCTCGGCGAGCGGACGGCGTACGGCGGGGTCGGTGGTGAAGGGCAGTTCCGGGGCCCCGGCGCCGGGGTCGAGCGCGGTCTCGGCATGCAGCACCAGCCCCTTGGGGTCGGCCCACTCCGGCGCGTCGAGATCGATGATCTGGGCCTGGCCGGACGGCAGCGCCTCCGCCAGTTCCGCGGCCAGTTCGCGCGGCACATCGGCGAGCAGCTGCACCGTCTCGGTGGCGGCGAGCGGCTTGAGCACGTCCCGTACGAGGCGGGCCGGCTCGTGCGCGGCACGGACCGGGCCGGCCCGGTCGACATCCGGCACCACAATCGTCACCGGCTCTTCACGAGCGGCGAGTTCGGGAAAGATGTCTTCGCCGCGGTCCGCCTGCAGTCCGAAATGATCGGCGATGACCCACAACAACTGTGCCGCGGTGCGCCCCGAGGGGCTCGGCACGGCGGGCGCCGGGAGGTCCGGGGGCACGGTCGCCGGGTCCAGATCGTCCAGCGGCAGCTGCTTGCGGTAGCCGGGATCGCACATCATCAGGAAGCCGGTGATCAGGCGCGAGCGCCCGCTGCCCGGGTTTCCGGTGAGCACGATGACGCGCGGGGCACCGGGCCACCGCATCCGCCAGGCCGCGAGCGCGCGGAGCACCGTGGTGCGGCCGCCGACGTACGGATGAGGCGCATATCCGGCCGCTGCGGCGATTCCTTCGTCTGAGGCGCTCATGGCTTCCTCGTCCCCCATCAATCCCGTCTCCACTTTTGTGGATTCCTGCGTGTACCGGCTCGATCCTATGATCCGGACCGCATGCCCCGGACGGTGCGGGGGCGGCTGTGCCGGAACTGGAACACGCAGGCCGGGCCCCTTACCGGGTGATCGCGGAAGGTGACTCGCGAGGCCCGCGCCAAGTGCGTTGTCCCTGCGGCGCGTTGTGGAGAAAACGGGAATGCGGCGTGCGGAAAGGAAGCAGATCCGCCCATGAATCCGGCGGCCGATCTGCTTTCTTCCACATCGCCTCTATGGACTCTTTGAATGGATTTCGGCGGGGAAAGGAACCGCCCCCGCCGCACTGCCGGACCGGCCGTCGCGCTGCCCGTCGGCCGCCGCGCCGCCGGTCCGGCCGCGCGCACCATCCGCCGGAAGAGCGGGTCAGCCCCGGTGCCCGCCGCCCCGGCCGCCGCGCCGCGGAGTGGTGACGATGTTGCCCGAGGGGCCGTCGCGCTCGGCGCGCTCCTCGTCCTCCTTGGCTTCCTGCTCCTTCTGCCAGGCGGCGAACTTCTCGCGCGACTCCTCGCGCTCCGCCATGGTCTGGTTCTCCGCGGCCCGCCGGATCTCGTTCATCCGGTCGCCCAGCGCGTCCATGTACCCCGGCGTCTGGATCGCGTCCTTCATGCCGATACGGCCGGAGAGCACCTCCTGGGCCATCTCCTGGAGCTTGCCGCCGACGTTGGGGTTGTCCGACAGGACCTTCAGCGCCTTACGCAGCCGGTGCGCCTGCTCCGGATCCTGGGCGACGTCCATCAGGTCCTCGTCCTGGATCTGCCGCTCGTTGCTCATCCCTGCCCCCTTGAACGTGATGGCACAGCAACCGCATGTGCTGCACCGGCGTCCTGAAGTCTAATGACGGGTGTGAACAGGTCGTCAAGGCGGGGGTTGTCGGTATTGCCGCATATTGCTCCGTATGCATTCCGCGGTTCGCTGTCCGCCCGCTCCGGAGAGTGCTTCCGGCCTATTGCGGGTGTGCTAGACCTGAGGCGATGTTGGCAGGTAGCTGTCATTCAATTCGGGGAGAAATGATGTCCGACGAAGTCCGGCTCAGTACCGAGGAGTTGCACAAGCTCGGTGCGACCTTCGAGATACGCGCGGAAGAACTGAGCCGGCAGCTGGCCGCATTCAGACGGCGGGCCGACGCCGAGGCCCTGCGGGAGGGCTTCGGCAGCGACGAGGAGGCCCGGCCCTTCCGTGAGCTGTACGAGCAGGCCGAGCAGGCGCTCGTCCAGCTTCAGCAGCGGCTCGCCGAGGTCGGCGGGGGCATCAAGGAGACCGTCGCGAATGCGCAGGCGGCCGAGGACGAGCTGGTCGAGATGATGCGGAGCGTCAAGTGAGCGAGCGACGCAACCCCCAGGCCCTGCACGAAGCGGCGGCCGGCTGGCGGGAGATGGGCCAACACCTCGACGGCCTGGTCCGCGATCTGGACCGGCATGTCGGCACCGCCGCCGCGGCCAACTGGCACGGCCCGGCCGGTGAGGCGTTCGCGGGGGAGTGGCACCGCCTCAAGCGGTCCGTCGACGACTCCCTGCCGGCCTTCGAACTGGCCGCCGCCGACCTGGAGAACGCGGCCGCCGCGCCCCCCGAGGACAAGGGCGGCGAGGAACACCACGAGGCGTCACCGGCCAGGAACTCCGCCCACTCCTCGTCCTCGTCGGGCACCGAGGTCGCCTATGGCTTCATGGCGCTCGGCCAGCTCGCCAACGGCCTCGGCGGCGCGTTCGGCAAGCGCGGTGGCGGGGGCGGCCAGTCGCGGGGGCCGGTCGTCGGCCACACCTGGGAGACCTCCACCGCGGCGCAGGGGCCCGACCCGTTCGGACCGGCGAAGGCCGGCGAGGCCAGGACGCGGGGCGGCGAGGGCATCGCCAAGGGCGTACGGACCCAGCCGGCGGTCGCGGAACCGGCCCCCGGCGAGGAACGGCCCCCGAAGACCGGGCAGGAGAAGAAGGGGACGGCCGACGCGCCCGCCACCGCCGCCGGAGCCGAGGCCCCGGGCAAGGGCAGCAGCACCCCGGCCACCGGCGGCGAGGCCCCCGGCCGGCCCGCGCCCGACGTCACCCAGCACGGCGCGTTCGGCTGACAGCTGCCGCCGGCCGGTACCACTGCGAACGCACCGCGCACCGACGGAAAAACGGCGGTGGGGGGGGGGGGGGGGGGGGGGGGGGGGAACCACCCCCCTTTTTTTTTCGGCTCGGCCGCCTTCTCTTCTTCTCCCCCCCCCTCT